>DATENA010000256.1:0-8319 GCA_035275285.1 Fibrobacteria bacterium | reverse complement strand
AGAGCTTCACCCGGTACGACCGGGTCCCTTGCACCTTGGCCGCCAGGGTGCCTTCGTGCTCGGCCAGGGATCTTACCTTCCCCGTTTTGAAACAGATCTCCCCACGCTCGAGCGAGCGCGGACCGGCCTCGCGGCGCAAGGCGGCGCGATTCAAGAGTCCTCCTCCATTCCAAGGCGCTTGCGCAATTCATCGACATCCATCACGACCATGGTTTGCCGATCGGCCGGGAGCCTGGCGTTGGAGTTCTCGAATTCTTCGAGCAATTCATTCAGGCGCTTGCGGCCGGAAGGGGATTTTGATGCCTTTATCGGCGTGAGTCCTCCCAGTGCCGGCACGGGTTCGGAGATCCACCGGGAGATCATCATCTCCTTGACCTGCGGAAATATCGCACTGAAATCCGCATCCTTTAGGCCACCCTGGGGGGGTATCTTGCGGGATTTTCCCTCCTCGGCATTGCCGCTAGGACCCTTTCTCATGGCCTTGGACAGCATTGAGGCGGAAGACTCTTCCTTTTTTCCGAGGAAGGTGATTTCACCCAGGCTTTTCAGCTTCTTCTCCCATTTCTTGAAACGTTCCCGGGAATTGGTATCCAGGTGCAGTTCATTCGAGCCCTTCCTGATCCGCAAGGTGCCCATTGCCATTCCCTTGGCATTGAGCCAAGTGAAAATGCGGCCCCCTTTCTCCTCGTCCATCCGGAAATTCCGTTGCCGCTCCAGGGCCGAGGCCAGAAGCCCGGAATCCGGCGTCGAAAAGCGGGCCTGGATGGAAACCAGTTCCTCGCCGTCCGAGGTGGCCAGCCGGGGCATGGGAGGAAAGCGGGTGGCATGCCATATCCAGAGATCAACCCAATAAAATACGATGGGGTTGGCTTCGAGAAAGCCGTGCAGGGGCTGTTCCGGAACTGGATCCAACCGTTCATCCGCCCGCAAGAACTCCAACGCTTCCAGAAGCCGGTCCTTTTCCCGGGGAGGGATGATGCTCCCGCCCAGCGACTCGAAGGCGAATCCATCCTTGCTGGGAATGGGCGCCAAGCGCCCGCAAAGGATGTCGTAGAGACGCCCTGTTGTCGATGCGCTTTTATCGAATATGGTGAAGCGCTTTCCGTCGAAAAGATCCTCGACCACAAGACGGCCGGTTTCAGGGAAGAACTCCCGGGCCTGGAAATAGGTCATCCGCGCGTCTTCGTAGGCTTGCAGAAATTCCCGCTCCGCTTGCGAGAACCTATCAGGCGTTTGCCTCAGCGCGAACCGGGCGGGCGACTGGCCTTTCAGAACGAAAGCATCGGACAGGGATGCCAGCATCTGATTGCTTAGCGCCGTGAAGGAGACCTCATCCTTCCTCAACCTTTCCAACTCGCCATCGTCGAGCAGGGGGGTATCCCAATAGAAATCGGCATAAGCCTGGATTTCCTCCTTGGTGGCATGCTGGGTGATGATCCGATCCAGTTTATCTGTCACGGCCCGACGCATCGCGAGATGGGATTCATAGCTGAAATCGAGGGCCTTCCGGCCATGGGTCTCGATATCCTTTTGCAGACAGCACTTTTTGTACTTCTTGCCGCTTCCGCAATGGCAAGGCTCATTCCGGCCCGGATTTTCCATCCTGTGAAAAATATGAAAGAGGGTTGTACGGAGGGATTCGAACTCCAAAAAGGAAAAAGCCTGGCTTCTCTTGCGAAAAACCAGGCTTTCTTTAATTGGTCGGGATGGCGGGATTCGAACCCATGACCGTTTACGCGAAACCTGCATCCGCCCAGGATGCCCGGTTCATGTCCGGGAGGTCGCCAAGTGTAGCCCGAGGCGTACCCTTGTGCGTAGGACTGGGTACGATTCGGTGGGGTTCCGTCGGAAAGGGCGGAAATAAAAAGGCCCTCTGAAATTGTCAGTTCTCTGGGAGAATCGACAACTTAGAGGGCCTAATTTTGGTAGCGGGGTCAGGATTTGAACCTGAGACCTTTGGGTTATGAGCCCAACGAGCTACCGGGCTGCTCCACCCCGCACCGAATTGGTGTGGGATCAATGTAACCCAAACACTCGCTCCTGTCAACAACTCTCTCGCAATCGCCGTTGATGAAATCGCATCGCCCGGGAATTCCGAAAACCGGACCGCGCTGGACTCCCCGCCTCGCGGCGATTTCCACCGGCGCGCGCAGAATTTAGCTTTATCCGGTTGGGCCTCCCGTTTCCAAAAGGGAACCGGCGGCCCCGGAGGCCGCCATGACCGCATATCGCGACAGGCTGATCCGGGCCATCAAACTGGACCCGGAATTGTACGAAGAAGTGGAAGCCGATCCTACGGCCAACGGCCAGGCCGTGCTCACCGTGGTCCTCTCCAGCCTGGCGGCCGGCGTGGGCGGAGCCTTGAGCGGCGGATGGTACGGTCTGCTCCTGCACACCTTGGTGGCTTTGATAGGCTGGGTGGTCTGGGCCTTCCTCAGCTTCTTCATCGGCAGCAAACTGATGCCGGAATCGCAAACCCGGGCGGACATGGGGGAACTGCTCCGTTGCACTGGCTTCTCCAGCGCCCCGGGAATGCTGCAGGTGCTGGGATTCCTGCCCGGGCTGGGCGCCATCATCCGCGGGGTGGTCTTCCTGTGGATGCTCGCGGCCTTCGTGCTGGCCGTACGCCAGGCCCTCGACTATACCAGCACCTGGCGCGCCCTGGGAGTCTGCGCCATCGGCTGGCTGGTGCTGATGTCCTTGAACGTGATCCTGTTCGTCATGTCCTTCGGCCGGCTCACCCTGTAAGGCAGGGGCAGGGGCGCGCTGGGCGGGCCTCAGCCGGGCTTATCCAGTTCCAGGAACAGGTCCCGCACCGCCCGATCGGTTTCCAGGAATACCAGCTTCTCCGCCAGGTGGTTGAGCGCCAGGCGCGTGACGTGGAACGCCCGGCCCAGCGTCATGAAAATGGAGACCATGTCCAGCCTGCGGGCGATGTAATGGTGCCCGGCCATGCGGAAATGGGATGCGCCCAGCTCTTCGTAGAACCGGAATCCCGGGGCCGCGCGGCGCTCCACCCGCCGTTGCAGGCGGGCGGGGAAAATCCCGGACAGGAACAGGGCATAGTTGCCGATATGCGTTTGCATGGCGAAGCGCTCTTCCTCCTCCATCCGCTCCAGGGCGTCCAGCATCTCGTGCATGTAATCCAGGTGCCGATCGTCCTTGGGGTTGGGGTTGCGCAGCCTTTGCAGCAGGGAGAATTCGGCCAGCACCTCGGCCACGTAGTCCGCAACGTCCCGATCCTGGATCTCCTCCCGCAGGAGCGCGTGCCGCACCAGCACGTAGAAGTAGAAATGCAGGGAGACGCGGAGGCAACTGCGCAGGTCCAGTACCGCGCGGAAAAGGCGGGGATTGTCGAGCAGGACGTCCAGACTGTCCCGGTCCTCCACCAGGCGGATGATGCCTTGGGAAGGCCCGGCGCCGGAAGGCAGCACGGATGCGAGGAAATCGTAATCCGCCGCGGTGAACTGGGTGCGGCAATTGGGACGGATGACCTTCATGGCGCGGAGACCTCCTCCTTAACTTATCGTTAAATCCCCATTTTCGCGCAAGCGGGCAAATGCATCTTCGGCCGGGCTGCGGGCCCCGAGGCCCCAAAAAGCCGCAACACCCCTATATTTTAGGCCCATTGCGCGCTGCGGCGCAATGGAATTCACCTGGGCTCGGCGTCCCAGAGGGAGGTCAGCTCGGAGGGAAGCGCGTCCCAGGCCTTTCCCAGGCCCTTGTCCAGCCGGCCTTCCAGGGATTCATCCAGGTTCATGAGGTCCGAACGCTCCGAATACTGCAGCGCCCATTCCGGGCTTCCCGCCGCCACGTTCCACAGAACCAGCAGGAAGCTCCATTCCAGGCCGCCCTCATGGGAGGTGGAAGAGCGAGGCGTCACCTGCACGTGCACGCGCGCCGGCAGCAGCAGATAAGCGGCCCCCAGCAGGCCTCCCAGCCTGTCCATCCGCTTCCGGTCGGCCGGCTTGGTGTAGCGGTCATGCGGGCGGTAGACCACCTCTTGCCCGGAATCGGCCAGCCATCGGTCCCAGGGCAGTTCCAGGCTGTCCAGGAAGGCCATCAGGTTCAAGCGCGTTT
Organism: Fibrobacteria bacterium; assembly: GCA_035275285.1. Lineage (GTDB taxonomy): Bacteria > Fibrobacterota > Fibrobacteria > UBA11236 > UBA11236 > Chersky-265. Next base: position 4,239 of record DATENA010000256.1, on the reverse strand, counting down.
CCAGCAAAGGCTGCTCGGGCGCGATCAACTCCACCGTCTGGCGGGGAAAGCGATCGTGCATCCGGTCCTTGAAATAATTCTCCAGGAAGAATTCCATGCCGTTGGCCGAAAGGCGATGGCAGGAGTCGCAAGGCAGGGATTCCCGGTAGTCCTGGATGCGGACCGGCAGCACGGCAATTTTGCCGTCGCCCGGCGCGGCACCCGCATCGGCTTTCCGGGGCTGCGCGCCCTTCCCCGCCTTGCCGGACTTTTCAGCCTTGCGGGTACTGCCGGCGGCCTCCCCGGCCCTGCCGGCCTCCCCAGCCTTGCCGGCGTCACCGGCCCTGCCGGCGTCACCGGCCCTGCCGGCCAGTTCGGGCCAGAAAAGCTGGCGATCGGAAAAGACCGCCTTGCGGATGACCACGGAAGAGGTGACGGAAGCGGCGGAGACCATGCCGGCCGCGGACACGAGCAAACACCAAGGGAGAAGACGCGAATATCCAGGCATGTCTAAAAACTACACAAGCGGGGCCGGAAGGGCTATGCAGGACCGCAGGAAGATCCGGTTGCGTTCCGGGAGCGGGCTTTCAGGCGCTGGCGGCCATGGGGCCGCTATGCTCTTCCCGCGCGCCCGGGACCGGGGGCCGGATGCGTTTGAGCTGCTGGACGAAGCGCGCATAGGCGGCGAAGGCCAGGCCGGGATGATCGAAACTCTCGTAGAAGAGGGCGCGGATGTCCTTCAAGGGAATGAGGCCCTTTTTCACCGCATAGTACAGGCGGTTGCCCAGCATGTATCCCAGCTGGGTGCTGAAGACCTGGGGCACGGCCGTGCGGTCCGCGAATACGGCCGCGAACTTTTTGCGGAAATCCATTTCCCGGGAACTGCGTTTTTCCAGATGCAGATGCTGCAGGATCAGGCGCGACACCTTCACGGTTTCCGCCTGGTTGGGCGAGTCCATCCCCTGCTTGACCTTGCCCAGGAAAAGCCGCAGGGAGGATTCCGTGGGCGCCTTGCGCTTCTCGTTGATCATCTTGGAGCCGAAGAACCCCAAGGCCTCGGTCAGGAGGTTGGCGTAGAAATAATCGTGGCCCACGGGCATTTGCTTAAGGGGACCGCGCAGCACCACGTTCATGAAATGGGTGGCTTCTTCCGCGGCCTGGTTGATGCTTGAGTTGGGCAGGTAGATGAGGTACGAGTCCATTCCCCCCTCCTGGTATTCCAGCAGGAAGCCTTCTCCCCGGCGGATCTTGTCGTTGATGCGGCGGATATGCCCGCGCAGCTCGGGAGTGCCCTGCACCACCTCGGTGAAGTCCAGGTTGCGGGAGGAATACACCGTGAGCCGCTCCAGGCTTTCCATCGGGAACCGGAACTGGAACAACGAGTCCAGGTTCTGGATGATGCTCTGCAATTGGGAGAAGTAATTCTCGCCGGAAAGTTCGGCCCAATTCCCGCGCACGGGGAAATAACCCTCCTCGGCATACTCGAGCCAATCGAGATAGGATTGCAGCTTGGTCGCCGGCACGGTATTCATCAGGCAGAAGCTGTCCGGGCCGATTTGCAGCACGTCCGCCTCTTCTTTGTGTTCGGCGGCCAGCATCCAGTACAGGTTTTCCGCGTTCTGGTAGATGATGGTGCGCTGGGGGGCCACCCCCAAGGGCGATACCCGGCTATCCACTTCCTTGGGCAGATGGTTGGGCGAGATATGGTAATCGCCGTCCACCACGTAGACCAGGGCGCCGGGATGGCGGATTAGGGCCTGCCCGATCACCTGGGCGGAAAAGACGTCCCGGGCCTGCAAGGACCTTTCCGGGTCCTCGACCTGGGTATTGATGCCCAGCACGGGGATGTTGCGCTCCCGGCAGAAGTCGAGGATGTGCCTCCAGGGGTTCCAATTGTAGGCCCAGTTGCGGGCATAGCGGATCTTGTTGAGGAAGGCCTTCTCCTCCAGGCCTCCGGACATGTACAGGTTCACCCATTTCTGGTCCTTGCCGTGGAACATCTCCAGGCAGAGAATGATTTCCCGCTTGCCCGCCAATTCCTGCAGCATGGCCAGGATGGCGCGCTGAGAGTGGCGCAAAGTATGATAGTCACCATGATATACCACGTCGCTGGCCAGGACGCGGCGGAGCAATTCGGTCTTGTTCGAGAGGGTCTGGTAGGATTTCAGATAGCGATGGTATTCACGGCCGTACTTGGCGACGAAGGCATTGGACCCCAGGCTGCGCTTGACCTGCCGCTGGTTCTTCTCATAATTCTCCCGCTGGATGCGGAGAAGCTGGGCGCGAAGCTTAGCCATGGCACGCTCCCGGAAGCCCGGACACAACCCAGCTAAGTCTTTGATTATATGAGAGTTGGCGCCACATTGAACTCATCTTGTATATTATCCTATAAAACGCCTGATCCGTCTTCGAATCGACCTGGCCCGACCCTTGCATGGAATGAAAAAATCCACTCAGGGCACCCGGAAAATAAATTCCCAACCCGCTCGATAAAATCGTACTTTTTCTCGTTTTCATGCCAAAACCGTAAAAATCGGTTAATCAGAGGATATTCGCCATGGGTTTCAAATGCGGCATCGTCGGCCTGCCGAATGTGGGCAAATCGACCATTTTCAACGCCCTGACCAGCGCCGGGGCGGAAGCGGCGAACTTCCCTTTTTGCACCAAGGAACCCAATGTGGGCATGGTGGGCATTCCCGATTCCCGCCTCAAAGACCTCGCAAAGGTCTATAAACCCAAAAAGGGCATCATTCCCGCGGTCATGCAATTCGTCGACATCGCCGGCCTGGTCAAGGGAGCGTCCAAGGGCGAAGGCCTGGGCAACCAGTTCCTGTCCCATATCCGGGAAACCGATGCCATCATGCACGTGGTCCGCTGCTTCGAGGACATCGACATCACCCACGTGGACGGCTCCGTGAATCCGGTGCGGGACGCGGACGTGGTCAACATGGAACTGGCCCTGCGGGACATGGACACGGTGGACAAGAAGCTCTCCAAGGACAAGAAGCTGGCCGCCCTGGCCACCAAGGAAGCCAAAGAGGCCAAGGTGCGCGTGGAGGTGCTGGAAAAGCTCAAGGCCGCCCTCGATCAGGGCAACCCCGCCCGCAGCGCCGGCCTCGGCGAGGAAGAAGCGGCCCTGGTCAAAGACCTGGGGCTCCTGACCCTGAAGCCCCAATTCTATTGCGCCAACGTGCGCGAAGAGGAAATCCACACGGGCAACGACCATGTGAAGGCCATGACCGCCTATGCCCGGACCCAGGGCAGCGAAGTGCTCGTGTTCAGCGGCAAGATCGAAAGCGAGATCGCGGAACTCAACGACGAGGAAAAAGCCTCCTTTTTGGAGGAAATGGGCCTCAAGGAGTCCGGCCTGTCCATGGTGATCCGCAAAGGCTTCTCCATGCTCGGGCTGCAAACCTATTTCACCGCGGGCGAGCAGGAGGTCCGCGCCTGGACCATCCATAAAGGCTGGACCGCGCCCAACGCGGCCGGCGTCATCCACAGCGATTTCGAGCGCGGCTTCATCAGCGCGGAAACCCTGGCCTTCACGGAATTCGTGAAGCACGGCACCTGGCAGGCGGCCAAGGAAAAGGGACTGGTCCGCAAGGAAGGCAAAGAGTATATCGTCAAGGACGGCGACATCATGCACTTCCTCTTCAATGTCTGAAGGGTCTCCGCACGGAATCCGTGCACGGCGCGGCCCGGTTGGTTATCTTAAGAGGTTGGTTATTTTGAATCAGAGCGGACCCGACCAAGGATTTTGCGATGGATGAGGAACCGGAAGAGAGTTTCGAAGCGGACGAGAACGACTTCCTCGAAACCAAGATCGACAACATTTCCGTAAGCAACCTGGGCTTCATCGTCTTCCTCAAGGCCGGGGGCGACAACCGGGTCCTCCCCATTTTCATCGGGGCCAACGAGGCCCAGTCCATCGCCATCGCCTTCAACAACCAGACCCCTCCCCGCCCCCTCACCCATGACCTGATGAAGAACGTCCTGGGCATGCTCGACGTGGAAGTCACCAAGGTGCAGGTGACCTCCCTGACGGAGAACACCTTCTTCGGCCGCGTCTACTTCAAGAAGGAAGGCATCGAGGACCTGGACATCGACGCCCGCCCCTCGGACGCCATCGCCCTGGCCCTCCGCTACAAGGCCCCCATCTTCGTCCACAAGGACGTCTACGACAGCGCGGCCATCGTGGTCAAGGAGGGCGGCGAAGGCGAAGGCGGGATGGTCCAGGAGTCGGAAACCTCCGGCGAGGGG
>DATENA010000255.1:0-20318 GCA_035275285.1 Fibrobacteria bacterium | reverse complement strand
GAAAGGTGGGGAACGGTTGGGCGCCGGGCGCCTGGCCCGGCGGGGCGGCGTTGCCGAAGCCGGCGGGCTTGGGGGGAAGCTGGCCGAAAGCCGGCGGAGCCTGCTTGGGAGCCTGGGGCGCGGGCGCGGCCGGAGCGTCCGGACGCGCGGGACGGCGCGTGCCCTGGAAGCCCGCGTATTTGGCGTTGAACTTATCGATCACGGATTTGCCGATGGCTTTCAGCGTGGTGAACACGCCGACGCCCGTGGCGGCCACGGCCTCGTAATAGGGCAGCTTATGCTTGTTCACCAGGGAATTGAGCTGCTCGATGGGATACACGTTCGGCAAATCGCGCTTGTTGTATTGCAGCACCAAGGGGATGTTCTCGATGGAGTGGCCGTATTCGCGCAGGTTCTCCTGCAGGTTGGCGAAGCTTTCCAGGTTCTCCTGGAGCTTATCGACCTGGGAGTCCACGACGAACACCACGCCGTCCACGCCGCGCAGCACCAGCTTGCGGGTGGCGTTGTAGTACACCTGGCCCGGCACCGTATACAGCTGGAACTTGGTGTTGAAGCCTTTGATGGAGCCCAGGTCCAGGGGCAGGAAATCGAAGAACAGGGTGCGATCGGTTTCGGTGGCCAGGGACACCATCTCGCTCTTGTCCTTGTCCGGGATCTTGCGATGGATGATTTGCAGGTTGGTCGTCTTCCCGCTCAGCCCCGGACCGTAATACACGATCTTGCAGCTGATTTCCCTGGTTGCGTAATTGATGGATGCCACGGGATTTTCCTTGGTTACTTGATTAAAGGGCTCACTTGCGCGATTTCCACCCTGATTAATCCGGTATTGGCCTGGCTGTCCGCCAGCACGACCAGATACCCCAGTTCAATGACTTGCACGAAGAACTTGCCCTCGCTGGCCTCGATCATGGTCTGCATGAGGGAACCGGCTTGGGCATTGGAAACGATCTTGTTGGCCACCTGTTGCACCGATACGATCAAGGCGCTGATGAAGTCGGAGGGGACCGGGGTCCGGAAGTGGGAAACGATCTCAATCCCGTCCGGACTGACGATGCTGGAGCCCTTGACGCCCTTGATCTGATTTATCCTCTCCAATATAGTTAACATCCAATTCATCCCCGTAAATAGCCGCGTGCATGCAACAGTCGGGCGATGGCTTGCGCCCCACGTTCAATCCGGAATTTGAACAACTCATAACTGCCCCGGGCTCCCGTCACCACAAGGAAGAACAGATTCGAAAGTTCTACGTTGATGACCAGATGGAAGCGGCTGTCCGTGAAGGTCACCGCATGGTCCAAGGGTCCCAGCCCCAGCATGGCGCACCGGTCCAGGCACTCCAGGAAACCGGACTGGAAATACGGCGCCTCGATGAACAGGCTTTCATGGGTGTCCTCGCCGGAACCCACCACCAGCCCTTCGCGGTTGTAGAGGACCGCGCCCTGGATGCCGTTCACCAGGCTCAGGTACCCCAGGCAGTCGTCCAGGTCCAGGGACTCCACCAGCTTGTTGATATGCACCGGGCCGGATTCGATCTTACTCATTGGACGCGAACTCCGGGGGCCGCGGAGCCGAGGCCGTGCCGGCCGCTTGGGCAAGCGAGGCCGCCTGCTTGCGGAAGGTGTTCTCCGCGCGCACGATGGTCAACAGCGATTGGTTGATGTTGCCCGTCACCAGGCCCAGGTTCTCCGCGCCGGCATGGAAGGAAGTCACCGTCAGGGCCTGGAAGGAAAAGCAGATCTTGTGGATGGTGCCGCATTCCAGCGCCGTGCAGGCGTCTTGGACGGAGGCGGGAAGCTCCTGGGGCAGCAGGGCCACCAGGGAATCCAGTTCCGGATTGCGGCAGGCGGATTTCAGTTTGTCCCTGCCGGCGTTCCAGACCGCCAGCGCCTGGGTGTTCTGATCGGCGGCCAGGACCTGGTAAATGCCCATGTCCCCGTCCTGGCTTCCGGTGGCATACCCGCTCGGGACCATGCGCGGCGGGCCGGGCTCGGATGCCTTGGCCGGAGCCGCGGCGGACCGGACCGCGGAAGCCTGGTTCCCGGAATCCCGCCGGGACGCGGCCGGGACCGCGGGCTTGGCCGCCGCCGGCTTGACCCCGGTACGCGGGGATTTGGCGTCGAGGAGGCCGGAGAGGGGGGTATCGTTGCCCGCCGCGTCCGGGCCGCCGGATGCCAGGAAGCGATTGACGGGCCGCGCTTCGCCGGAACCGCGGCCCGGCTCGGCGGTGGACGAGGAGAGAAGAGGAGCGTTCCCGTCATAAGCCGCGGCATAGGCGGCGGCCGCGGCCGCTTCCGCGTTTCCGAAGGTGGAGTTGGACAGGGGCGGCGGCGGAACGGCGGGCATGTCCCGGCTCCCCGGCTCGGCATCCTGCGGCGGCCGCGATTTGGACCATTCGATCCATTCGTGATAGACGCAGCACTCGAGCAGGGACAGGGCCACCATGTCGTTGGGATGCTGGTGCACGCGGGGGACCAGGCGCTTCTTGACCATGGCGTATTCACCGGTCTCGACGCCGATCTGGGCCTGCAGGTAGAAGACCATGTCCTTGAAACGCGAAGCCTGCTTGGCCTCCAGGCTGTGCAGGACGTGCACGGCCAAATCGTACTTCCCCTGCCGGATGAGCAGGCAGGCGTACGCCAGCGTGCTCGAGCTTTGGATGAAGCTTTGGCAAATGACGTCCTCGGCCAGGATGGCGGAGGCGGATTTGACTTCATGCTGGGTTTCGCTGGTCATGGGGCGCTATTTGAGGACGAAGGCTTTCTCGCTGGTTTTGTGGTAGAAAAGGATTCCGCTGCCGGATCCGGACACTTCCCTGGCATTCAACACTCCGTCTTCGACCAAAGGCTCCAGGCTTTTGGGGAGGCTATCCTTCCGGGCGGCATGATCGATCAAGAAAACCTCCATATTGTCCCTGGCGGTGGCATGGGAGATGGCGGATTCGTAGTCATCCGGATCCCGCCACTCCGTCCCGGTCCGTTCGACCGCTCCCACCATCCAGATAGAAAACAACCGCACCGCCGTCGCGAAAACCAGGAACAGAACGGCGATTCCCAGAACCATGGCCGTTTTGCGATCCTTCTCCGATTGCGGATCGGCCTGGATCGGGGCCTCCAGCCCCTCGCTCGCCGCCATGACCGGGGCGATAAGTCCGCCGTGCCATAAATTTACCATGCATTCGGAAAGTCGGAAAGAGCCAAAAGGCACCAGCTTGCCGATTTGCTGGGTGTTCCTGCGGGCATCCACGAGTCCCAGGACCAGGCGGTCCCAGCTCAGGGGATCCCCTTCGAAAGTCTTCCCCGTGGGCCGGAACACCATCTTCGGGTCCGGGAGAGCCTCCCGCAGGCGGGGCCATTCGTCGATGCGGCGCATTCCCTCCATGCAGGCGAACTCGGTGGAAATGTTGAGCTGGCCGGCGACCTGGGCCTTGGTCCCGGTCCCGAACTCGTACCGGCCGTTCGCCCAGCCGAAGAGCTCGCAAACCATGTCCTCGGTGATGATCTGCAGCCATTCCTTGCGGTCCTCGTCCTGCAAATGGCCCTTGGCCGTCAAGGTGGCGAGCAGGGGCCGGTCCATATCCCTGGAAATCGCCTCCAGTTCGGCCATTTCCGCCTTGCCCACCCTGCCGGTCTCGACCAGGATTTCCTTGACCTTGCCCTCCGGCGTCTCCCCGTTGACGCGCACGCCGGTCAGGTTGCCCATGGAAATGAACAGTTCCGCCTTTTCCCTGATATCGGTAAGCACCAGCACCCCGGTTTTGCGCTGCTGCAGAAGCAACTGCAGCACGTCCGCCAGGGAGAAATCCTTGAGTTCGCCGGAGAGGATCATCGCACGGCCTCGCGTTCCAGGGAAGTGGAGGACGGGAGCACGCTGCCCAGGTCCACGGGAGTGCGCAGTTGCTTCAGGTTGAACAGGCCGTACAAGGCGGCCAGGGGCAGACAGGGAAGCCAGCGCAGGGGCCCCAGCACGAAGGAAGGGTATTCCATGACCATGTGGTTCAGGCCCCACAGGGATCCGATCAACAGGGACGTCGTCATGGGCCAGAAGAACCGGCCTCCGCCGCGCCCCAGGTACAGATGCCCGATGCCCGGGAACAGGGCGTTGAGGGCGGAGGCGGTGCGCACGACGGCCAAGGCGGAGCGGTTGCGCAGCCTGGACACCAGTTCCACCCGGATGCGGTTCTCGTGCACGCCGGCCACGGTCTTGAAGCAGTTCTGGCAATGGACGCCCTTGCGGCAGGTGCGGCACATGATGCGGCCGCAGATCTTGCATTCGAACAGATCCCAGCCGTGGGTGTTCCGGGAATAATGCCGGAAGCGGAAGAACAGGCCCAGGGAGGCGGCGATCACGGCGGCCAATATCCAGGAACCCGGGATGTCCAGGATCCCGGCGCGGATGTTCACCCGCAGGAAGTCCAGGTTCAGCAGGGATCGCCAGGAGGCCCACCAGGCCTGGCCCGTGCGCAGCATCGGATCCATGGATTTGCGGGTGGCGGGGTAGACGGGAAAGTTCTCGTCATTGTCCTTGAGCCATTGGGTGACCCATTGCGCGTCCAGCTCAGCGGCCTGGTCCAGGAACTTCTTGTGCTTGGAGGAATTGTTGTTGTAGAGCTCGGCCTGGCTGGAGTTGAACCAGGTCTCCACCATCTTGGGGGCGTCCCGGCGCGCCCGTTCGAAAACGGAAACCGCCTTGCCGTATTCGAACGTGGCCATGTCCAGGTTGCCCGCATTGAGCAAGGCGAACACGGCCCCGGGATCGACCCGGTTCGCCTCCCGCCCGAATTCGGCGGCCTTCAGGTAATTGCCCTGCTTCTTGTATTGCAGGGAAAGCGCCAGCGCCCGGTACACGGAGTCCTCATGGGTGCGGGCCGGGAATGATTTGGAGCTTTCCGAGAGCTGTCTTTCGTAGCCCCGCGACCAGGCTTGATGGTACAGGTTCACGCCGGTGCGGTTGTCCAGATGGCGCACCATGGAGCGTTCCCACATCACCAGGAACGGCACCAGCGCGATGCCCATCATGACCACCTTGAGCACCGACTTCTCCTCCTGCGCGCAATGCTTCCACAGCAGCATCGCCCCCAGCAGCCCCAGCAGCACGTAGCCCGCGCCGCCCACGGCCAGGCTCAGCGGGACCAGGGCGATGGCCAGGTAACGCACGCGCAACTCCACCGCGTGCGGCATCTTTTCCGCCCAGGGATGGGCGATGCGGGGGAAATGCCGGATGAACAGGACCAGCAGCCCCAGCGCCCCGAAAATGCCCATGCCCAGCCGGAACCAGCGGGACAGGTTGACCAGGAACAGGGTCTGCACGTCGTAGTAGCGCAGCATGTGGAGCGTCTCGATCAGGGACGTCCACACGAACCCCAGATCCCAGCCGAACGGGGAGTGCTCCTGGAAATGCAGGGTCAGGTTCTGGTAGGGCACCCAGGGCGAGAGCGGATCCAGGCGCCCGGCGAACTCCATTCCCTGCCGCGCCACCTGGAAACGGCCCTGGCGGATGGTCTCGCGGACTTTCCACAGTTCCAGCTTGGCCAGGTCCGGAACGCGCGTGTAACCCTTCTCCAGCATGCTCCGGTGCACTTCCATCTGCCAGGAATGCGCGCGCTGGTACATGCCCATCTGGCCCAGGATGCGCGCGAGCTCGTAGTTGAGGCCCAGGTTCCCCTTGGCCTGTTTGGCCGCGGCCTCCAGGTCGGCTTCGCCGGCGCCCGGCCGGGATTTCTCCGCGGCCACTCCCAAGGCGAAGTTGGCCCACATGGTGCCGATCGCCGATTGCGAGGGGCTTCCCGGAACGGGCGTGCTGGCGGCCGCTTCCGCCGCCGTGGCCGGCGTGGCGAGAGGACGCAACTGGCCGATCAGGATCATGCGCTCGCCTTCGGAGGCGCCGTTGCGGAACAGTTTCCGGGAAACGGGAAAGCGTTTCTGGAACTCCCACCGGGAGACGACGGCCTCGCGCAAGGACTCCATCACCGCCGGTTGCGCCCGCGCTGCGCCCAGGGCGGCCAGTACGGAGAACGCAATGATCTTCAGGCGCATATTCAAGGCGATACCTCATCCCCTGCGAAAAAAGCGGATAACCCGGGCATCCGCACGCACTTGCGTTATGTTTGGGCCTTCAGGCCGTACTTCTCTATTTTCCTATAAAGAGTGGAGATATCCAACCCCAGAATCTTCGCCGCCGTCGGTTTGTGCCAATGGTTCTGCGAAAGCACCCAGAAAATCCAGGCCTTTTCGATTTCGGTCAGGGTGGGAACCGCTCCGCTTTCCAGGGACGGCGCGGAACCTTCGGCCCCGGCCTCGCCGGCGGCCGTTCCCTGCCCGGCGGCCCCGCCCGCGGGCGCCTTCAGATCCAGTTCCAGGGTCTCGATGGTCTCCCGCGTGCTGAAGGCGATGGCCCGCTCCACCGCGTTCTCCAATTGCCGCACGTTCCCCGGCCAGGCATAAGCCTGGATCATCGCCAGCGCCCCGGGCGTGAAGGATTTCCGGCCGTGGGCCTTGCGCTGCAGGAAATGGTTGGCCAGCAGCGCGGCATCGTCCCCGCGTTCGGACAGGGCCGGCGTATAGATGCGCAATACGTTGAGCCGGTAATAGAGGTCCTCGCGGAAGCGGCCCTGGGCCACCGCGTCCTCCAGGTTCACGTTGGTCGCGGCCAGCAGGCGCACGTCGATGCGCGCGGACGCGGTGCCGCCCACGGGAGTGATCTCTCGCTCCTGGATCACGCGCAGCAGCTTGACCTGGGTGCGCATGGGCATCTCGCCGATTTCGTCCAGGAACACCGTGCCCCCTTCCGCCACCGCGAACAGGCCTTCCTTGTCCGCATGCGCCGAGGTGAACGCGCCCTTGACGTGGCCGAACAATTCGGACTCGAGGAGGTTTTCCGACAGGGCCGAGCAGTTCACCACCACGAACGCCTTGTGCGCGCGCAGGGATTTCTGGTGGATGAGCTTGGCCACCAGTTCCTTGCCCGTGCCGCTCTCTCCCGTGATGAGGACGGTGCTTTCCGAAGCGGCGATGGCGTCGATGCGCTCGCGCAACTGGCGCACGGCGGGGGATTGCCCCACCAGTTCCACCCCTTGCCGGCGGATGAAGTTCTTGAGTTCGCGGTTCTCGTCCTCGAGCACGCGCGTGGCCACGGCTTTCTCCACCACCTTGCCCAGGAACACCATCTCGAAAGGCTTGGAGATGAAGTCGAAGGCGCCCAGCTTCACGGCCTCTACGGCCTTCTCCACCGTGCCGTAGGCGGTCATCACCACCACCGGCAGGCGCGGGTATTTCTCCATCAGGGCCTTCACCACGGTGAGGCCGGACTCGGGACCCAAGGTGAGATCCACCATGGCGAGCAAGGGCTCGGGACCCTCCATGCGCTTCAGGGCGCCGGTTACGTTATGGGCCGAAACGGGGGCATAGCCCTTTTTCTCGAAAAACACTTCCAGGAGCCCGCAAAGGGAAACCTCGTCATCGACGATGAGGACCGGCGGTTTCATGGAGGCTATTATCGCACTAATAGGCGACGGAGTCGCGTGCGGCAACGCGGGATGTGGGGGAGGAAGAAGGGGTTAGGAGAAGAAGAGAAGGGTTAGGGGCTAGGGGTAAGGGGTAGGTCATGGGCGTCTACCCTGACCGGCTTGGCATCGGTGGCAGGGATTTTCTCTTTCCCTTACCCCTGGCTCCTAATCCCTGACCCCTGAGGGAACGGAAGACCCAGGGAGTCCCCGTCCAGACCGGGTGGCCTTACTTCTTGGAAGCAATCAGCGCGTGGATCTTGCGCTTGTAATTGCTGACGGTATTCTTGGTGATTCCGGCGCGATTGCGGCGGGCGGCCTTGTCCAGCATGGAGAAAAGCACCGGCACTTCGGCCAGGATGGCTTCCTTCTTGTCGGCCGTGCGGATTTTCTTCAGGCTGGTCTTGATGGCGGAGCGCACCGCGCGATTGGCAAGGCGGGCCTTTTCCGAGGTGATGACCCTTTTGATAGCTGACTTATGATTTGGCAAACGAGCCTCCGGTAACTTTTATAATCGGCTGAGAAATTTAACCTTAACGGGCGGTTTTTCCAACTCCCCGAGTGGAAGGGGGTTAACCTGGCTGATCAGCCGGGATAAAACCCCGCCGGAACCCCGAAAAGCGCCAAAATCGGATAGATCAGGGGTTTCCAGAGGCGGAACCAGAGGGCGATCACCCCTTGATGGTTCCCCAGGGCTTCAAAAGCCACAATCGCGATCAGGGGGAAAATCCCCAACTGGGCCATTTTCGCCTCATAGGCGTCCGCGACCTTGTCGGACATGAAGGCCGTGATGATCTTGGACCCATCCAAAGGCATGATGGGCAGCAGGTTGAAAATGGCCAGGCTGAAGTTCACGATGATGAACCAGGCCAGCATGGTGTACCAGCCCGATCCCACCAGGGCGGCGCCCAGCAGGAAATGCACGATGCATCCCGCCAGGGCCAGCAACAGGTTGGACAGGGGGCCCGCGAAAGCCACCAGGGGCAGGCCGGAGCGGGGGTTGCGGATGTTCAGGGGATTGACCGGAACGGGTTTGGCCCAGCCCAGCGGCATGGAACTCAGGATCATCAAGGACCCGAGCGGATCCATGTGGACCAGGGGGTTCAAGGACAGCCGGCCCATGCGCTTGGCGGTCTCGTCCCCCAGGCGGAAGGCGACCCAGGCATGGGCGGCTTCATGGACGGTAAGGGAAACGGTCAGCACGAAGAACCGGAGCAGCAGTATCGGCAAGTCGTCGAACATAAGAGGGTAAAGTTACAAAACTGGGGCTTGCCGGATGCCCGGAACCTGCCGCCGCCCGGGACCGCACGGCGCCGCTATGCCTCGCCTTCGAATTGGCGGAACCAGGCCAACTGGGGGTAATGCGGCATCAGCCGGGGAATGACTTCCCCCAGCAGGTACAGGGAGCCGCACACGACGGCGAGGTCGAATCCATTCCCGCCGGATTTCCCGAGGATATCCGCCAGGCCGGACGCGCCCGCGGGGAAAAGCCGCAAGGCTTCCCGCTCCCCGGGTTCCAAGGCGGCTTGCAGTTCCGCATAGCCCAGGGCCCGCGGGAACTTCCCTTCCAGGGAAAGGAACAGCACCTGCGCGGCGAACCCCGCGACGCAGCGGTACACGGCCGCGAAGTCCTTGTCGCGCATCATCGAGAAGACCGCCAGGATGCGGCGGCCCGGGTAGGCGAGGCGCAGATGGGTCTCCAGGGCGGCGATGCCTCCGGGATTGTGGGCCCCGTCCAGCAGGACCGGCAGCATGCCCGGCGCCTCCAGCAATTGGGTGCGGCCCGGCACGCGGGAAGCCTCCAGGGCCGGGACCAGGACTCCGGGCGGGGGCAACGGACCGTCCAGGAACGTCTCCATGGCCACCAGGGACAGGGCCAGGTTGTCCCGCTGGTGGGCTTCGGCGCGCAGCGGGGAGGGTAATGTGTAGGTGGCGTACCTTCCGTGGAACTGAAGGGCCCCCTCCGCCTCGCGCCAGGGATGGTCCCCCATCCCGATCACGGGGCTTCCCGCGGCCTCCGCCTTGGCCCGCAGCTCCGCCAGCAGGTGCGGCCGGTCCTCCTGCACCACCATGGGCGCGCCCGGCTTGAGGATGGCGATTTTCTCCCGCCAGATCTCCTCCACGGAGCCGCCCAGGATGGAGGTGTGGTCCAGGGAGATGGAGGTCACCACCGTGAGGGCGGAACGCACGGCATTGGTCGCGTCCAGGCGCCCGCCCAGGCCGGTTTCCAGCACCACGGCCCCGCAGCCGCGGGCCCGGAACCAGTCCAGGGCCAGCGCCGTGACGCATTCGAAATAGGTCGCGTTCAGCTCCAGGACGGGGTCCATGGCGCGGCGCAGCCAGTCCACGATCCAGTCCGCCGGAATGGGCTCCCCGTCCACCAGGATGCGCTCGCGGAAGCTGACCAGGTGCGGAGAGGTATACAGGCCCACGCGGGAGTACCCGCAGGCGCGCAGCAGGGAGGCCAGGTTGGCGCATACGCTGCCCTTGCCGTTGGTGCCGGCCACGTGCAGGAAGGTCATCCCCGCGTCCGGGCGCCCCAGCCGGTCCAACAAGGCGTTGATGGTGTCCAGGCCGAGCTTGATGGAGAATTGGTTCCGCCGGAACAGGAAGTCCAGGCAGTCGCGGTAGGTCGAGGGAAGGATGCGGGAGGAACCGGAAGCGGTCATGGGCCGTCCCCGCGTGCGGTCAGAGGAGGTGCGCCAGCACCGTGGCCAGGGTTTCCTTGAGCTCTTTGCGCGGGACGATCATGTCCAGCATGCCCTTTTCCAGCAGGAACTCCGCCCGTTGGAACCCCGGAGGCAGGTTCTGGCGGATGGTTTCCCGGATCACGCGCTCGCCCGCGAACCCGATCAGGGCCCCCGGCTCCGCGATGTTGACGTCCCCGAGCATGGCGAAACTGGCGGTGACGCCGCCGGTGGTGGGATTGGTCATCACGGAAATGTACGGGATGCGCGCCTGGTGCAATTGCGCGATGATGGCCGAGGTCTTGCCCATCTGCATCAGGGAAAGGGAACCTTCCTGCATGCGCGCCCCCCCGGAGGCGGCGACCACGATGGAAGGAATCTTCAGCTGCAGGCCGCGCTTGAGCACGCGGGCGATCTTCTCGCCCTCCACCGAGCCCATGGACCCGCCGATGAAGCGGAAATCCATCACGGCCAGGCCGACCTTGATGCCTTTGATCTCGCCCATGCCTGCCACCACGCCCGAGTAGGCGCCGGTGTTCTTTTCCGCATCGTGCAGGCTGTCCTTGTATTTCTTCTTGGCGGCGAACTTGAGGGGATCGGTGGACTTGAGCCCCGTATCCATCACCTGCCAACTGCCCTCGTCGGTGAGGAGCTTCACGTAATCGTTGGCGCCGATGCGGAAATGGAAGCCGCAGTGCTCGCACACGTACTTGTTGGCGGCCAACTCCTTGCGGTACAGAATCTCCTTGCATCCGTCGCACTTCACCCACAGGTCTACCGGAGTATCCCTCTTGATGAGCGTGCCGATGCCGGATTTAGCTTTGCGGAACCATTCCATTACGTCGCTTACCGGTCCTTGGAAAACACGAGGGGATCCAAGATAACCAAAGCGAAAATTCCCGTCACCCGGGGCGGAAAACCGCGAACCTGGGCCGTTTTCAGGGGGTCAAGCGAGGTTCAGGTCGCCATGGAGACGCGCCAGTAGATGTAGTCGCTCCAGGACTGGTGGGGCGTTTTGAAGCTCAATTTGTTGACCAGGTTCCGGGGGGCCGCCTTGGTGAGTTTGGGCGCGTACGGCTCCTGCAACATGTTCAGTTCGCCTTTCTTCCAGCGTTTATTGCCTTTGCGGTTGTTGCAGGTCATGCAGGCGGCCACCACGTTCTCCCAGCTGGTGCCTCCCCCGTGGCTGCGCGGGATCACGTGATCGATGGTGAAGCTGGCCATGGTGACCTTGACGCCGCAATAGACGCAGCGGCCCTTGTCCCGGGCGAAGATGTTCTTCCTGTTGAAAGGCAGGAAGTTGGTGAAATTCCTGGGCATCACCCGCATGTCCAGGCATTGGATGATGGAAGGGATGCGCATGGAGAACCGCGGGGAACGGACGACGTGATCATCGTATTCGGCGATGACGATCGCCCGTCCCAGGGACCAGAGGGTAATGGCCTTCTTCCAGGATACGATGTCCATGGGTATGCCGGCCATATTGAGAGCCAACGCTTCAATCATGGGGAGTTCCTTCTCCGAACCTGACGGTGAAACACCGAGCGCCGAGAGCGAAGGCGAAGCGGACGGTGGCCGTCTTCCGTATTCATTCTACTAAACTCCCGGGCCCATGGCATCCGTAAAATCGGGGCCGGCAGGCCTGCAACATCCAAAAGTCCGGTTATTTTTTAAGGGCTTTTATAGCTGTGAGAGGAGGATGGAACATGGGGAAAGCCGCCCGCAGCCGGGGCTGGAAGGAAGCCGCGCTGGCCGCCCTGATGCTGCTAAGTTTTTTCATGCCATGGCTTTACTCCATGGGCAGCCCCGTTGCGGCCCATGAGATCCGGGAGCGCCTGGCGGGCCCGCACCGCCTGCTTTCCGCCTTCACGTCCGGCTCCCGGATCTCCCAGGATTACCGGCTGTCCGCTTTCCTGTACGCGGTTCCCGTCGCCGCGGGGCTGGTGCTGGCGCTGGTCCTGGCGGGACGGTACCGCCCCTGGATGGGCGTCCTGGCCGGAGGGGCGGGCCTGGCCGCCTTCTGGTTCCTGCGCGGAGAGGCGGCGGCCTTTCCCTTCCACCGCCTGGCGGCCGGGGCCTACCTGGCGGCGGCTTCCGGGGCGGGCCTGGCGCTTTCGCCGTTGTGGCCCGCGTCGGGATCGCGGTCCTGAAACGGCGCCAGGCTGTCCGCCAGGATCCGGGTGAAGATCGCCGCGCCCGCCGCGTTGAGATGGTTGCCGTTGTAGAAGTCCCCGGGACCCAGCTCCGGCACCGGACGGGAGAAAAAATCCAGGAAGCGGACCTTGGCATGGAGGGACGCCTCGCGCGCGGCCATGGCGGCGAAGCGCGACTCCGCCGCCGCCGGGGCCCGGCCTTCCGGGCTCCGCAGCCATTCCGGATCCATGGGCGCATCGTAGAGGACCACCGCCCGGGCGGGGGAAGCCGCCAACCAGGACAGGGATTGCCGGTACACCTTCCACCTGGCCCCCTCCAGAAGGTAACGTCCAGGTTTCCCCCTGCCGGCGGCCGCGGACGGCCCCGGGGGCTGCCCCTGGAAGGGACGGTACCCGCCCGCGGCCAGGATGGCGGGCGGCAGGTAGACCCCTTCCCCGCAGGCGAATCCGTCCCCGCGCCAGCGGTGCAGGGCGTCCCTTTTCAGGGCGGGAAGGAACGAAGCCGCCAGGAAGCGGGGATATTCCAGCGGCCGGCCGGCGGTCAGGCGCAGATGGTCCGCCAGGGAGAAATTGTACAGGGTCGCGGCCGGGGCGTTCTCCACGGACATGTCGTTCACCCCGTCCATGGAGACGCTGATGACGAGCATGGGCCCGGTCGCCAGCATGCCCGGGTTCTTCCGCAGGACGTTGACCAGGGTGGCCAGGTCGCCGCCGAAGTCGAGCGCCTCGCCGATGTTGACGCAGCGCTCGCCCGTGCGCGCGGTGATCAGGGCGGGGATGAGCTGGGATTTGGCGCGGGAGTCCCCCGCCACCACTATCCGGGCCGCGCCATCGCGATCGAGGACGCAGGCGCTCCGCTCCACGGATGCGAAACCCGCCCCCACCTCCCGGCCGAAAAGCGCGGGCACGGCGGACAGGGCCGCCAGGCCGGCGGCGATCGCCAGCATCGCGCCCCCTGCGCCCCAGGCGCACAGCCTCCCCCATCGCTCCATCGTCCGGCCTCCGCGGCAATTGTAATCCGCCGCGGAGAGGGGGCGCAACCCGGGGGCATGGGGCGCGTCGGAAAGGGTCTCAAGCGCGCGTGAGCGAGAGCAGGCCGCGCAAGGGCTGGCCGGCGCCGCGATAGGCGGCGTACAGGGAGCAGAGGATGCCCACTCCCAGGGACGCGGCTGCGCAGGCCAGGAAAATCCCCGGAGCGGGGATCCAGGGAACCTGCCATACCACCAGGTTGATGATCCAGGCGGCCGCCAGGCTCAGGGAATAGCCGGTGAGCCCAGCGGCCAGGCAGAAGCCCGCGTAATGCGCCAGGAACAGGCGCGCCAGGCGGCCGCGCGGCTCGCCCAGGGCCCGCAGCAGGAGAATGGTGCGCTGGTTCTCGGAAACCAGGGCGTCCACCACCAGCCACAGGATGGCCAAGCCGATCAGGAGGGCGAAGCCGGAAAGGAAGCGCACCAGCCAGGTCAGCTTGTCCAGCGTCTCCACCGTCCTGCCGATCACGTCTTTGAGGTTCAGGATGGTCACGTTCGGGAAGGCTTCGCTCACGCGGTTCTGGATGTCCTCCGCCTGGTCCCCGGACATCTGCCTGACGGTGCCGAGAAAGCTCTTGGGGGCGTCTTCCAGGGCCCCCGGCTGGAACAGCACGAAGAAGTTGGGCTGGAACGAGGCCCAGCGCACCTGGCGCAGGCTGGTGACCCGGCCTTCCACCTCCACCCCCTGCACGTCGAACAGCAGGCGGTCCCCCAGCTTCAGCTCAAGCCGCTTGGCGAACTCCTTTTCCATGCTGATCCCGGGGAGGGTCCCTTCCGCCGCCCGGCCTTTCCACCACGCGCCGGAAACCAATGTCTCCGCGTCGGAGAGGCTGTCGCGGTAGCTCAGGTTGAACCCCCGGTTGCGGAACTGCCGGCGGTTGCGGTCCTCCAGGGTCTTCTTGCCGCCCTCATCGCGCTTGAAAAGCGCGCCGTTCACCTTTTCCAGACGCGCGCGCACCATGGGGGAAGGCAGCGCCAGCTCCTGCCCGCGCCCGCGGATCAGGGCCTGCAGCCCTTCCAGCTGCTCTTCCTGGATGTCGAACAGGAACAATTGCGGGATCACGCGCCCCTTGGGGACCCGGATTTCATTCAGGATGAGATCCTGCAATTGCGGGACCAGGCAGGAGGTGAACGCCACGAACCCCAGGGCCGCGAAGGCCAGCAGGGATTTCTCCCGGCCCCAGCGAATCGATCCCAGCACGATGCGGAGCGCGTAGCCCAGGCGTGAACGCAGCATCCACAGGGCCGCGAAGGCCGCCCAGCCCAAGCCGCCCAGCAGCAGGAACGCGCCGCCCATGGCGCCCACGGAAAGGGCGCTGAGCAGCCAGGATCGGCTGTCGGCCATGGCCAGGGCATAGAAGAACGCGCCCTGCAGGAGGAACAGCCCGATGCGCGGCGGCACTCCCAACGGTTGGGACTCCAGCGGCTTGATCAAGGTGGCGGGGGGGATCCTGCCCAGGCCCGCGAACCCGGTGAAGCCGAACAGGAGCGACGTGCAGATGGCGAGGCCCAGGCCGATGAAGAAGGTGCCCAGGGGCAGGGCCGAGGGAAGGTCGATGTCGTACAACTTGCGGATGAGGATGGGCAGGCCCGCGCTCCACAGGCGCGCCAGGACCATGCCGATCAGGGCGGCCAGCGCCGAGAGGAAGAGGTTCTGCCCCACGTATATCCCCACGATGCTCCGGCGGGACGCGCCGAGCGTAGCCAGCACGGCGACGGTTTTCCTCTCCCCCACCAGGTGATGGCGGAAGAAGAACGCGGCCCCCACCGCGGAGAGCAGGAAGGCGGACAGGCTGAGCATCTTGAGGAAGGCCGTGACCATGTGGAAGCTCCGGCTCAGATCGGATCCGGAATCCGTGTACACGGACACCTCCACCTCCGGATCGGAAAGGGCCGCGTCCAGGCTGTCCCGCAAGACCGCGGGATCGACGCGATCGGGCAGCATGAAGAACCGGTAGCGGAAGATGCGGCTGCCTTTCCGTTCCAGGCCGGTGGCGGGCATGTCCTCCAAGGGGATGTACACGCGGCTGCCCATTTCCCAGAACTCGAAGTTGCCGCCGGGGCGGGTCTTGTATTCGTCCTTGACGATGAAGCTCTTGCCGCCCAGGCTCACGGTGTCGCCCACGCGCACGTTCAGGGCCGCGAACAACTCCCGCGGGATCAGGATTTCGCCGCTGCGGAAATCCTCCATGCGCCCGCTCCATTTCCCTGCCGCGGCGCCAGCGAACGTGAACCCGCCCACCAGGGGATACCCGGCGGAAATGGCCTTGACCTGCACCAGGCGGCTGGCCCCGGCCGCCGCGCCCGGCATGGCCGCGCCTTCCTTCGCCGCGCCGGCCCGGAGCATGGACAGGAACCCCCACACCTCCGCCTTGGGCGATTCCGGCGGCACCAGTCTCGCCAGCGCGGCCTCTTCCGCGCCCGTGAACGGGCGGCGCGCGTGCACGCGCAGATCCGCTTCCAGCAGTTCCTTGGATTTGACGCGGATCTCCTCCTGGAAGTTCTTGGCCAGGCCGTTCACCACCAGGAAGACGGAGAGCCCCAGGGCGTAGATGGAGACGAAGGAGATCCAGGCCCCCCGCTTGTGCTTGAGCAGGCGGAGGAAGAGGGGCGGTCGCATAGGGTCGCGGAAGATCCGGGCGGCGGCCTGCCTGCGCTCAGCCGAAGCGGCCGAGATGCAAGGTCAGCACCCGCGAGCAGCGGGCCGCCAATTCCTGGTTGTGGGTGACCACCACGGCGGTGAGGCCCTGTTCGGCGATGAGGGAGAAGATCAGCGATTCCACCTCCTCGGCGGTGGACTCGTCGAGATTGCCGGTGGGCTCGTCCGCGAAGAGCAGGCGCGGACCGGCGGCCAGGGCCCGGGCAATGGCCACGCGCTGTTGTTCGCCGCCGGAGAGCTGATGAGGGTAATGCCGGGAGCGGGGCGTGAGCCCCACCCGGTCCAGCAACGCGTCGGCCTTGCTCCCCGGGTCCTTCGCGCCCTGGATTTCCAGGGGCAGGGTCACGTTCTCCCGGGCCGTCAGGGAGGGAACCAGGTGGTATTCCTGGAAGATGATCCCCATGGATTTGCCGCGCAATCGCGCCAGCCCGTCGGTCCTCAAGGCCCCCAGATCCTTCCCGTCGAACAGCACCTGGCCCTCATCGGGCGGCTCCAGCCCGGCCAGGAGGCTGAGCAAGGTGGTCTTGCCGCTGCCGGATTGGCCCAGGATGGCCACGCTCTCCCCCGCCTTCACCACCATGTCCAGGCCGTGCAGCACGCGGGTGGCGCCATAGGTCTTGGAAAGGTTTCGGGCGGTGAGGATGGTGGACATGGATGCCCTAAAATACAAAACCCCGCCGCATGGTGCGACGGGGTTCTGCCGGGCGATCAAACCCGGTGTTTCAGGCGGGAGGCGTCGCCCACACGCTTAAGCGTGGGTGTAGGCCGGGGACTTGGAGCCAACGGCGGACTTGTCCGAAACCTTATTCTTCTTGACCCAGACGGTCAGGATGGCGAACAGGACAATCAGGGTGGCCGGGAGCAACATCATGCGGGTCAGGGTCGCTTGGCCGGCGGCCAGATCAGCGGCGTCGCCGGTCAATCCGGCGGCCGTCGCGACAGCCTTGCCGGAATCGATCCAGTGCCCGATGACGGGTTGGAGAACGGACATGGCGAACATGCCGCAGGCTCCTACGATCGACATGCCGAGCGCGCCGCTCTTCGGGATCTTGTCGGCGATGAAGCCGATCATGTTGGGCCAGAAATAGGCGATTCCCAGCCCGAAGACGACGGCGGACACGTAAGCCATGCCGCCGGTGGCCTTGCTGGTCAGGAAGAGTCCGATGGTGGCGAGGGTGGCGGAGCCGAGCAGCACGCCCGACTGGTCGAACTTGCCGACCATGTTGCCGCCGAAGAACCGGGCGATGGTCATCACCCCGAAAGTAAGGGCCAAAATCCACATGGGCTGCGCGCCGCTCTTGGCCAGGATCAGGCTGACCCACTGGTTGGGGCCGAACTCGGAGCTGGCGGTCAGGAACATGCAGAAGCACATGAAGAGGAACATCGGCGAGACCATGGCCTTGAGATTGCCTGCAAGGGAGCTTTGTTCCACGAACTTCGACTTCGGGAATTCCTGGCCCCAGAACGCGATGGCGTAGGCGACGGTGGGCACCATGATAACCCAGATCTGCGCTTGCCAAGGCAGGGCCGCCTTGGTCATGAAGAAGGAGATCAAGGCGCCGAGGACGATGCCGCCGGGGAACCACATATGGAAACGGTTCATCTTCTTGCTCATTTCAACGCCTTCATAAGCGTCGGCAATCATAGGATTGCAAGCGGCTTCCGTGCATCCGTTGCCCAGGCCGATGAGGAAGGTGGAGATGAGCAGGCCGACGTAGTTGCCGCCGAAGATGGTGAGCAGGATGCCGACGGCGTGGGCGAAGAACGCGAACTGCATGATGCGTTTCGGCCCGATCGACTTATAGAGGAGGCCTCCGACCAGCATTGAGAGGGGGAAGCCCAGGAACCACATGCCATTGATGAAGCCCAATTGCTCGCCGGAGAAATGCAGTTCGGTCCCCAACTGCCCGAGGATACCCGCACGAATGCTGAAAGAGAAGGCCGTGGTAATCAGGGCAAAACAGCTGGCATAAAAGAGCCTGTTTTTATTTTCCATGTGTGTCTTCCTTCACCAGTTAAGTTTGGAGCGGTAAATGTACTGCAAATCATCCATTCCATCTATCGGACTTTTCGCGATTCATTGAATTCGTTGTATTTCCGGATTCTACAACCCCCCTCTTTTCCGCGATTTCCGCCAAAAATCGCAATCGGCCGGACGCGCCGCAAGAATCCGGCGCGACGATTCATTCCGACTCCGTTTCGTGAAATGCGTGACAATCACTGGATTTCCCGCCAAAAATGAAACTTAGGGGGAAAGCAAGGGCTGAAAGAAGCGGAAGAGGTTCTCCGCGATGCGCGCATGCCCGGCCTCATTGGGGTGGATGCCGTCCGCCTGGTTCATGCCCGGCTCTCCGGCGACGCCTTCGAGCAAAAACCCCGCGATGGGAACTTTATATTTGGCCGCCAGGTCCGGGTAGATTTTTTCGAAGGCGCCGGCGTATGCCGCGCCGTAGTTGGGGGGTACTTTGAGTCCGGCCAGCCCCACCTTCCAATGCCTGCTTTGGCAAAAGAGCAAAGCCGCTTCCACGTTCTTGCGGGTCTCCTCCACCTTCACGCCCCGCAGTCCGTCGTTGGAACCCAGCGCCAGGAGCACCATGTCCGGGTCGGCCTTTTCGTACCATTTCAGGCGCCGCACGCCGCTGGCCGAGGTGCTCCCGCTGGACCCGCCGTTCACCACCCGCACGTCGTCCCGCCATTTCCTGAGCTTCGCCTCGAGCAGGGCGGGAAAGGCGTCTTCCTTTTCCACGCCCAGGCCCTCGGTGAGACTGTCCCCGAGGATGAGGATTTTGACCGGCTTACGCGCCGTCTGCTGGGCCAGGACGCCCAAGGCGGCGAAGGCAAGGATTGCGAAGGCGGCCACGGGCGTTTTCACGAAGGGTAGGTTGCGCATATTGGAGTGCTTTGGAAGGGTCCCGGCCCGCATGGTTTCCATCCCCTGGGGGCGGCTATAAGTAACCTAAAAGGTACCCTGGCGGCCCGAGAAATACCAGAGGGTGAAAGCCGCCACCGCCAGCCGGTACCAGCCGAACCCCTTCAGGGTATGGTTGGCCAGGTAGCGGATGAAGAAGCGGATGGCCAGCCAGGCCGAAACCAACGATACCAGGAAGCCCAACGCGAACAGGGGCGCATCGGACGCCTGCAGGAATTCCCGGCTCTTGTAAAGGTCGTAGAAGGTGGCCGCGAACATGAGGGGCACGGCCGCCAGGAAGGAATATTCCGCCGTCGTCTTCCGATCGATGCCCGTCAGCATGCCTCCGATGATGGTGGATCCCGCCCGGGACATGCCCGGCCACAGGGCCAGGCACTGGAACAGCCCCACCGAGACGGCCTCCTTCCACCCCAGGGCATCGAGCCCGGCCTTCTTCGTGGCGGGACGGAACACCTCCACCAGGATGAGCCCCGCTCCGCCCACGGCCAGGCCGATGGCCACGGTGATGGGGTTGAACAGGTGTTCCTTGATGAAGTGATGCGCCAGCTTGCCCGCCACCAGGGCCGGAAAGGTGGTCAGCGCCAGCAGGCCCAGCCCCCGCCATCCGGTGAACCCGGATCCGTCCCGCTTCAGGCTGTCCCCCGTGCCCGAGCGGCTGCCCGCCTCGGCGATGGCGAGGGGATTCGGCGCCCGTCCCGGGATCAGATCCAGGAAGCGCTCCCGGTACAGGCCCACCACGGCCAGGATGGCGCCCAATTGGATGAAGATTTCGAACGCGTCCGCGCGCGGGCCCGTGAACCCGAGCAGGTGTCCGGCGATGATCATGTGCCCGGTGGAAGAGACGGGGACGAACTCCGTCACCCCCTCGAGGATGCCGATGAGGATCGCGAAGACGTAGAGCATGGTGCCTAAGTTAAATAAAAAACCCGGGCCTGGACACCGCGCGCGTCATCCGCGCAACCGGATGGAAAGGGCTTCCAGCGTCGCGAAGGTTCCCAGCGATCGGTCCGAGGCGGCGTCGAAACACTCCCACTCCGGAACGCCTCCGCGGCGGTTCGCCTCGATGCGGACGTCCACGGCTTCCGCGGCCACCGCGGCTTCCGCGGCCACCGCGGATTCCGCGGCGCCGACGAGGCCGTAACCTTCCCGTTCCAGCGCCTTGGCGGTCCAGAGCGTCAACAAGGGATCGCCCGAGAGGCGCGCGCGCCTCTCCGGATGCCCGTGGATGCGGAACTGCCCGGTGGAAAGATCGAAGGCCACGTCGCCTTGATCGAAAACCGCGCCCACGGCGCCCCGCAGGGCCAGATCCTCGGGAAGTCCGGACTGCACGGGCCCGCCCGGGGGCAGCAGCCACAGGCGATCGG
>DATENA010000254.1:0-8636 GCA_035275285.1 Fibrobacteria bacterium | reverse complement strand
ATCCAGATAGGCCAGTATTCGCTGGCCTTGCACGAGCCCGCCCTGTCCGATGAAGAGGGTTCCCTGGGGGAATCCCTGGAGGACGGGATGGGAGAGAATCCCGAGCAAAAGGCGGTGCGCGACAATCTGCAGCAGGAAGTGTGGGGCGCCCTGGAGGGACTCCGGGGCGTGGAGCGGGAAGTGCTCCGCCTCCATTTCGGGCTGGGTTCGGCCAAGGCCCTGAACCTCGAGGAGATCGCCACGCTGCTGGGCCTGACGCGGGCCAAGGTGAGGAAGATCCGCGACGATGCCATGAACCGCCTGAGGCACCCCGGCCGCCGCATCCGATTCCGGGAATTGATTTGAGGGATTACCATGGAGAACAAGCATACGGACCGCAAGCGCACGGAAAACGGGACGATGGAAAGCAAGAAGACGATCCTGATCGTGGACGACAATGACGAAATCGTGGAACTGGTGAAATGCATGCTCGCGATGCAAGGGTACGAGACCATCGACGGGTGCAGCGGCGAGGACGCCCTGTACCTGAACGAGAGGTATCCCTTCGACATCCACCTGCTGCTCACGGATATCCGCATGAGCCCGAACATGAACGGGTGCGACCTGGCCCACGCCATGCGCATCATCCGTCCGGGCATCAAGGTGATTTACATGTCCGCCTTCACCGACGACGAAAGGGTGGGCGAAGAGGTGGCCGGAGGCCAGGCCCAATTCCTCCGGAAACCATTCTCCCAGAAGGAACTGCTCAGGGTGGTGGACGCCCTGCTGACGGCGGCGGCCGCCCGGTATTGACGCGGCCCACCGCCGCTTGCGCTTTTCCCCGCGAAATTCGTTAAATTGTCGGCAGGGGAAAGCGAGGCGCCATGTCCGGGAACCTGATCGAGGATTTGCGCCTGCGCCTGGAAGCGTTGCGCCGGGACGGCCTTTTCAAGGAAGAACGCGTCCTGGCCTCGCCGCAGGGGCCGGAAGTGACCCTGGCCCCGGATTCCGGCGCGGCGGTCGTCAACATGTGCGCCAACAATTACCTGGGACTGGGAGGCGATCCCGCCCTGGCCGAAGCGGGCAAGCGCGCCCTCGACCGATGGGGTTACGGATTGGCGTCGGTCCGCTTCATCTGCGGCACCCAGGAAATCCACCGCAGCCTGGAGGCCCGCCTGGCGGGGTTCCTGGGGACGGAAGCGGCCATCCTCTTTTCCTCCTGTTTCGACGCCAACGGAGGCGTATTCGAAGCCCTGCTCGGCGAAGCGGACGCGGTCATCAGCGACGAACTCAACCATGCCAGCATCATCGACGGCATCCGCCTGTGCAAGGCGCGCCGCCTGCGCTACCGCAACAATGACATGGCGGACCTGGAAGCCCGCTTGCGGGAATCCGCCGACGCCCGCTTCCGCCTGATCGTCACGGACGGGGTCTTCTCCATGGACGGCATCATCGCCGATCTGCGGGGCATCTGCGCCCTGGCCGAACGCCATGACGCGCTGGTGATGGTGGACGATTCCCATGCCGTGGGCGTGCTGGGGGGCCGCGGCCGGGGCACTCCCGAGCATTGCGGGGTGGAGGGCCGGGTCCACATCCTCACCGGCACCCTGGGCAAGGCCTTGGGCGGCGCTTCGGGCGGCTACGTGGCCGCGCGCGGGGAGATAGTGTCCTGGCTGCGGCAGCGCGCCCGGCCGTACCTTTTCTCCAACACCCTGGCCCCGGCCATCGCCGCCGCGTCCCTGACGGCCCTCGACATGGCCGAAGCGGGGACCGCCTTGCGGGAGGCGTTGCGCCGGAACGCCTCCCGTTTCCGCGCCGGTTTGCAGGCCGCCGGGTTCACGCTGGTTCCCGGGGAGCATCCCATCGTCCCGGTCCTGATCGGGGACGCGCGGAAAGCCAAGCGCATGGCCGACCGGCTGCTGGAAGAGGGCGTGTACGCGGTGGCCTTCTCCTTTCCCGTGGTGCCCCAGGGCAAGGCGCGCATCCGCGCGCAATTGTCGGCGGCGCATTCGCGGGAGCAATTGGACCGGGCTTTGGAAGCGTTCCGGCGCGCCGGCAGGGACACGGGGGTGATCGCATGAAGGCTTTGGGCAAGGACAAGAGCGCGCCGGGCATCGCCCTGTTGGATTGGCCGGAACCGGAATGCGGCCCCAACGACGTCCTCATCCGCATCCGCAAGGCCGCCATCTGCGGGACCGATCTGCACATCGACCAATGGGACGAATGGGCCGCCCGGACCATTCCCGTGCCCATGCCGGTGGGACATGAATTCTTCGGGGTGGTGGAGGCCGTGGGCCGCGAAGTGCGCGGCCTGCGGGTGGGCGAAAGGGTTTCCGGCGAAGGCCACGTCACCTGCGGCCATTGCCGGAACTGCCGCGCCGGCCGCCGCCATCTCTGCCGCAACACCCAGGGGGTGGGCGTGAACCGCCCCGGGGCGTTTTCGGAACTGCTCTCCCTGCCGGCCGTGAACGTCTTTCCCGTCCCCGAAGGCATCCCGGACGAGATCGCCTGCATCCTGGATCCCCTCGGCAACGCCGTGCACACGGCCCTGTCCTTCGACCTGGCGGGGGAGGACGTGCTGATCACGGGCGCGGGCCCGATCGGGATCATGGCCGCGGCCGTGGCCCGACACGTGGGCGCCCGTAACGTGGTCGTTACGGACGTGAACGCCTATCGCCTCGACCTGGCTTCCCGGATGGGGGCCAAGGCGGTGCCGGCGCTTCCGGGCGCCCTGGACCGGGCCATGGCGGACCTGGGGATGGTGGAGGGATTCGACGTGGGGATGGAGATGTCCGGCAACGGCAAGGCGTTCCAGGACATGATCGGGCACATGAACCACGGCGGCAAGGTCGCCATGCTCGGCATCCCGCCCGCGGAGGTGGCCATCGATTGGGGCAAGGTCATCTTCAAGGGCCTGATCCTCAAGGGCATCTACGGCCGCGAGATGTTCGAGACCTGGTACAAGATGACGGCCATGCTGACCTCCGGCTTGGACATAACCCCGGTGATAACCCACCGTTTCCCCCTGGCCGGGTTCGCCCAGGCCTTCGAAACCGCCCGGTCCGGGCAGGCCGGAAAAGTCATCCTGTCCTGGGAGGCATAGCCGCCGGCTTCAATTTGCGGGGCCGTCGCCAGTTTTTACGATTTCGGGCCTAAGGGAGTGAAATTCCGGCTACGTCCGTTCTGGCCGGAAAGCCCGCCCATTTTACTTTTTATCGACCTAATTAGTTGAGATGAACGGATTTGCGGGTCCTCATCTTGGATGGATTTATAAACAATGTTACCTTCCCGCATTACTGCTTGACAGACGCGCCAAGTTCCGTAGATTAACAATCAATATGGGGCAATGGATGTCCCCGTGAATTCCGGATGGAGCACCCTTGAAGAACACCGAAGACCTGACCGGCCTGGAGGAGTCCCTGATGGACCTCCATCTTTCCGTCAACAAGTTGATCAAGGTCATCCAGGAGAACGCATCTTCCCTGGAAAAGGGCGAGGAAGTGCTCAACAAGCTTCCGTTGCTTGATTTCTACAACGATGACCTGTTGCGTAACATCGGCAACATGCGCCCTCGCGGGTGATTTCCGCGCTCAGGTATTGACCAGGGAAGGCAGCGTCAAGCGGATTTTCTGCATTTTCTGCCCGTCCATTTCCATCACTTCGAAGGTGAAATCCCGGAAGCGGATCACGTCCCCGGTTTCCGGCACTTTTCCATGTATGAAAAGCACAAATCCGCCGAATGTGTCGATCTGGATGTCCGGATCCTCGGGTTTCAGGGACAGGCCCAATTCCCCGTTCAAATCCGATAGGGAAACTATTGGATCCACGAGATAGATACCGTGCTCTATCTTTCGGATTTTCAGGGTTTCGGTCTCATCTTCATCGTGGATTTCGCCCACGATTTCCTCCAGGATGTCTTCGAGGGTGATGAGGCCCGCCGTGCCGCCGTATTCATCCACCACGATGGCCATATGGATGTGCTTGAGGCGGAACTCCCGCATCAGCTCCCCGATCTTCTTGGTGCGCGGCACGAAATAGGCTTCCCGCAGCAGGCCTTGGAGCTTGAAGCCCGGCCCCCGGATCTCGTCCCGCATGCTCATCAGGTCCATGGTATGCAGGATGCCCTGGATGCTGTCGATGGAGTCCTTGTAGACGGGGATGCGGCTGAACTTCTCGTCCGCGATCAGGTCCCGTACCTCCCGGAACGAGGCGCCGATCTCCAGGGCGGCCACGTCCACGCGCGGGGTCATGATTTCCTTGACCTGGGTTTCCCGTAAATCGAAGATGCTGCGGATCATTTCCTTTTCGTCGTCCCTGAGGCCGCTGCGGTCCGGGTTCTCATCGTCCACCGGGGGGGACAGCTTGTGGAGATTGGTTTCGCCCAGGAAACTGAGCTTGGGGTCTATGCCCAGCTTGCGCAGGGCGATGTCATGGGCCTGGAACAGCAGTTCGCCCAGCTTCCCCATGAAGAAGAAGCCGTACAGCTTGTAGATCCGCAGGGCCCATTTGCCCAGGGAGGGGGAGAAGGCCTGGGCCAGGATGGGGAACAGCCAATGGGAAATGGCGAAAGAGATGAGGATGCCGATCAGCCCCAGGGTGGCGATGCCGGTTTCCGGGAAGAGGTAGGACAGGTAGCGGGTTCCGGCGATGATGGCTGCCCCGTCCAGCATGAACCGGCCGACGCTGATGGATTCGAAAAAGCCGGGTTTTTCCCAAAGCAGCGAGGAACGCTCGACCACGGCCTTGATGCTGGCGGATTCGCCGTTGAGCGAATGTTCGGAATTCTGGCCACGGAAGAATCCGATAACCGTTTTGACTCCGCTCAAAATCCCGCTCAAGGCGGTGGCCAGGAAGAAGACCAGGAGGGATTGTAAGGGAGAAGTGGATACCACTGTTTATAGAATTTTGAGGGGACCGGAACGATCCTACCCGGTTAAATATAGTTCATTTTAAGGGGCCAAATAGTGATCTTCCCGTGACCGCATTACTGCGCGATCCTTGGCATTCATATGGTCGAATCCTGCTAAATGCAAGGCTCCATGGACCACCAAGCGCCTTAATTCGTCGTAAAACGTGTTTTTCCAGCGGGGAGCCTGGCTTTTCGCCTTCAGGGTGGCGATGTAAATCTCCCCGAAAACGTCCTCTTCCTCGTAATGGAAAGAGAGCACATCCGTGACTTTGTCCAATTTGCGGAACCGGCGGTTCAAATCCCGGACATAGGCGTTTTCGCAGAAAACCAGGTTCACGATCCCGGCCTTTTTCCGCGCCGCCTTGGGGAGTTCCGCGCGCAGGACCTTTTCGGCCAAACGGGCCAGTTCCTCGGGGTGGGGAACGGGAAGGGGGCCGGCGTCGGCCCACTCTACTTTCAGCAACCGGGCCTAGTCCTCACCGCCGGCGTCGCTTTCGGTTCCGGATTCGTTCTCGGTCCACTTCGCCAGCACTTCCAGGACCTTCTTCGCCTGGGCGATGGAAGAAATATTGAACTTGCTCTTCTGCTTGTATTCGCCGTTCTGCTTCTGATAGCGGCGGATGGAAATCTTGGTGGCCTTGAAGCTGTTGGTGGCCTTGTCCAAGTCCTGGTACTTGAACATGATGGTGGTCCATCCGCCCTTGGTGAGGATTTCCTTCTCCAGTTCCTTGCAGAGCAGGACGCCCTCTTCCTCGAAATTGATGGTGATCTCGTCGACTGTGGTGGCGCCCATAGGTCCTTTCTGGTCCCCCCGAAGCGGGGGAGGTTAATATAGACCCAAATGGTCCGGGCTGGAAAGGTCCATAGGAGCTGTACGGGATGGAAACGTGATGTTTTTCGGGCCGGCCCGGTCTCAGCGGTTTCGAACCCCATCCGGGGAATTTGGTACTTTTGCCTGGTATGTCCAGCCATCCCCAGGATTCCGACCCTTCCCCCGCCGCTCCCGAACTCGTCCGCTTGGAAACCCGAGTGTCGCGGGGGGAGCGTCTTTCCGCCGAGGACGGTTTGTTCCTGTACCAGGACGCGCCGTTGCCCTGGCTAAAGCGCATGGCGGACGGAGTGCGCCGCACCCTGCACGGGGAAGAGGCCTATTTCAACCGCAACATCCATTTCGAACCGACCAACAAATGCGTCTATGCTTGCAAATTCTGCGCCTTCTACCGCGCGCCCAAGGCCACCGAGGCCGACGGCGCCTGGGACCATTCCTTCGAGGACCTGCGGCATAAGCTGGACGCCTATCCCCCGGGAAGCCTGACGGAAATCCACGTCACCGGGGGCGTGCATCCGGACCGGGGGGTGGAATACGGCGAGGCGCTGTGCGCCTTCATCAAATCCCTCCGCCCCGAGCTCCACGTCAAGGCTTTCACCGCCGTGGAGATCACCTGGTTCGCCAGGAAGAGCGGCGTGAGCCTGCCGGAAGCCCTGGAACGCCTCAAGCGGGCCGGCCTGGATTCCCTGCCGGGCGGCGGCGCGGAGATTTTCGATCCCGAAGTGCGCAAGCGCATCGCCGGCGGCAAAGCCCCGGCCCATACCTGGCTGGAAGTGCACGAAGCCGCCCACCGCCTGGGGCTGCTTTCCAATGCCACCATGCTTTATGGTCACGTGGAGGAATACCGCCACCGCATCGACCACATGCTGCGCCTGCGGGACCTGCAGGACCGGACGGGGGGCTTCAAGGCCTTCATCCCCCTGCGCTACCGCAACGAGTCCAACGCCCTGAGCCACATCCCGGAGGTCCCCCCCGAAGAGGACCTGCGCAACTACGCGGTGGCGCGCCTGTTCCTGGACAACATCCGGCATCTCAAGGCCTATTGGGTGATGCTGGGCCTGGACATGGCGGCGCAAGCCTTGGACTACGGGGTGGACGATCTGGACGGGACCGTGGACGACTCCACGCGCATCTATTCCATGGCGGGAGGCATGGCCCACCCGGCGGTGACTTCGGCGGAGCTGGGGAGGATCATCCGGTCCAGGGGGCGGGTGCCGGTGGAGAGGGATTCGGAGTATGTGCCGCTGAGGGCGGTGGAGTAGAATTCAAAAGTCAAAGTGCAAAAGTCAAAAGGCAAAATGAAGATCGGACCGCCCCCCTCTTCTTCCTAAAACTCTTCCTCCCCAAATTTTGCATTTTGCACTTTGACTTTTGCACTTTGAACTCTCTTCATCAGAGACTACGAGTACCGGTCATTGAACCACGGCTCCGCCGTGTTCGAGTACCCGCGCAGCTCCCAGAAGCCCAACAAGTCCTGGGGCAGGAACAGGATCTCCTTGATCCACTTCGCGCCTTTCCAGGCGTACTTGCGCGGGGTGATCATGCGCACCGGGCCGCCGTGCTCGCGGGGCAGGTCGATGCCTTCCCAGGTATGCACCAGCAGCACGTCGTCATCCATGCATTCCTCGATGGGCAGGTTGGTGGAATAGCCGTCGTAGGACTTGATATGCGCATGGGTGGCCGTGGGCTTGGGAACGGCTTTTTCGGCCAGGGTGCGGAAGCGGACGCCTCCCCAATGGTTGTCCATGCGGCTCCAGGAGGTGACGCAATGGAAATCCGAAACGTCCTCCACCTGGGGCAGGGCCAGGAAATCCTTCCATTCCAATACGTAGGGATTTTCCACGTACCCTTTGACGGTGAGGGACCACATGTCCTTGGGGATCTCCGGCTTGACGCCCAGGTCCAGCACGGGCCAGTTCTTGACTTCATGCTGGCCGGGCGGGAGCTTGGGCATGCCGTGGCGGTTGGCGGGCCCGGTGCCCTGCACTTCGCGGTCGGCGGATCGGCCCCCCGCCATCAGGCCTTTTTCCGCGCGGCGGATCTTGCCGCGGATCAGGGCCTGGTTGTAACCGCTTTCGGGGGTTTCCGGTCCGCCGCCGTCCGGAGCCTGCTGGGGGTTGGATTCCATGGCCGGCCTCCTTCGCCTATCCCATGAAGTTAGCAATCCCGGGACCCGGCCGCCCGATCGAGCCCGATCCGCGGACGGCATCCCGCTTCCGCCGCCCGCCGGGGCCGGTAAATTTTATCTTTCCCACCCACATGAACCCGTTCCGCCCCCTCCCGCCGGCTTCCGTCTCCGCATGAGCGATCGCTCCCCGGACCCTTCCCCCGGAAGCCTGCCCGGCTTCGCGGGACGCCTGCGCGCCTCCGGCGGAACCGCGTTCAATCCCGCCGCGGCCTTCCTGCTCGCCGTCTGGGTAACCCACGCGGTACTGCGGTGCTTCCTCATCTTCCGTCGCGACGCCTACGGTTTCCCGTTCGTGGGCAAGCCCGATTGGTACATCTTCCACGCCTTGTGCATCGACGTCCTGTGGATCGCCGGCTATTCGGCGCCGTTCCTGATCGCCATGGCGCTGCTGGCCGCCGCGGGCCGGCCGCGCGCGGCCCGCGGCGTTTTCGGGGCGCTGGCGGCGTTCCATGCCGTGCTGCTCCTGTTCACCGTTTTCGATCAGGAAACCATGCGCTTCCTGGGCATGCACCTGGATTTCTCCCTGATGTCCACCTACGGCAATACCGCATCGATCCGGGAAGTGTTCAAGTTCGTCTCCTCGGACGAATCGGTCCTCTACCTGCCCTATGTCCTGTTCTTCGGCTGCGTGCCGCTGGCCTTTTTCCTGTACGCCGTCCTCCGCCGCTCCGCCTGGTCCGGCCGGACCAGGCTGGGCCCCGGAGTTCCCGCGGTCCTGGCCGCCGCCGCCC
>DATENA010000253.1:0-29886 GCA_035275285.1 Fibrobacteria bacterium | reverse complement strand
TCCCGGGTCAAAGCCACGCTACAAGATCTCGCGTAGATCCCGCCCCCGCACTTGTCGGCGGGCACGCGCTTCCATTCCCACGATCTCTGCTTCCTAATACCCGTTCGCCTTGCTGTAAAGGGTGCGCCGAGAACGGATACGGATCTTCTGCCGCAGCTTTCTGGGCGTTCCCCCTGCCTCCGGCCCCCCACGCGGGAGAACTCACGGGTTTTCCTTCACTTTTTTCAGGTGCTCCCGGACAAATTGTCCCGGGGTCACAATCAAGGTGGACCCAATCCGCTCAAGGACACCGAGGTCCTTGTCGCCGCTGACCAGGAACACCGCATCCGCCGCCAAGGCGCAGCTCAGGAACTTGTCGTCATCCGGATCGCGGCAAAGCTTAACCTTCCGCTCGGGTAGAACCACATGGATCCGCTCCTTGATGGTCAGGATCCACCGCTCCGCGAAGTCTTTCCTGCCGACCTTGTGACCGACTTCAAGTAGGATTTCCTCGTACTCGTCCAAGATTTCGGGACTGGCTACGGCCTCGAAGAGCCTATCCGCCCAGGCATTCAAAATGGTGGCGGGATTTCCCCGCCACATAGCCCCAGACACGACAACGTTGGTATCAAGGACGACGAGCACGGCGCCGGACTTTCTGGATGGCCTCCTCAACGTCGCTTTTTTTCAACCCTGCTTCCTTGGCATAGCGGTGGCTATCCTGGATCAGCTTCTTGAAAGATGCGGCGCTCGGCGGCATGATAGGCTTCATGAGCAGGTTGACCCCGTCGCTGAAGACCATGAGCTTCGTGCCTTCCTCTAACCCCAATTCCTTCCGGATATCGTTGGGGATAACGACCTGGCCCCGCGAGGAGACGCTGGTGAATTCGACATGAGACATGATGTCCCTCCTTGGATAAGATTTACTTACTAGTAAGTATACACATTTCCCGGCGATTCCGCCAGTCGCATCGTATTTGGGGTTTTCAATCCCACTTCAAGGCCGCCCGGATGTACCAGGTGTGTTTTTGGCAGCATTCCCAATTGCATCCGGCACCTTGTTTGCTTCTTCACAATTTCTTTCCATATTCGCAGGATCGAATGGATTTTCATCATACTTCTTTCGCGCGTCTTGCGCTTTTTTTGCTTGTTCTTCACTGCTACAGTTCCGATGTAGGAGCCAACAGCCGGTGCAATGTTCGGTAGACCATGGCCCGGGCGCAGATCAATCCTAATTCTATTGGCTAAAAACGCCTTTTCGATTCGATATTCGGAAAATTGACATCATAGAATAATTTGAAAAGAAGATTTTTGGATTTTCTTGCCATCATATGCATTAAAGTGAAAAGAATAACGTTTCCGATACAAATTGCAGAGATCGCGATATTACGCACATCTTCTGAATATCCACCTAAAAAATGACCACTAGCCAAAAACAGCAGCCTGAATTGCTGTCCGAGCAAGTAAAGCATCGGTTTGAAAAATACCAGAATGAAAATGATGCCTCCAATAATCGTGAGTGTCAGGGTTCTTGAGAATTTCTGATCAAGATACCTGATCAAAAAAAGAAAGAACTTCATCACCAAAAAAAACAGATGCCAAACCAGAAAGACGTACACAAAGTTCATTTGCACCCGCATCCTGCGGCAGAACCCATCGCTGTTCCTGTAGCCGCACCGCCAACCGCCTCGGCTCCTGACACCGCACCTTCAATTCCTGTACCCGTGAATAGGCCTCTGATACTTCTTCCCACTCCCCAACCTGCAACCCCGCCAATTGCACCTTTTGCCGCTTCGGTACTTGATGCCATCGGATCCCAAGAATTGCACACTATGCCTCTAGCAAAAGCGTCTGTCGCAAATCCGGTGATGGCTCCAGCACCAAATGCTCCGGCAAATCCCCAAGTAAAACCTCCGATGCCAAAACCAAGCGCACCGGAAGCAAAACCAGATGCCATATTTTGAGACCAAGTACCACCCATTCCGCTTGCTGCATTCCATCCAGAAAAAAATCCAGCCGCCCCACCCGTTGCTGCTGTAGCAATATTGAACAATCCCAATGAGTCAACATCAGAAACCGGGCGGTTTTTGACATACCCATAAAGATTCATTCCGCCACTCTCTTCAATGGGATCCCTTGAGATCCACCTTTAGAAGTGTATGTTCATAAATAATTCATTTAGCTGGTTTCTTAATTTTATGGGATAGTCTATAATGTTGATTGTTATCCCCTTTGGGAATATCGGATAGGTTTCAAACATCAAATTTTTATGGTTCGATTTGTCGTGAATATGTAGTCTTACGCCTCTGAAAACTTGACCCGAAATGACAATTCTTTCCTCATCAGCGGAAATTATTGAGTCGCCACCAATTGCCTTGGCGCTTAGTAAACTATCAAATTGAATCTCCGTTCGACAACCTTTCTTAATTGTGAATGTCCCGGAATATTCGGAGTTCCAAGAAGGGGTTCTTAGAAAAGTTATTTCACTCGTACTAGAAACATCTTCCCACCACATAAGGGGAATTTGTATTGTCAACCCATTAATAGAGGCTTCCGGTTTGTTTGATAGATGCCACGTTATGGTCTTTATCCAAGCAGGTAAAAATCCATTTGGACGATTTAATACAAAAGCCAGTACCCCGACAAGAACAAGTAAACTAATTGCCTTAGATGTTAATCTTGGTAATTTCATTTTTTCGGTTTACTCCATGGGCCATCGCCTGTCAGGGATGTACCAGGTGTGTTTTTGGCAGCATTCCCAATTGCATCCGGCACCTTGTTTGCCTCTTCACAATTTTTTTCCATATTCGCAGGATCGAATGGATTTTCGTCATACTTCTTTTGCGCGTCTTGCGCTTTTTTCGCCTGTTCTTCGAAGGCATCCCATGACTTGTATGCATCCCATGCTTTTTTCGCAATATATATAGCTCCAGCAATTTTGATAACAATCGAAGCAACTGATTCCTTGCCCTCTGGGTCAACATAATTAATAGGATCATTCTCGACATAGACGTAGTGGTTTAATCCCCCATTGAACCCAATTGGATCTTTCGTAGTCCACCTTCCCAGCCCCGGGCTATACGCCCGATACTTCGTCAAATACAACCCGCTCGCCGCATGCAAATAATGCCCCGTGAACCCGAAGTCCGCGTTCAACGTCCCCGCCACCCGCGTCCGGGTCCCATACGGGTCATACTCATACCGCGCAACCACCGCCCCGGCATTGTCCGTCATTTCCCTGATGGAGCCCAGATGGTCGAGGGTATAGAAATACTTGGTCGTCCCAACCAGCACGCCGTTCGGATAGTACCGCTTCGTCACGGTGGAACCGGCAGCATCGCGCTCTTCCGCGATTCCATTCCCGACCCATAAAAAGCGCTTATCGCTGGTTACCGTGGCTCCATTCTTTTCCACGATACGGACTCTCCTGGAATCCCCGTCATAGGAAAACTCGCTTCTCAGGGTTCCATTCACCACCGCAGTCAGCCTGTTTTCCGCGTCCCATTCGTAGGTGAATGTCCCGTCTCCAGCGAGGTTCCCGTTATTGTCATAGGCGAAGGTTTTCACGACCCCCGTGGAGGTCACTTCGTACTTATTGGTCCGGCTGTTGTTCGAATAATCCTTGGCGACCACGACTACGGTGTCCTTTCCATTGCGAACCGTCGCCTGGCCATCGAATCCGCTGGCCGCCGATACCGGAACCGCCTTGCCGTCCAGGGTCACGGTGGCGGCTTCGCTCAGGGTCCCTGAAAAGCGCATGCCGCCGCCTCCCTGTTCGCCGGTCAATTGGTTCACCGCGTTGTATCCGAAGGTATTCAAGGTAGCCAAGTCCTGGGCGGCCGTCCGATTCCCGGCCTTGTCATATCCATAGGCGTAGTTTTTAACGACCGGGTTTCCGGAAGCGACGCTTTTCACCACGTCTCCCACCACCTCATCGGCCGGGTCATACGTCAGGTTGTGGACGACCGCCGTGGCGGCATCGGCTTGCTGGGTCCAGGTCTTGATTTGGCCCTCCGCATCGTAAGTATAGTCGAACCGGGAGAGGAAAGACAAGGAGGGGTTGAGGTTCTGGATGCGGCTCAGCCGGAAATCCCCCGTATTGGGAAAGTAAGCATAGCCGGCTTTTTGCCCATTGGGATACAGGAGGGAATCCGGGCGGGACGTGGGAGTCAGGTATTTGTAGGTGAAAGATCCCAATGGATTCGCATTGCCGGTGATCCGGCCCAGGTTGTCGTAGACCAGGGTGGAGTTCGATCCGTTGATGGCGCGCGTGATCGTCCGACCAAGCGCATCGTAGGTGAAGGCGATGACATCGTTGGACAATGGGCCATCGATGTTCGCCAGCATGCCCGCACCGATCGCCGGGGTGGCGTTGATGGGATTGTAATTGTAAGTGGTGGTGCCGGTCCCGTCGAGCATGGTTTTGAGGCGATCGTATTGGGCATCGTACGTATAGCTGACGGCGGCGGTAGCCACGGTTGCATTGGCATAGGCGACCGATTTCAAGTGATCGTCGATGAAATAGGCGTAAGTCGCCACCTGTCCCTTGGCATCCGTGCGGGTTTTCAGACGGCTGGTGGCGGTTTCGTACGCGTACTGGGTCTTTTTGCCGTCCGCGTACGTCTTTTCGAGGATTCGACCCTGCACGTCCCGTTTCCAGGCGGTCTTGTTCCCGGCCGCGTCGGTCAGGCTTTTGATTTCGCCGCAGGCGCACCATTCCATGCTGGTCAGGCGTTGCAAGGGGTCTTCGATAAGCACCGGCTGGCGCAGGGAATTGTGCAAGGTTCTGGTGGTGCGTCCCAGGCGGTCGGTCGTCGTTTCCAAGTCGAGTTTATTGTATCCGTACTGTTCGAAAGTGCCGTCCGGATACGTCACCTTGGTGAGGCGATCGAAGGCATCATACGCGAATTGGAGCGTGAAGCCGTCCGCATTGCGGCGCGATTGCACGCGGCCGAAGGCATCGTACGTAAATTTGATGCTATCGGCGGCCTGCGGGCCTTGGACCTTGATCAGGTACCCCGCGGTGTTGTAGCTCAGGGTGGTGGTTTCGTTCTTGGCGTTGTTGGCCGTGAGGAGCTGGCCCTGGGCATTATAGGTATAGGTCGTCTTCTGGCCCGCGGCATCCACGTGGGTCAACGGGCGATGAAGGGTATTCCAGGTGTAGGTATCCAGCAGTTGGCTGATGCCGCCCGTCGTCTGCTTGACCGTCAGGATATCGATCCCGTTGGCCGCGTAGCCATAGGTCGTGGAGCGCCCGAGCGGATCGGTTTTTTTGGAGATATTGCCGGTGGCGTTGTACTCCGTAAGGACAACCTGCGAGGAACCGTCGTCCAGGATGCGCCCTGCCTGGGTGGGCCGATAGAGCATACCCTGCACTTTTTCGGAGGTGCCGCCGCTGTTCGCATAGGTATAAAAGACCCGGCCCTCCAATGCTTTTTGCTCGGAGAGGAGGATGGCCGTGGAAACGTCGATTCCTTGGGCGGAGCGTTCCCAGGTATAGAGATGGGCTTTGTAATAGTCTCCCGGTGCGTCGGCCATGGCTTTTTTATCCCAATAAAAGGTGCTGGCCTCATCGGAAATGCTATTCCAGGAACTCATTCCGGCGGGGATCGAGACCGGACCGGGATATTGGGGAGTCATGTTTCCGAACTCCAAGCGTTCCCGGTTCCCGGCGGGGTCCGTGACTTCGGCCCAACGGATGGCATCCTTTCCCGTGGCGGCATTGGCGCCGGTGCGGAATTGGGTGACGCCGTACGGAGTGGTCATGGAGGTGATGAAATCTCCGGATCCATAAGTGAATTGGGTCGCCAACCCCAGGACATCCGTGATTTTCTGCAATTGTTTGGATGCATTGTACTCCAAAGTCGCGAAACGGCCGAAGGGATCGGTGACCTTGGTGACCTTCAAGGGATCCGCCGCGAATGCGTAGGACAAGGTGGTCGCCTGTCCCAAGGCATCGGTCACCGAGGTGACGCGGAATTGGGCGTCATAGGCGAAGGTGATGGACTGCCCGGAAGGATCCGATTTCTTGGTCAGGAAAATCCGCCTGGGAAAGGCCGTTGCGCCGTCCACCTTTTCGAAATATTCAATGCTGCCGTCGGGGAGCCTGCGCTGGTATTTGGCCGGGGACGTGGAGGTGCGCACCAGGGTGGCCTGGGACAAGAGGGAAACGGCGAAGCTGGAGGTGGCCGCGGAATAGCCGTTGTAATTCTCGATCCCTCCCCCGGCATTGAACAAGTCGATGTTAGCCGCCGGATTGGCCGGGTCGTCGGTGAGGTAGGTGATCCAATCATGGGTCCACTTATTGCCCAGGTTGCCGAAATTGAAGATGGAGGGTTGGAAGGCCTCGCGTTGATTATACGTAAGGGTGAACTCCACCGCGGGACCGCGCGGAGGCGTATAGCCGACCGGAAAATCGGTCAGGTTCAAGCTGACCAGGTGGAGATGGAATTTATAGGCGGGCATGCCGTGGTAGGGACAGGAAGGGGGCGTGGCATCATTGTGGGGGCCCGTGCTCCCGGGTTCGCTGGAAGTCGTCGCCCCTTTGCCCCAGACTTGGCCGGCTTCCTTTTCCCCCACCCGGGTCCACCCGTCGGGAAGGGATCCCCCCGTCGGCACCAGGAAATAGCCGCTGGCTTCTTCATCCAGAACCTTGGCGGTCGTCCACACGTCATCGCCGAAAGTCGGGTCCTTGAGATGATAGCGTCCATTCTCAAATCCGATCACGGCGGCATAGTGCCCCACCTTCCAGTTGACGATGGCGGGCAAGGGCAGTCG
The DNA here is from genome assembly GCA_035275285.1 of Fibrobacteria bacterium. Classification (GTDB taxonomy): domain Bacteria; phylum Fibrobacterota; class Fibrobacteria; order UBA11236; family UBA11236; genus Chersky-265. The sequence continues at coordinate 23,130 of DATENA010000253.1, read as the reverse complement.
GGAACCCGGTTTCCGCTTGGCCGCATCATAGTCCAAGCCGGCTTTGCGCGCCTCGGTCCGGACCTGCCACAAGGATGTGCCTTGCCGGGTGGAGTTGAATTCCCGGATGTTCCGCGGCAGGATCGCGCCAGGCCTAACCAGACTGAACACTTTCATCAAGGCTACGGGGCCGCAGCGGAACGAGTGCGCGGGCCGGTATTTCATCATTCCCAGGGCCTCCCGGGCGCCTTGGATGTTTTCCGTGGAGGGACCGCGGATATCGCGATCGCCCACTTCTTTCAGCAAAGCCTCCAATCGAGGGTAGCGGCCCAGGCGTGCGATCATCTTCGCGTATTCTCCCACGGCCTTATCGGCCACGGCGCGGCCGTATTCCGATGTCTCCGCCTTGGAGAGTTCCCAGGATCGGCCCCAGGCATCCAAAGACTTTCCGAAAGCGCCCGTGCGGTAGTACAGGCCGCCCATGGCGCCCAGCAGGGAAGCGTTCCAAGGGGATTCCGGATTGGCCTCCACGAACCGTTCCAATGCGGACGCGTCTTCATGCTCCTGTCGCCCCAGGAAAGCGCGCAACGCTTCGGCCAAAGCGCGATTTTGTCCGGGATCGGGAACGCCGCCGACCGGGACCACCGGTTCCTCGAATATGCGGGCCCCGAAAATATCCTCGACGGAAGGGTATTCCGGAAGGTCGGGGAAAAGGGAAGATTGCGCCGCGCTTGGACCCTGCGCCATGAAGAACAGGGATAGGCCCATCAACCACAGGTTGCGGGTGGAAGGGAGGGGGGCAGGGAGACTGGATTGGGATTCCATTTCAATTCCGTTCTTGGAAGGAAAAAACCGGACGCGGCGTTCGGGAGAGTCGAAGTTCATGGGCGCCGCTAGGGGACAAGCACCGCGCCGATCGGCACGATCAATGTAATGGTGGGAGCGGTCACGTCCCCGGCGACCGGGGGCGGTTTGACCGTCCGGGCTTTATCCAGGGGAAAGGCATCCAGATTGTCATTCACCCCATCTCCATCGGTATCCGCAATCAATGGACTCGTGCCCAAGGCGATGTCCTGGGCATTGGTCAACCCATCCCCGTCAACGTCCGTGCTCGTGGCGCTGAGGCCGGCCTGGATTTCCGCTCCGTCGGGAACGCCGTCTCCGTTGGTGTCCTTATTGTTGGGATTGGTCCCGGATTGGGATTCCGCGAGATCGGTCAGGCCGTCCCCATCCGTATCCACGTTGGAACCTTTGCGGAAGATGTTCACAGGGGTCAAGGCATCATCATAGGTGCCGTCCCCGATCTGTCCGTTGGGGTTGTTTCCCCAGGCCCAGAGGTCACCGTTGGATTGCACCGCGAAATTCTGCGCAAAGGCATTGATGGAAATGATTCCTGCAAGCCCGGGAATCTTGATCGGCGAGCTGCTCGGATTCCGGGTGCCGTTCCCCAATTGGCCATGATCATTCGCCCCCCACGTCCAGACCGTCCCATCCCGCCTGAGCGCCATGCTGTAGGTTTCCCCGGCGGCAATGGCCACCATGGCGTTTAGGCCGGCAACCTGTATCGGAAAGGCGCTGTAAGGAACGGCGGCGGTGCCCAACTGGCCGGAAATATTGTCCCCCCAGGCCCAGACGGTTCCGTCGGCCTTCAAAGCCACGGTATGGGAAAACCCGGCGGCAATGGCAACCACGTCCAGAATCCCGCCGGACTGAACTGGAGACGGGGCATCATTCATCGTCCCGTCTCCGAGCATGCCCACATACGTATTTCCCACCCCCCAGACGGTCCCATCCCTCTTGAGGACCATGTTGTGTAAATGACCGCTGGAAACGGCTGCCGCACCGGACATGCCCGCCATGATGACGGGTGAAAACTGGTCTTGCACCGTGCCGTCGCCCAATTGGCCGTAGCGGTTGGAACCCCACCCCCGGACCGTGCCGTCGCTCTTGAGCGCCAGCACCGTTCGATACTTGGCGGATATCGCCGAGACGCCCGAAAGTCCGGTTACCGCCACCGGGGTCTGGCTGGGGCTGCCGGCTCCATTGCCCAACTCCCCCTGGCCGCCGTCGCCCCAGCCCACAACGGTTCCATCGGATTTCAGTACCAAGGCGGTTCCCACGCCTGAGCCATAACCCGCCGAGGCCAGGTCGGAGGATGTGCCGGAATAGACGGATACCGGAGCCGGATAAAGGCGGTTTCCCGTGAGCCCGCTTCCCAACTGACCGCTGGCATTCATTCCCCACGACTGGAGACTTCCATCCGCCGCCAATAGCAGGGACTGGTTCATTCCGGCGCGCGCCAGGATGCCGATACTGTAATTGGCGCTGGTAGTCGGGCTTGAAACCAGCCCGGTTTTGAAGGCTTTGACGCGCAGGGTGGTCACACCGGCAGGCAAGGCTATCGAAGCGCCGGAAGCAATGGCGGGGCTCGCCGTAGTGGGAACGGTTCCGTCCGTGGTATAGTTGATGCCCGCCCCCGAAGTGGCGCAAGTCACGGTAACGGACCGGGTGGTGGAATACTGCCCCCCGAACAGGCTGAGGACCGGAGCGGCCACTCGCGCGGTGAAATAAAATTCGATAACCTGCCGGGCGGTGTTCCTGTCCGTCCACGTTCCATCACCGGCCTGCCCATGGGCATTCAACCCCCAGCCCCGGAAGGAGCCATCCGTTTTAACCGCCAGGGAATGGTTTCCCGCTGCGATGGCGAAAATGCCGGACAAACCGGAAACCTGGACCGGCAACGGGCTGTTGGAGTTGTTTCCATTCCCCAACTGCCCTTGCACATTGGCTCCCCAAGCCCAAACGGTGCCGTCCCGCTTGAGGGCCAGGGAATGGGCGGGTCCCGCGGCGATGGCTACTACATCGGAAAGCGTCTTGACCTGCACCGGGGAGTAAACGGTATTCAAATCGCCATCGCCCAGTTCCCCGTCGGCATTATACCCCCAACTCCAAACCGTGCCATCGCTCCGCAACGCAATGGAATGGTAGGACCCGGCGGCGATGGCGATGATGTCCGAGAGATTGTACGCTTGGACCGGCACGGAAGGATTCTGGATATCGTTGTTGCCCACCTGGCCGAATCCGTTGAAGCCCCATCCCCACACCGTGCCGTCTTTCTTCAAAGCCAGGGAAAAGCCGTCCCCTCCGGAAACGGCGGCGACATTGGTTAAGCCGGTTACGGTAACGGGTGTCGTCGACGGGGTTCCCGGATTGCCGTTCCCTAATTGCCCAAATCGGTTGTCACCCCAAGCGCGCACGGTTCCGTCGTTTTTGAGGGCTAGGATATGGCTGTCCCCGGCCGAGGCGGAGACCATGCCCGCCAAGCCGGCGATCTGGACCGGCACCGGGCTGTCGATGGGATCGCCGGGATAATTCGATCCCCAGCTCCAAAGCGTACCATCCGATTTGACCGCCACGGATTGGTTCGTACCCGCTTCCACGTCCACTACGCCGGATATGGGAATGGCGCGCGGGAAAAAGCGGTTACCCCAATTTCCAAGCGCTATCCCCAATTGTCCGTACTGGTTCCGCCCCCAGGTCCAAACCGTGCCGTCCGGCAAAAGGGCCAAGCTGTGCTGATATCCGGCCGCGAGCCATGGCCCCACCGTATAGACGGCCGACTTCACCGGGCTGGCCGCATAGCCGGCCGCAAAGGCCTTGATCCGAATCCGCCAAACCCCGGTCGCGAACGTCACCGTAGCGCCGGACGCAACGGGCGTGCTGGACGTTGTAGGCACGGTGCCGTCCAGGGTGTAGTACATGGATGCCCCGGCCGTGGCACACGTGATCGTGAGAGTCTGCGAACCCGTAAAATGCCCGGTTTCCTTGCTTAACACAGGAGTTGCCACCCGCTTCTGGAATACCAGGGTTTCCAGGGGCTGGGCGGCGCTTTTGTCCGTGAAGTCCCAAACGCCCAATTGCCCTCCTGCATTCTTGCCCCAGGCTTGCAGGGTTCCGTCGCTCTTGATCAGGAGGCTGTGGTCGCCCGCGGAAATCCGATAACCTCCCGTTACGGATGCGACCGGCACCGGAAGCTTCCGATCGATCAGGGTCAGGTCCCCCAATTGTCCGTTTCCATTGGCACCCCAGGCCCAGACGTTTCCATTGGACCCGATAGCCAGGGAATGGCCCACCCCGGCCGCGATTTGCACGATACCGGTAAGGGCCGCAATCCTGGCAGGCACATTTCTATCCACTTGGCTATTGTCCCCCAACTGGCCTGAGCCGTTATATCCCCAAGCGTAGACCGTTCCGTCGTTCTTGAGGGCGAGAGCATGCCGGCTGCCGGCCGCGATGGCCGTGATGCCGCTGAGCGTGGCTATCTTTGCGGCCACGGTCCGGAACCCGTTGGCGCCATCCCCCAATTGGCCGGAACCGCCGTTCCCCATCGCCCATACCGTCCCATCGTTTTTCAGGGCCAATGCATAATCCCGCCCGGCGGCGATTTCCGTAATCCCGCCTAGTCCTATGGCCTGCACTGGGGCAAGGCTGGGGGTCGTGCTATTGTTTCCCAGGTTTCCGTAGGAATTATCGCCCCAGCCCCATACCGTTCCGTCCGTTTTGAGAACCAAGGAGAATGCGTTGCCTGCCGCCACCGATTTGCCGCCGGTGAACGTCCCGGAACGCACCGGCACCGCGGAAATTCCGGAATTCCCATCGCCAAGCTCACCGCTCCAATCGCTTCCCCAAGCCCACACCGTTCCGTCGGATTTGACGGCCAGGGAGTGAGTCTCCCCCGCCGCGATGGCAATGACGGACGTGATGCCCGTTATCCGGGCCGGAACATCCACGTCCGGCCGCACCCCCAGTCCGGTCTGGCCATTGTCATTCTTACCCCATCCCCATAACGTTCCGTCCATGAAGAGGGCCAAGCTGTGGTTTGCGCCCGCCGCGATCCGTCCCTGCAGGAGATAATCCGCGCTGGTCACGGCACCCTGCACCCCGCTCAGGAAAGCCGTCGCCTTGATCGTTTTGCTCAAGTTGACCGACAGGGACGCCCCGCTCGCGATGCTCGCATCCGTCGCCGTCGGCGTCGCCCCATTGGTCGTATAGCGGATGGTGGCCCCGGAAGTGGGACAGGTGAACACCACCGGAACCGGCGCCGTGAACGTCCCTCCCGCGGGATTGAGCGTGACCGCAGCCGGTTGGGCAAGCGCCGTGCCGGCCAGGATGAAAACCGAAGCCGGCAGGCGGCCGGAATGGAACCGATCCTGGAGAACGTCTCTAAGGTGCATGAATGAATCCCTTCATTGGCGGAATGCGGATCACCTGCCGGTGTGATACGAATCGCAATGGATATTTTACGCGCAAACCTAGAGTAATAATTTCCGTGAGGTTTGCAAAGGAACGCACGGAGAGATAGCGATATTGGCGATTCCGATTAGGAAGCCGGGCATATTGCGCTTTTAGGGTTTGGGGGCGGGAGAAGCTGCCCGTCGGGTTCCCGCCATTTGATGACAATGAAACGGCAAAGCCGCTTACCAGGCACCGGCTAGGCCGGATTCACCCTGGTCTTCACATTCCGCATGATCCACCCCAGCCAGGCCCGCACCGTGGAGGCCCGCCGCTCCGGCGTCGAGGCCCCGAGGCCGGTATGTTTCCGGACCAAGCCGGCCAGCTCTCCCTGGGCGATTTTCTCGGCCCGGAACCCGCGCTCCGCCAGCAGCCCGATCGCTTCGCGCAGACTCGGGACTTCCAGCATCCGCGCCACCAGCGCCTTGGTCCGCTCCGCGCGGGATCGCAAGGCGTTGAACGCGGTCCCGGAGCCCGTGACTTCGAAGAGGGCCTCGTCGCGGCGCAAAAATCCTAGGTAGCACGCGGCGTTCGCGTAATAGTCCCCCTGCCTTTCATCGAACCCGAAGGCTTCGGCGACGCCCGCTTTGGTAACCCCTCCGTTACCGGCGATCCGCACCAGATCCACCACCTTGTCCAGGTCATTGGCCTGGGGGAAGGAACCCTCGGGCTCCGTGCCGGCCGCCGTCGCGGCCAGGAGCGCCGCGAAGTCCAGGTCCGCGCGGGGCTCTTCCAGGCAATAGGCGCGGTTGCGGACCGCCTTCAAGTCCCCGAAATCCCGCCCGAAGGCGAACTCCGTCAGGAAATACTGGCCGTTGCTGTAGGTGAAGAAGACCGGTACCACGCGCTTGCGGCTCAAGGCGGACCAATGCAGGAAGGGGTACCAAAGCTGCCGGATATGGAAGTCCTCCCGCCGGCCGCGCTTCGCTTCGACCAGGAAAATGCCCTCGACCCCTTCGTAGCCGGAATCGACTTCGATTTGCACGCGCGACACGCCCACCTCCAGCCCGCCCACGGGCGTGCGGAAGGCGAAATCCCCCGAGAACAGGCGGCCGCGAACGGTGAGGCGCATGTCCGGATCGCCGCAGAACGCCGGCAGCAGGGAGGAGAGGAAAGCGAAGTCCAGGGCCTGGGATTCGCTGGATTCCTGCCCGCGGGGATAGGTATCGTAGAGATTCAGATCCGCTGCGGAGCGGAACACCCTCACCGGCGGGTCCTCCTCTCCCGCGAAACGGAAAAAGCTTTTCCGATCGGGATCGGGGAACAGCGCATAATGGCCGTTGCGGACCGGGAAAAGGGCCAGGCCGTGTTCGGCCAGGACGGCCGGACGCTCGGCCAAGGTGTCGATCTTCGCCATCAAGCGCGGCTCGCGGCCGCCGTGGAGCTTGAGCTCATCCGCGCTCACCCGGAAAATGCCGTCCCGGGCAATCGTCTCCGCCACGGGCAGCCGGGCGAAAACCCTCTCCCATGCGTCGTCGCGTTCCATCAGGACCCGTAGTTGGTGATCACGATTTCGTTGATGCGGCCGCGGCGGGCCGGATTGGAGTTGATGGAGCGGGAGGCGGGGATGCGATAGAAGGTGTCCCGGTATCCGGAATAGGTCCGCTCGAAGAAATCGTCCTTGGGATCCGAATTCTTGGGATCGGAATTGCTCAGCATCTGGTAGACGCCGCGCCGGTCCAGGGCCCTGAACATGGCGGCCAGCCGCTCCTGTTCCGCATCGCCGAAAGCGAACCTGCTGTAGGACGTGAAGCTCGCCGTGCGGCTGAGGGGACGGTAAGGCGGATCGTAGTAGATGAATGAACCGGGCTTGACCAGCGCCTTCATCTTCGCCAGGTCGCCGAAATCGCCCCGGCGGATCTTCGCCTTGGCCAGCAGGCGGGAGGCTCCCCGCAGGTTCTCCGGATCCGCTATGGTCGGCCGGACGTACTTGCCGAACGGCGTGTTGAACCCGCCGCTCTTGTTGACCCGGAACAATCCATTGTAGCACGTCTTGTTGAGGAAGAGGATCTGCGAAGCGCGTTCCACCCACGCGGCGGAATACTTGCGGAAATCCATGCCGGCCCGGGCCGCATTCAGGGTTTCGCGCACCTTCAGGTAGCGGATCCGGCGCTTGGCCTCGTTCAGTTTGAGATAATCCTTCTGCATCTGGGTAAGGATGGCGATGAGCGGTTCCACGTCCCTCTGGACGGCATTGTACAAAAGCACCAGCTCTTCGTTGGCATCCATCAGGAAGGCGGAGCGCAGCGGGTATTTCTGCATCACGTGGAAGAACATGGCTCCGCCGCCCAGGAAGGGCTCGAAATAATCCCGGACCGTGCCGTCGGCAAGGGCTTTGGGGAAGTGGGCGGAAAGGCGCTCCAGGAGCTGGCCCTTGCCTCCCGCCCATTTCAGGAACGGCCGCGCGACCATCCGCTCACACCCGCATCTTCACGCGCACCGGCATGATGATGAAGGGGATGCCCAGGTGGTACAGCCTGCGCTGCACGGCGAACACCACGTTGTTGTGGAACAGGCGGGACAGGAAGGATTCCTCGGGAAAGACCAGTTGCCCCATGAAGAACACCGATTGCGGGAAGCGTTCCATGATCTTGGGGGCCAGGCCGGCGCTGCCCTCCACCACGTCGTGGGACAGGGCGGAGACGCCCTCGCCGTAATAGCCGTGGCGGCGGATGAACTCCACGTAGCCGTCCAGTTCCTTCCTGACGTGGGCCTGGAGGTTGTCCACCTCGTCCGAGCCCTTGTACAGCCCCGCGTCGATGAGGCCTATCTCCACGAAGACGAAGTTCTTGTAGATGCCGCCGAACAGGCGGATGATGCTGAACAGCGTGTGCAGGCCGATGCCGTTGAACCCGTTCACCAGCATCACGGCGGTGCGGGCCTTGGAGTCGAACTTGGGCTCGGGGACGGGGTCCTCCGGCTTGAGCGCCTCCCTTTTGACGATCTTGGAAATGGCCCCCGTATGCGAGCTTTGCGCGGCCTGCACCAGGTTGTCCATGCGCTTGAGCATCTTGGCCGTATTGCCGTAATGGCGTTTCACGAACAGCGCGATGGCCACGAGGACGCCCGTGGTGACCAGGGCCAGCCAACCGCCCTCTTTGAACTTGAGGAAGGTGACCGCGCCCAGGATGAAGATGCACAGCACCAGGCCCAGGCCGTTCACCGCCAGCTTGCGCTTCCACAGGTCCTCTTTGCGCCGGGTGGCGGCCCAATGGCGCACCATGCCCAACTGGGAAAGCACGAAGGTGATGAACACGGTGATGATGTAGAGCACCGACAGGAACTCCACCGAACCGCCGCTCAAGGCCACCATGACGACCGCCGCGGCCCCCATCAGGATGATGCCGTTCTGGCTCACCAGGCGATCGCTGAGCAGGGTGAACTTGGTGGGATACCAGTGGTCCAGGGACATGTTGGCGAGCACGCGGGGGCCGCCCATGAAGCCCGCCTGGGCCGCGGCGAACAGGATGGCCGCCTCCGAGAACAAGGAGATCTGCACGAACAGGGTCCCGGCCTTTCCGCCCCAGGCGGCGGTGGCCTTCTCGAAGAGCACGGCGTTCAGGGTCTTGCCGGGCTCCGGGCTCACGTCGTAAAGCAGGTAGGCCACCATCAGGCCGAACACGGTGAAGGCCAGGGAGACGGACATGTAGATCATGGTCCGCTTGCCGGTCTGGACCTTGGGTTCCCGCAGGATGGGCAGGCCGTTGCTGACCGCCTCGATGCCGGTATAGGTGGATCCGCCCATGCTGTAGGAGCGCATGATCAGCAGGAACATCCCCACCATCCCCATCTCGGACACGGACTGGCGGGTATCCCGGGCGGTGGATTGGATCAGGGCCGGGATGTCCCCCGCGTGCATGAACAGGGAGTACAGGATGATGAAGGCGTGCGTAACGAGGAAAACGATGAAGACCGGCAGCAGCACCATGATGGATTCCTTGGCGCCGCGCAGGTTGAGCACGGAAAGCAGGACGATGCCGAGCACGGTGGCTTCCAGCTTGTACCGGTACCAGTCCGGGGGCAGGAAGCTGAAAATCGCGTCGGCGCCGGCGGCGATGGAGATGGTAAGCGTGAGGACATAGTCGATGAGCAGGGCGCACCCGCAGATCATGCCCATGGTGGGATTGAGCAGCTTGCTGGCCACCAGGTATCCGCCCCCGCCGGTGGGAAAGAGCTCGATGATCTGGGAGTAACTGGCGCTGATGACGAAGATGGTGATGATGGTGGCCAGGGCCACGAAAATCCCCAGATGCGGATGCGCCTTCAGGGTCAGGAAGGCGTTCTCGGGGCCGTAGCTGGACGAGGAAAGCCCGTCCGCGCCCAGGCCCACCCAGGCGAAGAAGGCGATGAGGCTGATGCTGTGGAATGCTTTCCGATCGGCGGGATTGAGCGCATTCCCGAGGATCAGGACCTTGAGCCTTTGGAACGGATTTAAACGAGGGGCTTCCGGCATGGAAAATCAGGAAAACAAGTCTCAGGAAAACAAGTCGGACCGATCCGTTGCGAGGTTCCCCTTTGCTGGGGTGGAAATATAGCAAAGGAGGCATGCGATGGAAGCGGATCGGCCCGGAAACGACGTTATTCCTTCAATATCACCACACTGCGCGCCTTGACCCGGTAGAGCCCCGGATGGATCAGTGGCTCCTCCTTGCCCAAGGTCCGGAAATCCTCCCCCGGGGGAAGGCTCGTGTCCGCCAACCGCCGCCATTCCCGCCCTTCGGGAAGGATGGGCAGGGTGAACTCCTGTTCCCGCGATTCCATGTTGTAGATGAAATAGAACCTGCGATCCTTCCGCATGGGCTTCCGCTCCGGCCTGTCCGCCGGCGGACCGTCCACGCCCGGGCGGGCCTGCGTTTCCAGTTCTTCCTCGAAAGTCCATTCGTTGCCGTCCAATTGGAAGGCGAGGCTGCGGCATTCGGGATGGTTCCAATCCAGCCCTTTGCCCTGGGGGCCGTACCAGGCGATGTCGGGGATCCCCGCCGGCCCGTCCTTGCCTTCCAGGAACGCTTTGCCCATCAGCAGGGGGATCCGCTTGCGGAGATCGATCGCCTTTTTGACGAACTCGAACATGTCCCGGTTGCGCTCCAGCAGCCCCCAATCCATCCAGGCCAGGGGATTGTCCTGGCAATAGGCGTTGTTGTTCCCATGCTGGGTGCGCAGGACCTCGTCGCCGTGGCCGAGCATGGGCGTGCCTTGGGCGAACAGCATCAGGCAGGCGAAGTTCCGGACCTGGCGCCGGCGCAGGCTCAGCACCGTTCCGTCCCCGGTATCGCCCTCGGCGCCGCAATTCCAGGACAGGTTGTCATCGTATCCGTCCCGGTTGCCCTCGCCGTTGGCCTCATTGTGCTTGCCGTCGTAGCTCACCAGGTCGTTCAAGGTGAAGCCGTCGTGGCAGGTGACGAAGTTGAGGCTCGAGTCCGGCCCCCGACCGTCGTCTCCGAACAGGTCGGCCGATCCGGTGAGGCGCCAGCCCAGTTCGTTGATCTGCCCCGCGTCCCCTTTGATGAACCTCCGGGCATTGTCGCGGAACCTGGCGTTCCATTCGGCCCACCCCACGGGGAAGTTCCCTTGTTCGAATCCCCCGCAATCCCAAGGCTCGGCAATCAGCTTCACCCCGGAAAGGACGGGATCCTGGGCCAGGGCCTGGAAGAACGGGGCGCGCGCCTCGAAGCCGGACCAGAAGCCCCGCCCGTGCACCAGGGCCAGGTCGAAGCGGAACCCGTCCACGTGCATCTCCTCCACCCAATAGCGCAGGCTGTCCAGGGCCATGCGCACCACCGGCGGGCTGCCGAAATCCAGGGTATTGCCCGTGCCGCTGTGGTTGAAATAATAGCGCGCCGGCTCCGTGCCGCTCCCGGTCAGGGCGTAATAGGACGGATTGTCCAATCCCTTGAAGCTGATGAGCGGCCCCAGCTCGTTGCCCTCGGCGGAGTGGTTGTACACCACGTCCAGGATCACCTCGATGCCGGCCTTGTGGAGCGCCTTCACCAGGGCTTTGAACTCCCTGACCTCGCATCCGGGTTCCCGTCCGCTCGCATACGTCGCCTCCGGGGCGAAGAACCCGAAGGTATTGTATCCCCAATAGTTGCCCTTGCCGTTCTCGCCTTCGCGTTCGGCCGGGAACTTGGCCTGGACGGGCAGCAGTTCCACGGCGTTGATGCCCAGGTCCTTCAGGTAGGGGATTTTCTCGGCGAAACCCGCATAGGTCCCGGGGTGCCGGACGCGGGAGGACTCATGGGCCGTGAAACCCTTGACGTGGACTTCATAAAGGATGGTCTCGGCCATGGGAATGCGCGGCGGCGCGTCCCCCTCCCAATCGAACGCCTCGGAATAGGCGATGCATTTCGGCACGGCATCGGCGCTGTCCCGCTCGTCCAGGGCATAATCCTTCTCGGCCGCATTGGCGTCATAAGGCAGGAGGACGTTCCCGTCGTGGCGGAACCGGCCGGCGAAGGCCCGCGCATAAGGGTCGATGAGCAGCTTGTTCTCGTTGAAGCGGAAGCCCTTGGCCGGGTTGAATTCACCCCGGGCGCGGAAACCGTACAATTGGCCCGGACCCAGGCCTTCCACGAAACCGTGATGCACGTTGCCGGTCCGGGCGGGCAGGCGGATGACGTCGGTGGGCGGCGCATCGGGGGCGTCGAACAGGACCAGGAAAATGTCCCGGGCATGGCGCGAATACACCGCGAAATTGATGCCGTCCCCATGCACCGTGGCCCCGAGCAGGCGGGGATACCCCTCGCGCAGCGTGCGCGTGAACCGCTGCACCACCCTCTCTTCCGGCTGGCGGAAACGCGGGGCCTTTTTGGCCGGCGCGCCTTTCCGTTTTTTGCGGTAGGCTTCGACGGTGGCGAAGGCCCCGTCCTTGCTTGCGGACCGGATTTCGGAGGGCTTTTTCTTGGTCATGGGCATCCTTTCGGTAGCAGGAAGATACGCCCGGGACCGGGGACCTCCAAGAAATTCACCTTAACAGGGTGTTAAAAACCGTCCCGCCCGGGCCTGGAATTCCGGGAAATTTTTTTAAGATTATGGATGGAGATGTGGCAGAGTGGTCTATTGCGTCTGATTCGAAATCAGAAGTCCGTGAAAGCGGTCCGGGGGTTCGACTCCCTCCATCTCCGTATTAATCCCCGTCCGGCATAAAGAAGCCTTTCAGCCCCGCGGACCTGGCGAAAAAGGTGCGGGAGGCGATGGTTCGCCGGCCGATCCCTATTTTGTGACGCGGAAGAACCCGTCGGAATAATCGGAAACGGACTCGAAGCTGTACTTGGCGATCCGGATGCGCAGGGAGTCCGAAACCAGGGAAATGTTCCTGCCGCTGGCCGCGCGCAGGGAATCCGGGATCCGGAAAGCCCAATCGCACCGGCTGCGCGGATCGATGTTGGTCCGCGGGGTGCCGGGCAGGATGATCGAAGAGGTGGTCCCGTTGGCGGTGACGGCCAGATAGAGGACCGCTTCCGAATCGAGCGCGCCGCTGGTCACCCGCACGCGCAGGGAATCGCCTATCCTGAAACTCTCGCCGCCGTTGGGCGCGATGACGCGGTAGAATCCGTCCCCGACCGAGTCGCGGAAGGTCCTGGAACCCAGGTCCGCGCAACTGAGTCCGCCCTCCGACGGTTCGTTGCCGCTATTGCAGGCCGCGGCCAGCAAACCCGCCAGGGCCAGGGCCGCGGAAACGGGCCGCCATCGCGGACGGGCCCGGAGCTTCAATCCCACCACCCATTGCTGCCGGTGGCGCAGCAGGCCCGCAGGAACCCGAACCGGGTGATCCGGGTCGCCGTGGAAGCCTTGGCCCCGGTCCTGAAATTGCGGTCATAATGGAACACGGCCTTCAGCACGTAGGCGCCCGTACCCACTACGCCGCTGGTCTCGGACTGCCCGGTCCAGACGATGCGTTGCACGTATCGGGTCTGGTTGGGATCCTTGCCGGGATCCTCGATCTTGTCCAGCAAGCGCAGATCCCCTTCTTCCACGGTCCCGGAGCCGCGGGCGACCAATACCCCCAGGTTGGAGAAGATGGAGAAATCGTAGGCCACCGGTTGCTTGGTGACGACGTAGATCACGGAGCCGGTGAACACGTCCCCTTGCAATGGGGAACAGCTTCCGCATTTCCCCTTCTCATTGCCCGGTATGGGATATCCCCTGGAATCCACCGGAATGAAACGGACGTGCCCGTCCGGGGAACCTTCGGCGCCCCGGGCATGCGATTTGGACCCGTTGGCGAAGGTGACGTACAGGTCGGAGATGGTCTGGCTGGGGGACGGCCCGCCCATGGGCGTGAACACCAGCGAACGCGGGGCGATCCCGGACAGGTCCCGGGTCTCGCCGTTATCGTTGATGGCCACGGAGTCGCCGCCCACGGGCTTGAATGACCCTTCCTGCGCCAGGGTGAAGGTATAGGTCAGGGCACCGGTCTTTTCGATGCTGCGCACGGGGATCTCCCGGGCGGAAAAGACCACCGTGTCCCGCTTGAACACCAAGGGTTCCCGGAAGGGTTCCGCCAGGCCGACCGGTTCGGAATAGGTCACCTGCACCTTGATGCTCCCATCCGACTTGTCCGTGCCCACCTCGGCGCGCAGGATCACCGGCGGCACCGAATCGTCCACGCGGAAGGCGCCGTCGACCATGGGGATGTTCAGCTGCCGGAACGTGCGGCCGGAGGAGTCCGCGTTGGCCACCGAGGTCATGCCGAAGGGGAACGGATTGTCCAAGGTCACCACCAGGCCGCCGTAATCCTTGGAACCGCCGCTCCCGAGGAACTTGATCTCGCCGGAGGAAGCCATGGCGGTGCGTTCGGCCGAAGCGCCCGTCGCATCCGTGATCCGGAACTGCAATTTGTCCGGCAGGGCCGCCAGGGATTCCATGAAGCGGATGGTGATCGTTTCGATGCGGCCGTCGTTGTCCAGGTCCCGGTAGGCCGCCTTGTCGAACTCGGGGCCGTACTTCATCTTCACCCTCACCGTGGCGCTGTCCTCCCGGATGTAAGGGTTGCGGTAGCTCACGCTGATGATTTCCCCGTGCTCGATCTGCAAGCGATCGTCGCCCTGGGTCTTCCGCACGGTCTGGTGCTGGAACGCCTCCGATCCGGTCCAGGTCGTGTCCTTGCGGTTGGACGCGCTGTTGGGCACGGTTTCCAGGTCCTGCTGCGCCGTCGCGGAGCTCTTGGTCCGGATGACGATGTCGAAAGAGTCCACTTCCGCCCCGGTGGTGAGGGCGTAGCGCAGGGCGGAATCGTTGATGGTGTACGGCAGGCCCAGCAGGTTCAAGGCCTCGTCCTTGGCGTTGTAGACGATCAGCTTGGGCAGGTCGCGGCAGTTCTGCTCCAAACCGGTGAAGTAAGGCCCGGTGGCGGAGCGTTCGATCTTGAAATGGACGTCCTGGGTGGTGCCCCCGTACCCGTATTCGGTCTTGATCACGATATCGTTCACGCCCTTGGCCAGTTCCAGGGGCCCCGGCATCAGCAAGGTATAGGCTCCCGAGTCCGCCCCCGGCTTGTGGGAGGCGGCCCCCACCTCGAAGGTGATGGAGTCGGTGAGGTTCCATACCGTGGTCAGGGTGGGCGCGGCGCGGCGGAACAGTTTCCTGGCCAGATCGTCCGTCAGGATCCTGGCGAGTTGGCTCACGTCGGAGATGTTGAAGAACAGGCCCCCGGTCTTGCCGGAAACGTCCTGCATGTCCTTGTAGTTGTCCTTGTTGTCCCCCAGGAAAATGGAATGCACCGTGGGCAGGCTGTCCCAGAAGGTCTTGTACGCATAAGGGTCGCCGTCGGGCCGCTTGGGGTAGTTGGGCCGGCCGTCGGACACGAAGATGACGAACTGTTCCTGCTTGGGCTTATGGGAGCTTTTCAAGAGGTCCAGGGCCGCGCGGAAGGCGGCGGTGTAATTGGTCTCGCCGCGCTCCTCCATCTCGATGGAGGCCTTGATGGAATCCTTGGTCGCCGCCGTGAGCGGCAGGAGCTTATCGGATTTAGCGTCCGCGATCAGCGAGAAGGTCACCACGCCCACATTGATGCCCTTGCCGCCTTTGACCAAGGCGCTGTCCAAAAAGGCCTGCAACGCGGGCCCGCGCAACCGGTGCGGATCCCCGCTGATGCACCCGGGGTCGCCGGGCTGGATGTCCGGGGTGTCGCACCAGCGCGGAATGCCGTCGATGGTCACCAGGCTGTCCATCGACCCGGTATTGTCCATGATGAGGACGATGTCCGGCGCCGTGGTGTAATTGAACGAGCTGTCGCAAATCTGGAAACCGTCCTTCCGGACGGCCGCGGCGTCCAGGGGCACCTTGAGGGTGGTACCTTCGATTTTCTCCTTGTCCAGGCAGCGCATGGCCGGCTTCACCTCGCAGATGCGCCCGGCCTCGCCGCTTTGCGCGGAGGCGCCCGGGGCGCCCGCCAGAAGCAGCAGGAGGGGAAGGGCGAGGCAAAGTCCGGGGAAACCCGCCGGGAGGTCCCGACGGGTCGTGCTGGAAAGGGCGGCTCTGGACATGATGCTCCTAGTGTTTTCCCATAACTTATATGGCCCCTTGCCCGGCTTTTCCGCACCCTTGGTCGAGGATCCGGAACCGGGGGTTCCGGGTCCGGGACCGTACCGTTTGGGACGCAAAATCCTCTTTGCGATACCATTTCGCCCGGATCCGCCGCTACCGTCCCGACAAAATAATTTTAATCGCCCCGGGGTCCGGGTTAAATTAGAGGACGTATGAATCTCACCCGATTTTGAAAAGGCGGAAGCGATGAAAACTGGATTCAAGAACGCGAATTGGCTGCTGTCCGGAGCCGCCGGCTTGGCGCTCCTCACGGCTTGCATGAACCCCATGGATGCCGGCGATACCGCAAAAAACGCTCCCGACGAAACCGTCGCCTTGCGCGCGGATGGCGACTCCGCCGGAACGGACAAGGGCGGCTATCATGGCAAAAAAGACATTTGCCATATGCCCCCCGGCAATCCCGCCAATGCCCATACCCTCACGGTGGGCGCATCCGCCGTCCCGGCCCACTTGGCCCATGGCGACAAACCGGGGCGCTGCGAAGATCTGAAGCCGGTGAAGCCCTGCCCCGATCGGGCGCATGACGGATCCGGACACAAGGGCTTCGGCTTGAACTTCGCCGCCCCCAAGGTCCTGGTATGCCACATCCCCCCCGGAAACCCCGCCAACGCCCATACGATCCGCGTCGGCCTCCCGGCGCTGAAGGCCCATCTCGCCCACGGCGACAGGTTGGGCGCCTGCATGGGCGCGGATCCCGTACCGCATGATTGCGGAGGCGGCGGAAGCGACGATGACGATGGAACCGTCGAGGGCGGCACCAACTAGATCCGGGCCGGGGAACATCGAGAGCCCCTGAGCGGCCATCCACGGTCGCGAGCGACCGTGAACGGTCGCTTTTTCGTTTCCCTCAGACCGGGGAGCGCTCGGAAGAGAGATCCAAGCGGCGCGGGGCCCCGCCTTCCGTGCCCTGCCGGGAAGGCGCGGGGCCGGAAGCCACGCCCCGCGCGCGTCGCAGCTTGAAAAGACCGGCCCCGGGGACTTCGGACCAGACCAGGACGGGCTTGTTGGGGAGGCCCAGGTAGAAGCGAAGGCGAGGGAAGTCCTCGAGCAGCCATTGGGCCATCCAGGCGAGCAGGTACGTGCCGGCCACCACCAGGATGATGCGGTTGAGGAAATCGAAGAGCGTGACTTCCCAAAGGAGATAGTCCACCACCCGCAGCACGTGCGTATGCGCCAGGTAGACGAAGAACGTGAATGGCGCCACGTGGGTGAACAGGAACTGCCAGCGGGGATTGGCATAGACGCGTTCGGCCACCGCCCGCTTGGCCTTCATGAAGGCCATCAGGGAAGCGAGGCAATACAGGACCACGGCCCAGCGGTTGAAATGGTCCGCGTCGAAAAGGTATTTCTCGTTCACGATGTTCATCAGGAATTCGAAATTCAGCAGCAGCACGGTGGCGATCCAGAAGGCGGCGACTTTGCGGGTGCTCCACCGGGTCAGCAGCCCGGCCAGGAAATCCTTGTTGAACGCCGCATGGATGCCCGCGAAGCAATACAGCCAATGGAAGAGCAGGATGTTCGGGTGGAACTTGGGCAGCTCCAGCCCCCACAGTTCCAGATAGGTCTCCACCGGCGACATGAAGGCCAGGTGCAGCAACAGGAACAGGCCCATCCAGATCCTGGACCGCCCCAGCTTGTAGAGCAGCGGATAGACCAGGTAGAACTGGAAGATGACGATCACGAAATAGTATTGGTAGTCGAAGCCGTCGAGGAAGAGGAAGCGGAGGAAGGTTTTCGCGGTGCCGGCAGGGTCCCGGGACCAGGGCATGTCCTGGATGAATTCCTGGTGGCGGAAGCCCGTGAGCAGGGACCAGACCAGGAAGGGAGCCAGGATTTTCGCGAGGCGGAAGCGGTAATACTTCGCGAGCGGCACGGGCCTGCCCTGGAATTGCAGGGTCAGGCCGAATCCGGAAAGGAAAAAGAACAGGGGGACCGTGAAGCGGGTCACCTGATCCAGGATGGTGGACAGGTAGGAAAGGGAAAGGAAGTCGCGCCCGGCGTAGAAATCCTCCACCCAGAAATGGATGCAATGGGCCACCACCACGGAGACGCTGGCGATGACGCGCAGGAACTCTCCGTCCTTCTTGGTGAGGAGGAAAACCGAGGAAGACTGCGAAGACCGGATAACGCCCCCGAAAATCGGAAAAACTACTATCGGCAATACCATTTGTAAAATAACCGGGACCGCGGAAGCGCGCTGGGAGTAGCGCTCCCGGTTACGCGCGCGGATCCGGCGCGTCCCGCCCCCCCCCCCGTTTGGGGAGTTGGACCTTGAGCGCCTCCTTTTCAGTCCTTGGGCCCTATCCAGGCCGCCGGCTGCGCTTGATGGACGCCGGAGAAGACCTTGAGGGATTCCTTGGTGCTGAGCTTGATCAGGTAGATATCGGGCTGGCTGGGTTTGGGCTCGTTGGGAACGGTCTTGTCGCCGTCCGGATCGCGGGTGGTGGCCACGGCGAAATCCGCGGCGTTGGTCCACTCGGGATCGTCCCAGGTGTTTTCCTGCGCAAGCTCGGCCGCGGGCGAATCGATGAAGTCCACGATCCGGCCCGGCGCGTCCGAGGCATAGTCCCCGATCAGGATCATGCGATGCTGGGCGTATAACCTGGGAGTCACCCGGTTGGGATAGGCGGGCTCGTCCGGCACGCCGAAATCCAGGAAAAGCATGCGGGAGGGATGCGCGGGATCCTGGGACACGGATCCGTTGCAAGCCTGCAGGGAATCCGTGGAAGAGCCGTCCGGGGCGGCGGGATGGCCAGGATAGACGTGCAGGAAACGGACGGCACCGGATTCCCTGTCCCGCATGGAGGCGAACCGATACGCAGCGGCGAGGTACCGGCCGTCCCGGGAAAGGCCGGCATTGTAGCTGCCTTTGGCCAGCACTTCGGGCGTGCCCGAAAGGGCCCCTCCGGAAACCTTTTGCCGGTAGGTGGCCGATTTGAGCGTGTCCGACCAGCCGTCCGCATTGCCCGAGCCGCACCAGACCAGGGAGGTGTCGGTTCCGTCGGTCCACCAGCGGGGATTGGTGGCCGGATTCGCGGGTCCATCCGCGCGCGCGCCGCCCAGGGGCTGCAGATAGACGCGACTGAAGGCGGTGGTGACGTTCTCCGCTCCCAGTTCGTAGGCCAGGGTGCGGCCGTCCGGGGACCAGGCCGGCGCGGAGGCGCTGACCGATGCGGGCGCGGAGACCGATCCCTTGGAATCCGGGAACGCATGCACGGGCATGGTGTCCCCGGCCATCTCCGCGAAGTCCGCATAGTGGAGAACGTATTTGCGGGAGGCGGGGGCCTCCGGTTTCAGGAAAGCCAGCTTGAAAGTATTGCCCGCTCCGATGAAATCCTGGATGCGCTCCTTCAGGGCCGCCGTGGCGGGAAGCAAGGCCAGGGAAAGTCCCGCCCTCACCGCATCGGTTTGCGCGAATCGCTTTCCCAGGAATCCCGGGGCGGAGACCTCCAGCACGAAGCCCGCCGCGGCGGCTTTCTCCGCGGCCCGCGCGGCGCTTTTCCCGGCCGCCGCCGCCGGAGAACCGCCGAGGAGAACGCCATGGGATCCGCGGCCGGCACTGACGAACCGGAACGTACTCGTTCCCGCGTCCGAGGCGATCCGCACCCAATGCACTCCCGCCTCGCCCCCGGCCAAGCCGTCCAGATCGTAGCGCAAGGCCCCCGGCGCCGCCTGCGCCACCGGAACGCGCGCGCTTCCGTCGGCGGAAATCCATTCCGTGCGGATGCGGCCCGCTGCGGGACCCTGCAACCAAAGTACGCCGTCCCGGTAGCGGAGGTCCACCCTGCCCGGAAGCGCGGTCCGGCGGATCAGGCCGATGGAAACCGATCCCTTCACGGCGAAGAACCCTTGCGCATCCGTGGTCGCGGCCAAGGCGGACTCCAGCAGCCTGACCGTGGCGCCGGAAACGGGGGCGCCTTTCCGATCGATCACGATGCCCTGGAAATCCACGACCGTGGCCTGCGGCCAGGAGGCGGCCGAAAGGCCGGAAACCAGCAGCGCCAGCAACGCAAATCGCGGGGGTTTTTGGAGCTTCATCACGATTGGGACCTGGACTTCGGACATCGCATCAATTTAGGCAATTTCGGATATTGAGGGTATCCCGCAAAAGCTTAAGGGAAAGAACCCGGACTCCCTTGATCCGTCCCGCTAATCCGGGTAAAATGCCGCCCGCCGATGGGGGATTTGGAGTATATTATTGGACAAATTCCGGCCAGTTACCGCAGTGGCAGGGTATGCGAAGGGATTCCATTTTTATGAAAACTTTATCCAGATCCAGGGTTTGCTTGGCGGCGGTCATGGGGTTGCTCATGGCCTGCTCTTCGACCAAGAAGGACGTGGCCCAGGCCCCCCGATCGGATGATCTCCTGGAGTTGCTCACCGGATTCGGCGAGTCCCTCTCCAAGCGCAACTTCACCAAAGCCGTCGATTACATGGTTCCGGAAGAGAAAGCATTGATGATGGAGGGCGGCAACGTGCCCGCCGACAAGCAGAAGATGCTGCTGGCGTTGCGCCTGTCCACCCTCATCCGCCATCCGGCCGTCCGCGTCCAGGACGGGCATATCGCCGGAATCTACAGCCTGCTCCCCAACCTCCGCCAGGGCGAGGCCAGCCCCATCGCCGCCTCGGAAGAAGACGCCTCCCCGGAAGCCTCTCCCGCGGACGTGGACGTGCTGGCCTCCGAATCCAAGGGCCCCATGGGCGTCGCCCCTGCGGATGCGGCCGCAACCTCGGAAGAGGAAGGTTCCCCGAACGTCGCGACCGCCTCCAACCCGAACGATCCCCGATTGAAGTCGACGGTGGACAAATTCTTCATGGCCGTGAACAAGAGGAACTGGTCCAGCGCCCTGGCCATGATGAACGAAAGCGAACGGAGGCTGCTGGTGGACGATCGCGGCCGCCTGAAGGAATCCTCCAAGCAGCGGCTGGCCCAAATCGACCAGAAGAACCGGGATGCGCTCATGCTCCAGGACGGCAAACTGACCGGCGTCACGTTGCTGCTTCCCAGCAACTGAGTCCGCCCGCGGAAAACGGAAAGGAAAGGGGCGCCCCAAGCGCCCCTTTCCTTTTCCGGCGCTCGTTTTTTTTCAGTTCTTGGTATTGAATACCAGGGCAAGCGTTACGGCCAGCACGGCCATGGCCCCCAGCGTCCACCAGACGAAGGTATGGGAAGCGCCGGTTTCCCCGGTTTCCGCGTTGGGATCCTCCTCGTCGGCATCCTCGTCCGAAGGCGGTTTGTCGGCCTGCACCTGGGTGCCCGCCTTGGCCGGGAGCGCCAGGGAATAGGTCAGGGCGTCCGCCCGCTTCACTTCGAAATCCTTGCATTCGGTCTCATAACCTGGGCTGCTGCCGCAGATGCGGTGCTTGCCCGGGTTCAAGGGGACCCGGGAGGAAATCACCGCCATGGGCGAATTGTCGATGGTGAGCACGGTATTGAGCGGGGTGACGCTCAGGTTCAGGAAGGCGGCTTCATGGCTCTGCAGCTCCAGGGCGAGTTCGCCGAATCCTTCCGCCAGCAGCTTCTCCGGACTTTTGGCATAGACCTTGTTCAGGGTGGTTCCCGCCTCTCCCGTTTCCACGTCCAGGTAGGCCAGGGTGAAGGTGAACACCGTATCCAGCCGCGAGGCCTGCACCGTTACGAGCTTGTCGGCGGTGAGGCGGCGGGCGATGTCCAGCCGGCATTCGCGGGACATGCATTTGTCCGGCTGCAGGCGCATCTTGTCCATGGTCTCCACCACGTTGCTGCGATCGAGGGTATGGAACACCTCCAGGCGCTGCATCTCGGCGATGAATTGCTGCGCCATGGCCACGCCGTCATTTTCCTTGAGGCCCTCTCCATGGAAATCGAACACCACCACGGCCGGCACCAGGGCCTTGCCGCCCTTTTGCCGCTGGTAATCCTTGCGGATCTTCTTGAAGCGGGCCAGGATCGAATTGCCGGCATAGGTATCGTGGATGGAAGCGAAGGGGTCCAGGTCCAGCAAGCGGAAGAAGTAGCGATCGCCCAGGTCCTTGCGTTTGGGACTGGAGCTGTAGAGAACTCCCAGGTTCTTCAGGATGTACACGCTGTCCGGGTAGGTGAGGTCCGCCGAGCCGAGGTAGCTTTCGAGAGTCTTCTGGGCCTTGCCCACTTCCCCCTCGATGAGGAAATGCTCCACCGCGGACCGGTTCACCACCTGCCCGCAAGCGGCGGAGATGCAGATCAGGAAAATGGCGGCCAGGACTCTTTTCGGACAAAAAGGGTTTATTTTACCCATCCATACCCCTCCATAATAGGTAGCTCATCATGGCCAACTTATCAATGACAACGCGATGGCTCAAGGCGGGAACCTTGGCCTCGCTGATTTCCCTCCCGGCGATCGCGCAACCCGGCATCGAGAGCACGCATTCGAGTTCCCTGCCCGGCAGCCAAAAGGCGTACGCTCCCGCCGTCGCGGCGCCGGCGGCTCGGGAGGAAAAGACGGGTCCCGGCGCGGAGTTCCTGAAATACTGGAAGTCCGGCCTGGCGGAGCTTTCCAGCTATGCCATCACCGCGGAACGCTACGGCGAAATGCGCAAGGCGCAGGGCGTGCTGGTCTTCGTGTACGAGGAGATCAACGCCGATACGCGCGTCAAGGTCGAAAGCGACAAGACCCCGCCCGCCAAGCGGGTTCCGGTGCTCAAGCTGAACAGCGTCCTCAAGTTCACCACCGGAGTCTACGACTACTCCATCATGACATCCGTTTTCGCCGGCCTGTCCGGTCCCGGCGTGCAACGCCCCCTGCAGCCCCAGAAGGTTTCCTTCACCTCGCAGGAGTGGTGCGGCAACGTTTTCCACCAGGTGATCCCCAGGCCCAAGGGTCTGTTTTCCGAGATCCATTCCTACTTCGAGGCGGAAGGGGATGCGGTGACCACCCTGCCCTATCCCGACGCGGGCAATTCCAACCGCGGCGTCAACGCTCCCGGGACCTTTTATTACGAGGACGAGATGCCCATCCTGGTGCGGGAGCTGGACGGCCCTTTCGCGGAAGCGGGCGCCCCCCTGCGGATGCAATTGGTGCCGGGCCTGTGGGAGCGCCGCAAACGCCACGTGCCCCTGGCCTTCACCGAGGCGGTGCTGACCAAGGTCGGGCCGGAAACCCTGGCGTTCAAGGGGAAAAGCCGCAAGGCCGTGAAGTGGACCCTGGAAACCATGGGCATGACGGCCACCTACCACGTGGAAGCGGGCGCGCCCCGCAAGCTGCTGGCCTGGGAGAACAGCCGCGGGGAGAAAGGGGAACTGATCGCGAGCATCCGCAGCGCCTATTGGGAGCACAACCGCAACGTCGACGCGCC
>DATENA010000252.1:0-43175 GCA_035275285.1 Fibrobacteria bacterium | reverse complement strand
AAACACGTAGACCCGGTGGTATTGGTGGCCGTGGATGTTGTCGCCCCCCGTGCGGGGGCGTGAGTTGAAACGACGTAATACTCGTTGGGATCCTGGGCGAGCGCGTCGCCCCCCGTGCGGGGGCGTGAGTTGAAACAATACCTGTACGAATTGCGCGCATGGATTCGGGTCGCCCCCCGTGCGGGGGCGTGAGTTGAAACCAAAGTCAATACCTGCGGTATCGGCAAAGCGGGATAAGGGTATCCGGTTCCTGGGGATTCCCGAACAACGGAAGCGCCCTGGGGGGCGATTTGACCTATTCGTTCCTTGGCGCCGTCGACTATTCCTTCCACTACACGCATATCAGTGAAAAGCCCACCGGGGACCTGAGGCTGCGCGGGAATTACGAAACCAGGATCCGATCCGCTTCTTGGGTCCGCAATGGGCAAGTCCTGGTTTTCCAGGGCAGTCGGCCGAAACCGGGGTCTCAGTAATTGTTGAAGATTTCCACCAGGTTCGTGTCCCGGAATTGCGCGGCGGGGGAGATCACGGTTTTCCGGCCCGGAAGCCCTTCGTTACCGGAACTCCAAGGTATAGGCTTCCAGGCCCAATGCCGGAGGGACCTCTCCCACCAAACGCGCCAACAGCTTCAGTTCGTATTTCCCGAAGGCGGTGGACTTGCCGTGCAGGATCAGGTTGTGCAGCCAATGCTGCACGGTGTAATAACCTCCTCCATGCACCTTCCACTCCTTCGACAGGATGCGGCATCCGCTGCTGCTCACCGCTTCCACTTCGCCGCGCCCGTCGATCTGCAAGTATCGATGCACGATATTGGCGTGATAGGGCGTGAGGGAAACGGGGGACAGGACCAGGTGGACGCCTTTTCCTTTGGTCAGGATGACGAATTTCCCCTCCTCTTCGGTGGCCTGGGAGGCCATGCGCCCGGCGTCGCGATAGAAGGTGGCGTGCAGGGATTTGGATCGGCCGGGGCCGGCGGGTTCCGGAGGGGTCATTCCAAGGAGCGGACCCGGGCCAGGATTTCCGAGGTGGAAAGGCCGGGGAGCTTTTCGACGATATGGATGCGGCCGCCCTGGGAGCGGATCAAGGGCGCCTCGATGCAATCGGCCCCGTATTCGGATCCGTTGACGTGGACATGGGGCTTGATTTCGGCGAGGAAGGGCATAGGTTCGGCCTCGTCGAATATATGCACGAAATCGACGGCGCGCATGGCCAAAAGCATGCGGGCGCGCTGGGATTCGGGAAGGATCGGCCGTTTGGCCCCCTTGTAGGCGCGCACGGAGGCGTCGCTGTTGAGCCCCACGAGGAGGACATCGCCCTGGGAGCGGGCTTCTTCCAGGATGTGCACGTGCCCGGCATGGAGGAGATCGAAGGATCCGTTCACGGTCACGATGCGCTTGCCCTGGGCCCGGAGGGCCGCGGCCAGGGGGGCCAGTTGCGCGCGGCCGAGCGTGCGGGCCTCGCCCGGTTCGGCGTCCAGCAACTCTTCCCGTGAAACCGTGGCGGTGCCGAACTTGCCCACCACCACCCCGGCGGCCTTGTTCGCCAAGCGCACGGAATCCTCCAGGCCCCCGCCGGCCGCCCGGGCCAAGGCGAAGGTGGCCACCACGGTATCGCCCGCGCCGCTCACGTCGTACACTTCCCGCGCCTGGGTCGGAAGGTTGAAATGGGTCTTGGCGTCCCGGTCGAAGAAGGTGATGCCGCGCGCTCCCAAGGTCAGGATCACGTGGCTGCGCATGGCGTCCCGCAAGGCCGTCCCGTTTTCCAGGATCAGGGACTCGCTGGGATCGCTTTCCGCCTGGCCCAGCAGCCCTTGGGACTCCTTCCAATTGGGCGTGAGATAATCGCAACCCCGGTAATACGCGGCATGCTGGGGGCGCGGATCGACGAGCACTTCCTTGCCGGCCGCATGGGCTTCCCGGATGATGGTCTGGGTGAGGGCCTCGGTCAGGAAGCCCTTGGCATAATCCGAAAGCACCACGATGCCGCAGGCGGGCAGGTGTTTGCGGAACGCGGCCAGGATGGCCGCGGCCGCGGCCGCGTCCACCGTAGGCGTTTCCTCATAGTCCAGGCGGAGCAATTGCTGGCCTTGCCCCACCAGGCGGGTCTTGCGCATGGTGGGGCGCCCGTCCCGGACGGAGGCGAATTCGATCCCGCTCTGTTCCATCAGCTCCCGGAACCGGTGGCCATGCCAATCGTCCCCGTCGATCCCGATCAAAACCGCCTTGGCCCCCAGGGCGGCGACGTTGGCGGCGGTATTGGCCGCGCCGCCCAGCACCCGCCGGGTTTTCCCATCGTCCACCTTGAGCACCGGCACCGGCGCTTCCGGCGAAAGCCGCGAACAGTCCCCGCTCAGGAATTCATCCAGGAACACGTCGCCCAGGACCAGCACGGTCTGGGAAGGGAAGCGGGACAGCAGCTCGGAGGAATCCATGGTCCTTATTGTAGAATGACGAAGCCCGGGTTGGCCAATTTGCGGCGTCCGACTTTTCGGCCGATGGAAGGGCGGCTCAAAAAGATCAAATCGCGCCATGGCGATGCTTACTGCAAAGTACTTGTAGACTCTGAATCCCGGGGCCTACAATTAGCACATCTCGCGCCAGGATGCGTACCTTGCCCTCATTCCATCCGCCATCGTGGCTATGCCGCATTCCGGGAAGCATCGCCCGCTTCCTGGCAATCCTGGCGTGGATTTTGCCGCCCGCGGCCATCGCCGACTATTCGGCCTGGTCCTATCAGGCGCGGATCCAGTTCAATACCACGTCCTCGGGCGCCGGCGTTTCCGAGAACGTGACGAATTTCCCCGTGCTGGTGCGGCTTACCTCCAACAACTTCATCTTCTCCCAGGCCATGCCGGACGGCGCAGACATCCGCTTCGAGGATCCGGACGGGACGGCCCTGTCTTACCAGATCGAGCGCTGGGACGCGACCAACAAGCTGGCCGAGGTCTGGGTGAAGGTGCCCCAGGTGGACGGGAACAGCGACCGGGATTATATCCTCATGTATTGGGGAAGGGTTTCGGCCACCTCGGAATCCAGCGGATCCGGGGTTTTCGGCAATTACAAGGCGGTATGGCACCTGGGCGAGAGCCCCGGCGCCTCCGCTCCCCAGTTCACCGATGCCTCCGGGAATGTCAATCATGGCACGGCCCAGGGCGGGGCCACGGGGGATAGCCTCACCGCGGCGGTGGGCAAGGGCTATAAGCTGAATGGCAGCAGCAAATACGTGAGCAGCGCCGTCTCCTTCGCCAATCCCACGACATTCACCACCAGCGCTTGGTTCAAGACTACCACCGCCTCGGGCGGCGGCATCGTGGGATTCGCCGCGAACCAGACCGGATCCGGCGGAAACCGGGACCGGCACACCTGGATGGACAATAACGGCAAGCTCAACTTCGGGACCTACAACAGCGCCTACCAGGTCCTGTCCTATACCGGAGCGGCCTACAATGACGGGGCTTGGCATCAGGTCGCCACCCGCATATCGGGTTCCGGCAAGTTCATCTTCGTGGACGGCGTGCAGGTCGCCTCCGACGGAGTCACGACCCCCCAGAATTACACCGGCTATTGGCGGGCCGGGTATGTCGACGTGAACGGAGGGAGTTGGAGTCCCACGCCCACCAGCAATTACCTGAACGGCACCCTCGACGAGGTGTGGGTGTCCCACACCGAGGTGAGCGCCGACTTCATCAAGCTGGCCTACCAGACCCAGAAACCCGCTTCCACCGTCCTCACCTACCCGAATACGGCCCTGTCCACCTGGACCTACAATACCAAGGTCTACGTCAACACCACCGCCTCGGGGGCAAATGTCTCCACCGATCAAAGCAATTTCCCCCTGCTGGTGCGTCTCACGGCGGCCAATTTCAACTTCTCCCAGGCCAATAGCGACGGCAGCGACCTGCGCTTCGCCGACAGCGCCGGCTCCCTGCTCTCCTACGAGATCGAACGCTGGGATGCGACCAACAAGCAGGCGGAGATCTGGGTTCTCCTGTCCACCGTGAAAGGCAATAACAATTCCCAGTGGTTCCGCATATACTGGGGCAAGGGCACGGCCACCTCCCTGTCCTCGGGGGGAGCGGTTTTCCAGACCGCAAACAACTATGCCGGCGTATGGCACTTGAACGAGTCTTCCGGCAACCTGCTCGACGCCACGGTCAACGGCAATTCCGGGGCGTATGCCGGCAATGTCCCCAACCGGGTGGACGGTCTCATAGGCAAGGCCCAGGACTTCGACGGCAACGGGGACTATGCCAGCGCCGGGTCCCATGCCTCCCTGGACGTATCCGCCAGCGACAAGGTCACCCTATCCGCCTGGGTGCGGCGGGACGGCGCCTCCGTGTCCGGGGACGCGGAAGGCATCGTCACCAAGCTGGCATGGAACTCCGGGGATTACCGGAACTACGCCCTGCAATACTTCAACGACGGGCAGGGGGTGAGCTTCATCGTCAGCGCCGACGGGACGGGCCCCGGCGAGACCTTCCTGACCAGCAGCTATTCCCTCACCAACGGCATCTGGTACCACCTCGCGGCCGTGGCCGACAATGCCACCTTGAAGATCTACGTCAACGGGTCCCAGGTCGCCTCCCAGGCCTATACCGGCGGGATCTTCGGCCATGCCAGCTCGGCCGCGCGCATCGGGCTCACCGACGATAACGGTTCGTCCGACCGGCAATACTGGAACGGCGTCATCGACGAGGCGGGCATCTCCCGGACGGATCGCGCGGCGGATTGGATCAAGCTTTCCTATGAGACCCAGAAGGCCGGCTCCTCGGTGGTGTCGGTGGGGGCGAGGTCGGGCGACTTCACCAAGTCCCTCCAACTCAATTTCAACACCACCAGCTCCGGCGCCAACGTCTCCGGCAACGTGGCCAATATCCCCATCCTGGTCCGCCTCACCAGCTCCAATTTCGATTTCACCGCCGTCCGCGACGATGCGGCCGATCTCCGCTTCCTCGACAAGGACGGGACCGCCCTCTACCACGAGGTGGCGGAATGGGACAAGGGGAACAAGACCGGCAAGGTCTGGGTGAAGGTGCCCCAGGTGGACGGCAATTCCACCACCGACTTCATCACGGCCTATTACGGCTGCGCCACGTGCAGCGGAAATGCCTGGGCGGTCAAGGACTCGGTATGGAACTCCTACCTCTCGGTATTTCATCTCAACGCCCCGGAAGACAAGGCCTACGATGCCGGCCCGCTGGGGAACCATGGCGTCTTTAACAAGAACCAGCCCATCATCAACGGCATCACGGGCAAGAACGCGGCCTTCTTCGACGGGTCTTCGGACTACGTGGCGGTGCCCAACGAGGCGCAGTACGACGTGACCACCAATGTCACCGCTTCCGCCTGGATCAAGGTATCCGCGTTCACCACGGCCTACCAGGCGGTCCTGGGCAAGGGGGACGAGTCCTTCCGGCTGTTGCGGAACAATACCGGCAATACCATGACCTTCGCCATCAATACGTCGGGAGGGAAGTCGAGGAGCACCTCCACGTCCGTCAACGACGGGCAATGGCACCAGGTGGTGGGCACCTATGACGGGGCCAACCTGCGGATTTACCTGGACGGCGTCCAGGAAGACGTGGATATGGCGGAAACCGGGACCATAACCAACAACAGCGACGCCCTTTGGATCGGTTCCCAGGTCGACAATCCCTCGCGCTACTGGAACGGCGCCATTTCGGAGATGCGCATCGCCAATTCCACCGCCGTCCAGTCCGCCAATTTCATCAAGCTCTCCTACCAGAACCAGAAGGCCACGGACGCCCTCCTCTCCACCCCCGTGACAGCGGCTTCCTTCACCAGCAGCAAGGTGTTCAGGTTCAACACCACCGCCTCCGGCGCCAACGTTTCCGGCGACGTGTACAACTTCCCCCTGCTGCTGCGCTTCACCGACGCCACCCTCATCGACGCGGTCCAGAGCGGGGCCCCGGACATCCGCTTCCTGGACGCCGACGGCGTCACCTGGCTGGATTACCAGGTGGAACGCTGGGACCAGGCCAATGACCTGGCCGAGGTCTGGGTCAAGGTGCCCAAGGTGGACGGCAATAGCGCCGGCGATTTCATCACGATGTATTACAACGATGCGACCAACGGCGCGGTGCCGGACGGGCAATGCGGCGCCTGCGTCTTCGCGCCGGCCAACGCTTTCTCCGGCGTGTGGCACCTGAACGAGAATGGCAACAATACCGCCGGCGGCTATGCCGACGCCACCGGAAACGGCTATCATGGCACCGGCACCAACATGGACAGCGACGACGATGTGACCGCCGTGGCGGGCTTGGGCTCGCAGTTCAACAATGCCGCGGACGGGGAATACATCGCCGCGGGAACTTCGGCGGGATCCTCCGGATCCCAGACGGTTTCCTTCTGGGCCGTCGCCACCGCGGCAGCCAACCAGATCCCCGTGGACAAGAACCCCAATGATGCCAGCGGAGCGGGATGGTGCTTCAAGTTCCGCTCGGACAACTCCGTCTGGTACCGCATCGGCAGCGAAAGCGCGCATACCGATCTGCAGAAAACATCCGGCTACGCGGCCGGCACCTGGGTCCATGTGACGGGAACCTTCGACCTTGCGACCACCACGGGCAGGCTCTATATCAATGGCGGCCTGCAAGTCACCGATGCTTCCCTGGCCTACCGGGTCAACAATACCGGGACCACCCTGCGCATAGGCTATCCTTCGGCGGCCACGACCGAGAAATTCCCCGGCAAGGTGGACGAGCTGCAGATCTCCACCGTGGCCCGGGATTCCAATTGGGTGAAGCTGACTTACCAGACCCAGCGCAGCGATGCCACCCCCCTGTTCAATCCCAACGTCACGGACTTCGTCTCCAGCCGGAAGCTCACCTTCAACACCACGCTCACCGGCGCCAACGTGATGGGGGACGTGGAGAACTTCCCCCTGCTGGTGCGCCTCACCGGGTCCGCCCTGGTGGACGCGGTGCAGAACGATTATGACGATATCCGCTTCCTGGACGGAGACGGCAAGACCTGGCTGCAATACCAGGTGGAGCGCTGGGACAAGACCCAGGACAGCGCCGAGGTGTGGGTACTGGTGCCCAAGGTGGACGGCAACAGCGACCGGGATTTCATCACCCTGTACTATGACGACGTGACGAATGCCGCGGTCCCGAACGGCCAGTGCGCCGCCTGTGTGTTCGGGACCGCCTCGGCGGTGACCGCGGCCTGGCATATGGCCGATAACGGCGGCGCCACGGTGGATGAAGCCATCGGCTCTACCAATGACGGCACCTACCGGAGCACCACCACCAGCGAGAATACCAGCAACCACACCGTGGGCGGCACCATAGGCAATGCCCTTGATTTCCAGGGCGGTACCGCCGGAGCGGGCCAGAGGAACAATTTCATCCATGCCCTGACCGTCAACCGCGCCTTTGGGACCGTCTCCCATTGGGTGAGGCCCAGCGGGATACGCGACATGGTCACCTATTACGAAGGCAGCAATTCCGGCGAGAACGGCTTTAGCGGGGGAAACGTTTACGAGCATCATTTGGGCGCCCTGGGCACGGGGAAATACATGGCGATCTACCAGGATGGCAGCGGTACCGCGGTCAGCATCAACGGAGGTACGGCCGCGGCGAATACCTGGGCCCACGTGGCCATGACCTGGAACACCTCCGACAGCCTCCGGCTCTACGTGGACGGCGTGAAGGTGGCTTCCGGCAATCTGGCCGCCACCACCTTCTCCGGCTTTGCCACCACCATGCGCCAGGTCGGACGTGTCCCGACCGGCGACGACACCCGGCATTGGTACGGGCGCATCGACGAGATCCAGGTCTCCAACCAGGTGCGCAGCGCCGATTGGCTCAAGCTGGCCTATGAGACCCAACGCTCCAGCGGCAACCTGTTCTGGAACAACCGCCCCGGCCCCAACAACAAGGCCACCTTGACCGCCACCCCCGGCTCCGGATCCATCTCCCTGTCCTGGACCATCCCGGTCTCCGACTCCGCCAATGCCGACTCCGTCGGCCTCTGGGTCAAGTATTCCGGCAAGCCGGATAGCGTGGGGGCCACGGGGCAGACCAAGGTGGTCCTCCTCCCCAAAACCGACTCGGTCTATGCCTACCCGGCCACCTATCCCATGACCTACACCTTCGCCCTGGCCGTGCGCAATGGCAGCGGCCAATGGAGCCCTTTCACGGCCACCTCCACGGATACCGTGCAGCAGATGGGATCCACCGGATTTACGGACACCATCTATGTGGACAGCGCCATCGGCAGCGATGCCAATTCCTGCGCCCAGGCGCAAAGCCCCGCCACCCCCAAGTTGACGGTCGGCAACGCGGATGATTGCGCCAACACTTCCAACGACACCTTGGTCATTCGCGTCCTGCCCGGCACATATGCCGGCGATGCAATCTTCGATTCCGACTTTGATCCCATCGTGGTCGCCTCCTTCGACAACAACTCCCGCGCCGTCTTCAGCTATCCCAGCGGTTCCTTCACGCATAACAGCGTGAACTACAAGCCTACCCTCTTGCTTTACAACGACGTCACCGTCCGCAATTTGGACATCCTGGCCGGACAGAACGGCGGCACCGGCATCATGACCAAAAACACCGCCGATCATAACAACAGCATCGAGGGCTGCCGCATCTACAACAACGGCAATACCAAGCATGCCTGGGGCATTGTCCTGCCCGGCACCGCGGGCAATAATCAGCATATCGCCAACAACATCATCCATCAGCCCACCAGCATCGGCATCCTTTCCGAGAAGGATGACCATATCAATATCATGAACAACACCCTCATCGGGGACGGCTCCGCGGGCGGCAAGGGCATCCACTTCACGACCGCGGCTGTCAGCGCCGACATGACGATTACCAACAACATCCTCTACAACTGGGATTACGGCATCCAGACCGTCAGCAATACCGCCGCCACGGGGGTGGTCTCCAACAACCTCTTCCACCTGGTCACCTCGGGACGGGAACTGACCACGGTTACCGACGCCAACAAGGTCATCAAGGACCCGCTCTTCTATTCCACCGATATCCGCAACCCCAACGGGTTCAAGCTCCTGCCGGGCTCGCCGGCCCTGGACGCCGGCACCACCACCCGGGACGACGGCTACTCCGCCAAAACCGTGCCCTACGACCTGTGGGGAACGGCCCGCGCCCAGGGCGCCGCCGTGGACATCGGCGCCTACGAAGGCACCGGCTACACTCCCACTCCCACGGCGGCCTTCGACACCTTGACCAATGTCGTCTCCGGCAACACCGTCATCGTCAAGAACTCCAAGTGGAAGCTGGTCTGGGACATGGCCCGGGGCGGCGGCATCGCCGGTTTCTACGACATGACCGGGGACACCACCGCCAACCTCACGGCTTCTTCCAGCCTCCTCTTCGACGTCCGCATCGACGGGTACCTGGCGTCCACCCAGACCTCCAATGCCATCGCACCCGTCTTCTACGAGCGCACCCGGGCCCGCTCCGTGATCCGCCAGCGCCTGGCCCTGTCCCCCTCCCTGGACCTCAATGTCTGGTACACCGTGCACGCCTCCGGCCATGTCTACATCCAGAGCGAGATCTCCAACCTCTCCGGGGGCACCCTGGACGTGGACGCGGTGCAGTATTTCCTCAAGCTGGGCGCGGCCACGGCCCTCACCCAGAGCGCCGGCAGCCTGGCCTCCATCAGCTACAAGAACGGCTACGGCTTTCTGAACACCGCCTCCAAGGACGCCCTGTTGGCCGTGACCCGGGACCTGGACGAAGGCGCCCTGGGGGCCTCGGAGACCTGGAGCCAGGTGGGCTCCATCGCCGGCTCCACCGACAGCGTGGGCTTTTCCATCGCCGACATGACCGATCTGCCCCAATGGATGAAGCGCCACCACCATTTCCTCCTCTACGTCGGGGACGGGAGCCTGGACAATTCCAAGGCCTCGACCCTGAACGCCGACGCCTACAACCCGTCCCCGGTGACGGTGAGCGCGGGCTCCTTGCTCCATGAGAGGTCCTGGCAAGACCAACTGGGCGGCCACTGGAACTTCGACGAAGGCGGGGGGACCACGGTCAAGGACCGCAGCATCAACTACACCAATGACGCCACGATCACCTCCGGGACCTGGGTGAGCGGCAAGGTGGGGGGGGCGCTCCGCTTCACCACCTCCTCGGTGGCCACGGTCTCCGACCACGACGCCCTGGAGGCCGGGCAGAGCCGCATGTACATGCTCTGGGTCAAGCCCGACTTCTCCGCCATGGGCGCGGACGCCTTCCTCCTGTCCAAGGGCACCGGCACCTCGGACGGTTGGCATTTCCGCCGGGTGAGCGGGGCCAACCAGATCAAGTTCCAGGTGGGCGCGGTCTCCGTCTCCAGCCCCACCTTGGCCACCAATACCTGGGTGCACCTGGCCGCCTCCATCGACGGCCCCCGCACCGTGGTCCTCTACGTGAACGGGGTCATGGCGGCCTCTTCCACCACGGCGGCCACCCTTACGGCCAATGCCAATGCCTTGCGCATGGGCGAGAACGCCGGCGGCGGCGCCGCGGACCGCTTCGCCGGCGACATCGACGACGTGCGCATCTACCATTCCATCCCGCCCATCGGCCAGCTCCAGGCCATAGTCG
Source organism: Fibrobacteria bacterium (assembly GCA_035275285.1). GTDB lineage: Bacteria > Fibrobacterota > Fibrobacteria > UBA11236 > UBA11236 > Chersky-265. The sequence goes on along the minus strand of DATENA010000252.1, from coordinate 32,584 downwards.
GCCAGGGCTTCTCGGCCCAGTACGGCCATTACCATCTGCGCGCCGACAACAACAACCGGGTGGTGGCCGTGCTCAACGGGACCACGGCCCAGACCCGCGTCCAGCCCGCCTTCAAGATCGACAACTGGTTCGCGCCCAAGACCCCGAAACACGTCTACCTCAACGGCGTCCGCCTCGTCCCGAACGTGGACTTCGTGGCGGACTCGGTGCCCAATGCCTCGTCCACCTGGGACTTCGGCCCCAGCCTGGTGCTCCAGCTGAACAAGGTGCTCACGGGATCCACCCAGACCCTGTTCATCGATGACAATGACAGCAGCGGCTATCTGGGGACGGCGGGGAAGATGAAGAGCCTCACCCTGTCCGCGGTGGCCAATGACAAGCTGATCGTCAAGAACTTCGCCGACACCGTGTTCGGGTCCGCCACCAGCGGGCAATGGTACACCGAGCTGGACCTCAACGGCTGGACCACGCCTACGGCTTCCCGGGTCACCGACACCGGCTTCGGGGAGTTCAATTCCTGGAAGGCCGCCGCCGTCAGCCCCAACCTGGCCGTCTCCTCCGCCACCCAACTGGTCGGCAGCCATTTCGAGGCGGGCCGCGCCCTTGCAACCATGAAGTTCCACAATGGAGAAACCATTTATGCCAGCGGCAAAGGCTATGCCGGCCCGGCCAATATCACCTACACCCTGGTGGACTCCTCCTCCACCCGCTTGTCCTTGACCCTGGCGGCCATGACCATCCAGGGCACCGGCAGGAACATCACCCTCACCAAGCGTTGGACGGTCTATCCCACCGGCCGCATCTTCGGCAGCTTCCTGATCTCCAGCAGCGACTTCGCCCTGGACGAACCCCAGGTGCGCTTCATCACCCGTTTCAATTCCGCCGCCATCACCTGGGCCAATGCCACGTCCACCGCCAATGGCCGCGCGGCGCTGTCGGGCGGGGATCTGAACTTCCATTCCCTGGCCGGGGCCCTCCTTTCCGTCAAGAGCGCGAACGTGACCTCCTCGTCCCCGGGCACCTTGCTGGCCAGTACGCTCCAATCCAGCAGCACGTCCGGGGGAGCGGACTACCTGGCCACCCGCCTCATGATGGCCACCACCTTGTTCGAGGCCACCGATGATCCCATCACGATCAATTTCGTGGCCGACATCTCCCGGGACTTCACCGACTCCGCCACCGCCGACAGCCTCATGAAGGACGTGCAGACCCCGGCCACCCTCACGGCCGTGGGGGCCGGCACCGCCAACCCTTCCGACGCCCTGGACTTCAACACCACCGCCGCCGACGGCTTCGCCGAGGGCGACGGGGCCTATGTCTACACCGCCGGCGCGGGCACGGCCCATTTCAAGTTCGTCAATACCGTGACCCACTTCAACCCGGCCTTCCGCATCAAGTCCTGGACCTTCTCCACTTTGCCGGAGTTCGTGATCGTGGACAACCAGACCCTGGTGAAGGACTACCAATACAATGCCTATGTCAACGTCTCCTCCAACGAGCTCATCCTCCAGTTCAACAAGACCTTCACCCCGGGGACCCATCTCTTCTACATCTCCCACAAGACCGGTCTGGCGGTGACCTTGAACCGTTTCGAGGCCCTCGGTGGGGACGGCGTGGACAGCCTGGCCTGGTCCACGGAAAGCGAGTTCGAGAACCTGGGCTTCAACGTATGGCGCCGCGCGGCCCCGAAACAGCCGCTTCCCGACAGCCTGTTCGCGGGGGAGGCCGCGGACTCCGCCGGGTCCGGCGAAGATACCTTGCCCAGCCATCACCTCACCGCGGAACAACTGGCAGTCCTGGGCTATGTCCGCCTCAATGCCAAGCTTCTCCCCGGGGCCCCCGGCGGCTCTTCGGCGACCACCCGGGCCTACCGGTTCGTGGATCGGACGGCCGCCTTCGGAACCGCCTACGAGTATCTCCTGGAGGCGGTGGATTTCTCCGGGTCCAAGGTGCAATACGGCCCGCGCGCGGCCACCCCGGGCAATCCCCTGGAAACGGCCCTGCTCCCCAACTACCCCAACCCCTTCAATCCCGTGACGACCTTGCGCTTCTCCCTGAAAGAGAAGGCCCGGATCAGCCTCATCGTGTACGATGCCAGGGGCCGGCTGGTGCGCACCTTGATCCGGCCGGACAAGGCCATGCTGCCGGGCAGGTACCGTCTCTTGTGGGATGCCCGGGACGATGGGGGCTTCCAGGTGCCCTCGGGGCAGTACTTCTACCGTTTCAGCGTCCCGAAGTATTCCAAGACCCGCAAGATGATCCTCGTCCAGTAACCTCAAACTCCCGATTCGCCGGCTCCGCTCGAACCCCGGAATTTTTTGTTTCGAAATTCATTTCGCTATTGTCTTTTGATTCACCACGTGCTTATATTTGGACCCATCCTCTCGGACGCCTGGGTCTAGGGGATACGGCCATGTTACCGTAGTACCGGGACGATGCAGGCCGGGTACCACGCCTCCAGGAATGTCCCGAAAATCACCGCCATGGAATAAATAGTCCGGCCGGAATCGGTTAAACGATTTGTCTCGATGGCATTTCCGTATCCAATCAAGGAGTTTTTCAATGCTATTACAACTCTCCAAACGGCTTCTCGCTCCATTATCCTTGATGCTATGCGTGGCGTCTCCCGGCATGGCCCAGCGGGCCCCGGACGCGCCCGCGGGAACGGTCCAGGGCGTCGAGTACAAGCATTACCTGGGCGCCTGGACCGCGCTGCCGGATTTCAACACGCTCACTCCGGCCAAGACCGGCACGGCCGCCGACTTCCTGCTCGGCTTGCGCAGCCAAAACGACAACTTCGGGTTCCGGTTCACCGGCTATGTGGACGTCCCCGCCACCGGCACCTATACCTTTTACACCAGCTCCGACGACGGCAGCCGGTTCTATATCGGGAACACCTTGGTGGTCAACAATGACGGGCTCCATTCCCTCCAGGAACGGTCCGGCGCCATCAGCCTCATGGCCGGCAAGCATTCCTTCACGGTGGACTTCTTCGAAAGGACGGGCGGAGAGTTGCTGACCGTCTCCATGGCCGGACCCACCCTGTCCAAGGCCGTGATTCCGGATTCCCTCCTGTTCCGGAGTCCTGCCCATTCCTCTCCGGGTTGGAGCTACCGCTATTACGAAGGCACCTGGAACACCCTTCCGGACTTCAACGCCCTCACCCCGGCAGCCTCCGGCGCGGCCGACGCCATCAGCGTGGCGCCGCGCCTGCGCGAGGACTATTTCGGCCTGATGTTCACGGCCCAGGTGGCCATCCCCACCGCGGGGGCCTACACCTTCTACACCAACTCCGACGACGGCAGCAAGCTGTGGGTGGGCTCCACCTTGGTGGTCAACAATGACGGGCCCCATTCCCCGCAAGAACGCAGCGGCGTCCTCAACCTGACGCCGGGAACCTATGTCGTTTCCGTGGCTTTCGCGGAACTGGCCGCCGGCCAGGTGCTGGACGTGGCGCTCTCGGGACCGGGCCTGGCCAAGGGCCCCATTCCGCCGGCCTGGGTGACGCATTCCAATAACCGCCCTCCCGCGCGGCCGACCATTACCGAACCCTCCGTGGACGGCCAGATGGTCAACGGCGAGGACGTCCACATGGAAACGGGGCTCTTTTCCGATCCGGACGCCGGCGACGTCCACCGCTGCAGCGACTATGAAATCCGGACCCAATCCCCGTCCGAACGGGTCTGGTTCACGTCCTGCATCGGCGGCATCGAAAAGCTCCACACCCATCTGGGCGACGGCGTATTCCAGGGCTCCCATGCCGGCCTGGCAGCCCTCCGCGGCAGCACCGATTTCACCTTGCGCGTGCGCCACCGGGACATCAGCAATGACCCCGCCACGGAATGGAGCCCGTTCGCCACGCGTCCCTTCCGCACCGAAGATACCCCGACGCTTCCGCCTCCCGTCGCGGGCATTCCCTGGGCGGTGCGCCAGTCCGGCATCCAGGTGGAACTCATGGCCACCGGCTTCCAGCTCCCCGTCAACATCGCCTTCGTCCCCAATCCCGCCCCCGGGCCCAATGCCCCGCTCTACTACGTATCCGAGCTGTACGGCAAGATCAAGACGGTCACCCGGGCCGGCAACGTGATCACCTATGCCCAGGGGCTGCTGAACTTCGATCCCACCGGCAACTTCTCGGGCACCGGTGAGCAGGGCGTCGGCGGTCTTACGGTGGAGCCCGCCAGCGGCGACGTGATCATCTCCGTCCTCTACCAGGACGGCACCGATGCGACCCGGCATTTCCCCAAGCTCGTGCGCTTTCACAGCAATGACGGGGGCCTGACGAAGGCCACCGAGACCATCCTCCTGGACATGTTCGGCGAGACCCAGGGCCAATCCCACTTCGCCTCCAACCTTTCCATCGGCCCGGACGGCAAGCTGTATTCCCACATGGGCGACGGCTTCAATTACACCACCTCCCAGAACCTCGCTTCCTACCGGGGCAAGATCCTGCGCTTGAACCTGGACGGGTCCGCCCCCAGCGATAACCCCTTCTACAACGCCGCGGACGGCATCAACTCCAAGGACTACGTCTATGCCTCGGGTTTCCGCAACCCCTTCGGCGGAACCTGGCGGGCTTCGGATGGCCAGCACTACCAGGTGGAGAACGGGCCCTCGGTGGATCGCTTCTCCAAGGTGCTGCCCGGCCAGAACCAGCTCTGGGACAACACCAACGCCAGCATGCGCAATTTCGCCATCCATAATTGGGAGCCCGCCCATGCGCCCGTGAACATCGCGTTCCTGCAAAGCTCCACCCAGGGCGGCAGCGGTTTTCCCGCCGCCAAGATGGATCATGCCTTCGTGACGGAATCCGGTCCGACCTATGCCGGCGGCCCCCAGGCCCTGGGCAAGCGCATCAGCGAATTCGTCCTGAACGATACCGGGGGGAAGGTTTCCGGGCCCACCCCCCTGGTGGAGTATATCGGCTCGGGCAAGGCCACGGCGGTGGGCCTGGCGGCGGGGCCGGACGGCCTGTATTTCTCCGATCTCTACAAGGACCTGAACGCGGCCAGCCCCATCGAAGCGGGAGCGAACGTATACCGTGTCCGCTACATCGGCACTTCCAGCGGCATCGCTGCGCCCTGGCTGAACCAGGACGTGGGAACGGTGGGCCTGGCAGGCTGCGCCTCCTTCACCAACGGGATTTATTCCCTGACCGGATCGGGAGCCGATATCTGGGGCACCGCCGACGGATTCCATTTCCTGCGCCGGCCCGTGAGCGGGAACTTCGAGATCACGGCCAAGGTCCTGAGCGTGCAGAACACCAATGCGTGGGCCAAGGGCGGCCTGATGATCCGGGAAGACCTCTCCGCATCGTCCCGGTATGTGGCCGTGGTCATGACCGCCACCCATGGCATTGAACTGCAATGGCGCAGTGCCACCGGCGGCGCCAGCGAGCCCCTCATCGCGGCCGGGTACGCGGCGCCCTATTGGCTCCGGCTGAACCGCACCGACAATGTCTTCACGGCCTACCGGTCCCCGGATAATAACGGTTGGTTCCTGGTGGGATCGGTGACGATTCCCCTGGCATCCTCCACCCAGGCGGGATTGGTGGTAACCGCCCATGACAATGCCCAGCTCAATACCGCCGCGTTCAGCGACGTGGCCACCGTTCCCTAGTACTACGGTTATGTCGGGATGGAGTGACGGCCCGAAGATCATCGGTGGGTATGAGAGCCTACGCTTTTGGCTCGGGAGGAGATCTTTCAGTAGTGGAATCTAGCCTAATATTTCCAGGCAACGGATGACCGCCAATTGGGATCTGCGATCCGCCTCCAATTCCGGGATCGATTTACCCCCATGCAACTCTATTGCTTCACGGGCGCAGGCCAGCATGTCTTCCAAATGCCAGCGGATACGATCTTCCCCAGGCTCAATGGCCATAGATAATGCGAGCTTGGGAAAGGACCTGTTCCCGACGGCTAGGACGGAAATCGGCGGGGGTGGACAAATCTACTTTGCGTCCCCAGAGTGGCTCAAGTTCCTCATGCAGGGTGGCAAACGCCCAGCCCGGAGCCTTGCCCTCTTCGAAATCGACCAGGATATCCACATCGCTGTCATTTGCGAACCGCGGCGTAAGTACCGAGCCGTAAACCCACATTTTGCGGATATGGTGCTTGCGGCAAAAGGCCCGGATCTTGTCCATGGGCATAGGAATGGGAAGTTGTTCAGCCAAGACGGCCTCCTATCGGTTCTCCATCAGGAAAACGTAAAAAAAGAGGCCCCGGGAGAAGGGGCCTCTTGAGCTGAACCGGAAGGGGGCAGGCCCATCCGGTTCAGCATCCGGTCGAGAATGCTCCTCAGCCGGCCACGGCCAGTTCCTGGATGTCTTCCATGGACCGGAGATTGGCCAGGCCCTTTTCCTTGATCTGGCGCACCCGTTCCTTGGAGAGGCCGATGATTTCGCCGATCTCTTCCAGGTTCAGGGGCTCGTGATGCGTGATCCCGAAGTACATGCTCAGCACCGTGCGTTCCTGCTCGTTCAGCTTGTGCAGCAGACGGGAGACGAATTTCTTCTGGGACGTCTGCGTGGTCATGGTGTCCGGGGCTTCCGTATGGGCATCCTCGATAACGTCCATGATGGAGCTGCCTTCTTCGCCGTTGATGGGCTCATCGAGGGAGGAGTGGCGCAAGCCCATTTCCATGATTTTCTCGATCTGGCGCCCGGAATAGCCCATTTTGCCGCCCAAAGCGTCGGTGTCGATTTGCGCCCCGCCGCCGATGACCTGGCGCATGGGAACGTTGTATTTGGAGAACCGACGCAGAATCAGCTCCTTTTCGGCCGAAATGCGCACCATGCGGGCCCGTTCCGCGATGGCGCGGGTGATGGCCTGGCGGATCCACCAGACGGCATAGGAGATGAATTTCAGCTTACGGTTCACGTCGAACCGCTTGGCGGCCTCGATCAGGCCGATATTGCCTTCATTGATCAGCTCAGGGAGGGAAAATCCCTGGTTTTTGTACATGAAGGCCACATTGATGACGAATTTGAGGTTGGCGCAAACCAGCTTGTGGATGGCTTTCTGGTCGCCGGACTGGATTTTCATCAAGACCGCGATTTCCTCATCCTTCTTCAGAAGTGGGTACTTCGAGATGTCCTTGATATATTGGTAGTAGAGTGAGGCTCCGTCCCACGATTCTACTGATTGATGAGTCATGGTTTACTTCCCTGTTGAGTTCCTGTATCAATAATACCCCCGGCTGAACAAGGTTTTGTCACGGTTGTGTCATGCCCCTGTACTTGTTTGGCCCTGGTATTTTCACGGTTTTTACACGAATTTCGCCGGTTTCCCCCAGGAAATCGCCGAAACAGTTTGCCTTCCACGCTACAAAACCGCCGCCCGTTGGGATGCCCTGGGACGGGTTCCGATTTATCGGCATCCTGGGAGCCCTAAACCACCCCGAAGCCCGCGGCAAATTCCTACTTTTCCCATCCTCCCGTCCTTTTCAGGGATCCTTACCGGCATTTCCAGGAGTCTAATGTGTCCTTCGTCGAACTGATCGCATCCGAAACCAAACTGAGGGCCGAGCAGGTCCGTAATACCCTGGCGCTTTTCGACCAGGGTTCCACGGTCCCGTTCATCACGCGTTACCGCAAGGAAGTCACCGGCTCCTTGGATGAAAACCAGCTTCGCCTCATCGAAGAACGGTACGTCTACTACAAAGAGCTGGCGGACCGCAAGGAAACCATCCTCAAGAGCATCGAGACCCAGGGCAAGCTGACCCCGGAGTTGAAGGCCAGGATCGAAGCCACGGATTCCAAGACCGTGCTCGAGGATCTGTACCTGCCCTACAAGCCCAAGCGCCGCACGCGAGCCATGGCCGCGAAAGAGGCCGGACTGGAACCGCTGGCCCGCATCCTGCAGGCGCAGGATGCGCCCGCCGCCGGCCAGACGCCGGAGCAGTTGGCGCAGGCCTACGTGAACGCGGAGCTGAACGTGGCCGACGCGGCCGCGGCCCTGCAGGGCGCGCTGGACATCCTCGCCGAAGAGCTTTCCGAAGACGCGGCCATCCGCGGCCAGATCCGCGAGCTGGCCCTCAAGACCGGCCTTTACGTGGCCAAGGTGCGCAAAGAGCACGAGGGCAAGCGCACCAAGTTCGAGATGTATTACAACTTCAGCGAAAAGGTGAGCGCGCTGCCCTCCCACCGCATCCTGGCCATGCGCCGCGGGGAGAAGGAAGAAGTGCTGCGCACGGAGCTGGTGCTCGAGGACGAGAAGTGCCTGGCCATCCTTTCGGCCAGGGCCATCAAGAGCGGTTCGCCCTACAAGGCGGAACTGGAGAAGATGGTGAAGGACGGCTATGATCGCCTGATCAAGCCCTCCATCGAAACGGAAGTGCGCATGGCCCTCAAGGAGCGCGCGGACGGCGAAGCCTACGTGGTGTTCCAGAAGAACCTGCGGGACGTGCTCCTGGCCCCGCCCGGCGGCGCCAAGGTGGTCATGGGCGTGGATCCGGGCTTCCGCACGGGCGTGAAGCTGGCCGTCATCGACGGCACCGGCAAGCTGCTGGAGCATCGCACCATCTACCCCATGCCCCCGCAGAACCAGAAGGACGCTTCGACGACCATCCTGCTGGCCATGATCGAGAGCTTCAAGGTGGAGATCATCGCCATCGGCAACGGCACCGCCTCCCGCGAGACGGACGAGTTCATCGGCGAAGCCTTCAAGCAACTGGAGAAGGCCCCCATCAAGGTGGTGGTGAGCGAAGCCGGCGCGTCGGTGTATTCCACCTCGCCCCTGGCCGGGAAGGAATTCCCCGATCTGGATCCGACCATCCGCAGCGCCGCCTCCATCGCGCGCCGCATCCAGGACCCGCTGGCGGAGCTGGTGAAGATCGATCCCAAGTCCATCGGCGTGGGGCAGTACCAGCACGACGTGAACCAGAACGAGCTCAAGCGCAAGCTGGAGCAGGTGGTGGAATCGTGCGTGAACTCCGTGGGCGTGGACGTGAACAGCGCTTCGGAAGCGTTGCTGGGCTACGTGGCCGGCATCAACAAATCGCTGGCGAAGAACATCGTCGATCACCGCAACGCCAACGGCGCCTTCGGGGGCCGCTCGGGCCTGGTGAAGGTTTCGCTGTTCGGACCCAAGGCATTCGAACAGGCCGCCGGCTTCTTGCGCGTGTCGGGTTCGGACAACGTGCTGGACGCGTCCGCCGTGCATCCCGAGCGCTATGACCTGGTCAAGCGCATCTGCGACGACTCCGGAACCCCGGTCAAGGACATCATCGGCAACAAGGAGGTCATCTCCAAGATCGACCTCAACAAGTACGTGAGCGAAGACGTCGGTCTGCCCACCTTGATGGACATCGCCGCGGAATTGGAGAAGCCCAGCCGCGATCCGCGCGCCGAGTTCGTGTACGCTCGCTTCGACGCCAAGATCCAGGGCCTCAAGGACCTGACCCAGGGCATGTGGCTGGAAGGCATCGTCACCAACGTGACCAACTTCGGCGCCTTCATCGACATCGGCGTCCACCAGGACGGCCTGGTGCACATCTCCGAGATGGCCGACAAGTTCATCGACGACGCCAAGAAGCTCGTGGCCGCGGGCCAGATCGTGCAGGTGCGCGTGCTGGACGTGGACGTGGAACAGAAGCGCATTTCCCTGTCCATGAAAAAGGAATCGGCCGCGCAAGCGGGCGGCCAGGGAGGGAAGCGCGAGGGCGGCGGCCAGAAAGGCCAGGGCGGCAAACCCGGCCGCGGCGGACAGGGTCAGGGCCAAGGCCAGCGCCAGCCCAAGAAACCCCATGCCACCGTGGACCAGCTCAAGGACAAGTTCGCGAGCGACGAGAAGCAGAAGAAGAACAACGTGAAATTGGCGTTCTCGCTGAAAGCGTTGATGCGTTCCGGACGATAGTCCGGAACGCCGCGAAGCGGTCGCTGAAGGCGACCGCCCGGGACGAAGCAGCATCAACCTGAAAAGGGGAACCATGATTTTTAAAGCGACAGTGAGATTGGGTTTCGGTCTATCCGCCTTGGTTTACCTGGGCGCGTGCTCGTCCGCGACCATCCGGCCGCAAGGCGGGGAAAAGGTGGGCGGGACGCCTACCTACCAGAAAAGCGAGCCCTATTTCTGGTGGGGCCTTTCCGGCGAACACGAAATCAACGTGGTCGAGATATGCCAAGGCAAGGAGGTGGAACAGATGCAATCCCAATACACCTTTCTGGACGGCGTGAAAACGTTTTTTACCTTGGGCATCTACGCCCCCAAAACCGCAAAAGTCTGGTGCAAGTAGGAGAATGGAAATGAACAGGAACATGCTCCTCACCGCCCTCGCGGGACTTTGCTTCGCCGGGTGCTCGGTGATGCATTTCAAGAACGGGGACGTGAAAAATGAAGGCCATGTCCAGGAAAAATGGCATCACAATGCCGCCTTCAGCCTGATGGAACTGAGCCCCGTCCTCAACTTGAGCGCCTTGTGCCCGGAAAAAAACTGGAGCATGATCACCACCAAGGAGACGTTCCTGACCGGCCTGGCCGGGTCGGCGGACGAGGCCGTGACGGGAGCTTTGCTCCACGGCGCCGGCATCGATCTTTGGAATCCGCAGGCCATCGAATGGTATTGCGGGGGCGCAATAGCGGGGAACGCGGCTTCCCCCGCCCCCGACGATTCCGCCAAGTAGTCCCCCCAGGAGCCGGGGATGCCCGCGGGCGCGGCCCGCCCTTTCCGGGCCGGCCGGCCCGCAAGCTTCCGCGATTGTCGAGCGGAATCCGGATCGATGCCGGATTTACCGCCATGGCCGTTGCCATGGAGGCCATGCCTGACTAATTTTTCTTCTCTGGTTTTTTTCCCCAACCCCGGCGCTTGGCCGGGGCCATAAGGTTTGGGGCGGGTTAGCTCAGTTGGTTAGAGCAGAGGAATCATAATCCTTGTGTCCGGGGTTCAAATCCCTGACCCGCTACCATTTCTCCCCTCACGCGAAAACATACGACGAGCGTAGAGTTGCGCAACAACTCTGGAGCGAGGAGCCGGCGGCCTTGAAATGCGACGAGCGTAGAGTTGCGCAGCAACTCTGGAGCGAGGAGCCTATATATTGAATTGCCGGAAATGATGATCCAGATGTTTGCGCTGCAAGTACAGCCATTGCGCCATGGACAGGTTTCCGAAGATGGGATGGGCCTGGAGTTGGAACCCACCTGCCAGGAAGGCCTTCAGCTTGGCGGCCAGGGCCGCGGCCTCGTCCTGGACGGAGCGCACGGGGAGGTTCAGGCTCACCACGTTGAACTCGCCATGGGTTTGCGCCTTGCCTTTGGGCCAGGGAATCTTCATGAGCAAGGGGAACAGCAGCCAGCGCGTGAAGAAATTGCTTTTGGGCGCGACTTGCCTTTCGCCCATGCCGCTTTCCAGGGGCATGCGGCAATGCACCAGCATTTGGGCCAGGCTCATTTTGCCCCAGAGGGCCTTGGCGTCCGGGTCCAGGGAATCGAGGCGTTGCGAGAGCTGGGACAGGGTAGGGGGTTCCATATACTTCCTCCTGATTGCGGACGGGCGGAAGGCCGGAATCGATCCCGCCGCTCGGCCTATTCGATGAGACTGTCGGGCACGTCGGCGCCGTAGTCCACGCCCTTGAAGCCGAAGCCGTAGAGGCGGCGGAAATCCCCCCGGTAGCCTTCGATGTCCGCGTGGCCGATGGCATTGTCCGTGTTGACCAGGTTCCAGAGCCAATCGACTTCCCGCTGCACGTCTTCCCGCAATTCCCAATCGTCCATGCGGATGCGGTTCTCTTCGTCCACGGGAACGGCCTTGCCGGCGTACAGCTTGGTGCGGAACAGGCGATCCATCTGCTCCAGCGTGCCTTCATGGATGCCCTTGGCCTTCATCACCTTGTAGAGCAGGCTGATGTAGAGGGGCATGAACGGGATGGCGGAGCTGGCCTGGGTGACCAGGGCCTTGTTGACCGAAATGAAGGCGCGGCCGCCGCTTTGCTTGAGGCGCGCGTCCAGGCGCTTGGCGGTGTTCTCCAGGTGGTTCTTGGCCGTGCCGATGGTGCCGTTGCGGTACACGGGCTGGGTGACCCGGGGACCGATGTAGGAATAGGCCATGCTCACGGCGCCGGGGGCCAGCAGGCCTTCCTTCTGCAGCAAGTCCATCCACAGTTCCCAGTCATCGCCGCCCATGACGCCGGTGGTGTGGTCCACCTCTTCCTGGGAAGCCGCTTCCAGGGTGATGGTCGTGACCGCTCCGGAATTGAAGTCCAGGGTCTTGTTGGTGTAGGAGTTGCCGATGGGCTTGAGCACCGACTTGTACACCACGCCGGTCTTGGGATCCGTGCGGCGCGGCGCGGCCACGCTGTAGACCACCAGGTCCACCGGGCCCAGCTCTTTCAGCAGGGCGACCGCCTCCGCCTTGATGGACTCCGAGAATGCGTCGCCGTTCAGGCTCTTGGCCCAGAGACCGGCCTTGTGGGCGGCCTTTTCGAAGGCGCGCGTCTGGTACCAACCGGGAGAGGCCGTGCGGCCCTTTTCGGGCGGGCGCTCGAAGGCCAGGCCCAGGGTCCCGGCCCCGCTGCCGAAGGCGGCGGCGATGCGGGAGGAAAGACCGAATCCCGTGGAAGAGCCGATGATCAGGGCCTTTTTCGGGCCCTTGGGAATGGGGCCCTGGGATTTTACGTACTCGATTTGCTCCCGCACGCCCGCCTCGCATCCTACGGGATGGGAGGTGGTGCACAGAAAGCCGCGGATTTTGGGTTCTATAATCATATGAGGTAGGGGAAAAAGTAGCTACCGCCGGATCGAATTCCAAACACGAAGAGGGGAAGCGGCTTCTTCCGGCCCCGGCGGACGGGTCGGCTAAAGCCGTGCCCCGCAGGCGATTGGACCTGCCGCCGGCCCTTGGGAGGCCCTTTCCTTAGACTATCTTTTTGGGCCCGACCGGGTTTTTCCGCCGCCTTTTCCGGCGCGGGTCCGGCAGGAAGGGACGGCATGAAGTTCGAAGCCAACAAACCGGTTTTCCTGGACGCCTTGCAGATGGCCAGCAATGCGTCGCCCACCAAGACCACCTTGCAGATCCTGTACAACCTGTTGCTGAAGTTGGAAGGCAACACCCTGGAGATCCGCGCCACGGACCTGGACATGACCATCGTGCTGCGGCTGCAGGTGGAAGGCCATGAAGACGGCGAGATCGTCATCAACTCCAAGAAGCTGCTGGAAGTGGTCAAGGAGCTTCCCGACTTTCCCGTCCTGCTTTCCGTCGATGAATACATCGTGACCATCAAATCCGAATCCGGGTTCCAATGCAACCTGACCGGCTTCGACGCCAGCGAATATCCGGCCTTGCCGGACCTGGGCGCGGCCAAGTCCTTCAACGTCCCCCTCAAGGACTTCCGCTTCCTGGGCGAGAAGACCACCTTCGCCGTCTCCACCGACTACAGCCGCATGAGCCTCACGGGGGCGTATTGCGAGTTCAAGGAAGGCAACCTGCAGATGGTCGCCACCGACGGGCACCGCCTGGGCAAGGCCTGGACGGCCGCCTCCGGCCTGCCGACCCAGCCCGGCGTGATCCTGCCGCCCAAGGCTCTGTCGCAGGTGCTGCGCATGTCCGAGGATGCGGAGCAGATCATCCAGGTGGAAATCGGGCCCGCCAACGCGCGCTTCTCCACCGACACCATCGTCATTTTCACCAAATTGATCGAAGGCCCCTATCCCAATTACGAGAACGTGATCCCCAAGGACTTCTCCAAGAAGATGAAGGGGAACCGGGAGCATCTGGGTTCCGTGATCCGCCGCGTGGCCACCATGGCCAACGCGAAAACCAAATTGGTGGTGTTCGGGTTCCAGGACCGCGTCCTGGCGCTCTCCGCCAAGAACCAGGACCTGGGGGGCGATTCCGAGGAGTCCCTGCCCGTGGAATACGCCGGCGAGGCCGTGGAAGTGGGCATCAACGCCAATTACGTGCTGGAAGTGTTCCGCCTCATCCATACCGAGGACGTGCAGTTCAAGTTCAACAACCCCCTGGGCGCCATCATCGTGGAGCCGGTGATGGAGGAACCGAATTATTTCTTCATCGTGATGCCCTTGCGGATCCTCAAAGACGGGCAATGATAAGGCCACCTGTTGCGGTAGAGTGCAAAAGTCAAAGTGTAAAGGTTCCCGGAGACTCTTCATTTTGCACTTTGCACTTTGACTTTTGAACTTTGACTTCTCTCTTTCACCCCTGGTTGCATCCGCCCGTCCCGGGGCTCTATAATCCCTGAGTGAAGCCCCACCCCGGTTCCCGGGCCTGCCTCTGGCTGGCCCTGTTTCCCCTGTGCGCCCTTTCCCGGCCGCTTCTGCCGGAGCTGCCCTTGGGTACCGGGGCGGCCTCCTTCGCGGGGGGCGGCGCCGCCCATTCCTCCGGGCTCAACTCCATATTCGACAATCCCGGGGCGCTTTCCATCAGCGATGAAATGCAAATCGAGGCCGGCCTGATGGGTTTGTCCGGAGGCATCTCGCCCTATTTCCTGTACGGATCCCATGCGACGGAGAAATCCTCTTACGCCTTCGGGTATTTCTACGATGCGCGTCCGGGGGATCCGGCCGCGCCCGCGCGCGCGCGCCAGGGCATGATCGCGGGGGCGTCCTGGGAAGCCTTGCCCTGGGCGGTGATCGGCGGCGCCGTGCGCAGCGTCGGGACGGGCGCGGGCGTGGGGCTGGACGGTTTCGGCATCGATGAGGACGCCGGGCTGCTGCTCCGGCCGGGCAGCGCCTTCTGGCTGGGGCTGGCGGCCCGCAACCTGCAGGAATCGGGAGTGGGGCAGGAGCCCGAAGGATTCCGGACGCACCGGAACTACGCCCTGTCCCTGGGCACGGGCCTGGAGGGCCTGCATCTCATCGGCATCACCCTCCGCGATCCGGACGCGTATTACGAGATCCGATCCGCGGGACCGCCGCTTCCCGGGAACCTGACCCATGCCTTTTCGCTGGCCTCGGCGTTCACCCCGGGCGGGAAACTCGGCTTCAGGGGAACCGTGGTGTTACCCCCTTCGGGCACCCCGGGGTTCGGGCTGGGGACCTTCCTCAACCTGCCGACCGGGAACGGCGCCTTGGCCTGCGCCTACACTTTCCAGGCGGGCGGGCATAAAGAGACCGGGGAAGCGGACGCTTCCCATTCCCTTTCCCTCAATTTCCGGCTGGGCGGCAAACTCGATCCCCTGCCGCCCACGGTGGAGGTGCATGCGGACAAGACCCTGGCCGCGCCCGAGGATCCTGAGTCGCCCGCCCGGATCTATTTCCGCCTCTCGGCCAGCGACAAGACCTACGTTCCCAGCCGCCTGGGGGACGATGACGCGGAGGAACCGAAGCCTTCCGCCCGCTGGGCCGGGCACAAGGCTTCCCTGGACGCGGGCCGCACCCTGTCCGAGGGGCGCATCAAGGAATGGACCCTGGCCATCCGCGCGGCGGGGGCGGACGGCCTGGCCGGTCCCGAAGTGAAGACCTTCCGGGGCCGGGACCTGCCCCCCAGGATGATCCAATGGGAGGCCGTGGACGAAAAGGGCGGAAGGTTGCCTCCCGGTTTCTACTGCTTCCGCCTGGATGCGTCGGATGCGGCCGGTAACCGCTCGGTGACCGCCTGGCAGCTCCTGGAAATAGGCCCCTTCGCGGGGCTTTCCGGAAATTGAGGCCGGCGGTGCGCACACATTGTGCGGAAATCCCCGGAAAGCCGGGGAACCGGTTGGGCGCGCCCCTTTTCGAAGTGGTAAAATAAGAGGCAAGCTTTTTTTCTCCCACGTTTGCCCAAGGTGCGACCATGCCCGAAATCGAGGGGGCGATTCCGTGAGCGGACGCGTTTCCATCCTCCACCTGGAAGACGAGGCGGCCGATGCCGAGTACTTCGCCGAGGCCCTGCGGGAGGCCGGCCTGGAGTGTGAGATCACTCTGGCGCGCGACCGCGGGGAATTCCAGGCCGCCCTGACCGGCGACGCGCCCCGGTTCGATCTGATCCTGAGCGACAATACCCTGCCCGGGTTCTCCGGATCCGCGGCGCTGGAAATCGCCAAGGCCCATAGGCCCGAACTGCCGTTCATCTTCCTGTCCGGATCCATCGGCGAGGAAGCGGCCATCGAGACCCTCAAGAACGGCGCCACCGATTACGTCCTCAAGTCGCGCACCTCGCGCCTGCTGCCGGCCATCACCCGCGCGCTCCAGGAAAGCTTCGAACGCCGGGAGCGGAAACGCGCCGAAGAAGCCCTCCGGATCAGCGAAGAACGGCTGGCGCTCGCCGCCCTGGGGGCCAACGACGGGCTCTGGGACTGGGACCTCAAGACCGGCGCGATCTTCTTTTCCGCCCGTTGGAAAACCATGCTGGGCTACCGGGAGGAGGAAATCGGAGCCGACCCGGAAGAGTGGCTGGGGCTCATCCATCCCGAAGAGGCGGACATGGTCCGGCTCCAGATAGATCGCCATCTGAAAGGGAACGCCCCCAAGCTGGAATGCGAATACCGCATCCGGACGCGGCAGGGCGACCATCTCTGGGTGCTGTGCCGGGGCATGGCCATCCGCGACCCGCAAGGCGTCGCCTACCGCATGGCGGGATCCCAAGGGGACGTCACGGAAAGGAAACGGGCCGAGGAGCAACTGCTTTACGATGCCTTCCACGATTCCCTGACCGGCCTGTTCAACCGCAACCTGTTCCTCAACCGCCTGCAGAGGCTGCTGTGGGCGGCCAAGCGGAAGGAAGGCCGGGACTTCTCCGTGATCCTCCTGGGCCTCGACAAGTTCGGGAGCATCAACGACGGGCTGGGGCGCGAGATGGGCGATCTGATCATGAAGACGGCGGCCCGGCGCATCGAAGGGAAAATGCGCCCGGGGGACACTTTGGCCCGGATGGGCGGCGATGAATTCGCCGTCCTGATCGAGGATGCGGGCCTTCCGGGCGACACCGTCCGCATGGTCCAGGTCCTCCAGGACGCGTTCTCGGAAGCGTTCCGCGCGGAGGACCATGAGGCGTTCGTGAGCGTCAGCGCGGGCATCGTGAACGGGACGCCCGATTACCAGGCTCCGGAGCCTATCCTCCGCGACGCGGGCATCGCCCTGGGCAAGGCCAAATCCCTGGGGAAGTCCAGGTTCGCGGTCTTCGACGCGGGCATGCGCGCCCAGGCCCTGGCCATCCTGAAACTGGAAACGGATCTCCGGCGCGCCATCGAACGGAACGAGTTCCGGGTGCACTACCAGCCCATCCTCTCCCTGGCCTCGGACAGGATCACGGGCTTCGAGGCCCTGGTGCGCTGGCAGCATCCCACGCGCGGCCTGGTGCCGCCCATGGAGTTCATCCCCTTCGCCGAGGAAAGCCACTTCATCAACGAAATCGGGAAAACCGTCCTGAACGAGGCCTGCGCGCGGATGAAAAGCTGGCAGCGCGGCCGGGCCGGCCGCCGGGACCTGACCATCAGCGTCAACGTATCGGGCAAGCAGTTCCGGCAGCCCGATCTCATCCGCCAGATCGAACACGTCCTCGCCTCCACGGGCCTGGATCCGGAATGCCTCAAGCTGGAGATCACGGAAACCGCCATCATGGACGATCCCGACGCGGCCGCGCAGACCTTGCTGGCGCTGCGCGACAAAGGGATAAGCCTTCAGATCGACGATTTCGGGACCGGTTTCTCCTCCCTGGGATATCTGCACAAGTTCCCCATGCAGGCGCTCAAGATAGACCGCTCTTTCGTGAACATGATCGGGCAGCAGGGGGAGAACGCGGAAATCTCCTCCACCATCATCGCCATGGCCCATAACCTGGGCATGCAGGTCATCGCCGAAGGGATTGAAACCCCCATGCATCTCCGGTGCCTGAAGGAAATGGGGTGCGAGTTCGGGCAGGGATTCCTGTTTTCCCGGCCCGTGGACGAGACTTCGGCGGAAAAGCTGATCGCAGCGGCTTGAATCGGCTCAAATTCGGGGAATTTGAAGGAAAATGAGGCCTCGGCCGGGAAGCCAAGGCAATTTTCTCAAATGTCCTGAAAAATCAAAGGATTGGCGATATATTCGAAAACGGTCGGGCGCCTGTAACCAAAGGGCCGCCCGGAGTGGAGGGTGTTCCCATGAGGTGGTGCCATTTCCGGATCCGGATCCTGCTCGCAATCGCCGCGTTGACCGCCACGGTCGGAACCGCTGCGGCGGAAACGGGAGCCGAGCCCGCGAGTCCCGGCGAAGCCGCCGGCTACGCGTTCGCCTCCGCCTCCGCCGCCCCGGAGCATGCCGCCTATTTCGCTCCCACCCTGCGCTTCGACGCTGACGCAGGTAGCCTGGAAGTGACCTTCGGGATCGAAGAAGGCGCGCGGGTCTCCCTGCACGCTTTCGACGCCCAGGGCAAGCTCCTGGCCGTGATGCTGGACGCGAAGCGGGACGCGGGTTTCCACCATCTTTCCCTGTTCTCCAACCGGCTCCAAGGCTACCAGGGCCGCGTGGTGTTCCAGTTGCGGGCCGGCCGGTCCGTCCTGGCCGAAACGCGCATGCGTTCCCTCTGAAGCGATCCTCCCGCTCCGGGCATTCCGGACGGCCTATTTGTCCCGGAACTGGCCTTCCACCAAGGCCTCCATTTCCTTCTCCTGCGCGGCCGTGTACTGGGGCATGGCCTTGAGCAGGCCGCCGTCGCGGCCGAACACGTAGACGGAAGGCAGGCCTTCGAAGCCGAAGACCTTGGACAGGGTGTCCTCCGCATCCCACAGGATCTGGTAGCTCATTTTCAGCTTGCGGGCGAACTTGGCGATCTTCTCCTTGGGGCCCTTGTCCAAGGTGACTCCCAGCACCACCAGGCCCTTGCCGGCGTATTTCCCCTTGAGCCGTTCCAGGACGGGGATGGTCTGGCGGCATCCCGTGCACCAGGTGGCCCAGAAGTCCATGACCACCACCTTGCCTTGCCATTCCTCGGGATCATGGGTCTTGCCTTCCAGATCGGGCAGGGAGAAGGCGGGGAGGGTTTTCAAGTCGGCCGCGGCGGGGGCGGTGGCGATAAGGGAGGCGAGGCAGAGGGAGGGGAAGAAGGCGGAGTAAAGGATTCGCATGGGCTTCCTTGGGATGGATAGGGGCCGGCCGGGAGGGCCTGGATGGATTCTGGCGGATATAATACTCAATCCTGCAAAAAAAGCGTATTTAGCCATATTTCCGTGAATTTAGCTCAAAGAGCCAAATCGGGGAATTGCCAAAATTGATTTGTCTGATTATGATCAATTGGGTATAATCTAAGGAGGGTGTCTGAGCAAAAAAGCTTCTGCTGAGGCTCCGGTAGATGAAGAAGAGAAGCCTCTTGTATGGATGGTAGATACTCTGGAAACCCTAAAGACTTTTCCGAAAGCAGTGCAGAGAGATATCGGATATGCGCTCGGTTTCGCTCAAGAAGGCAAAAAAAGCGCTGCGGCAAAACCATTTAAGTGCAAATACAGTGGCGTCTTCGAAATCGTTGCCCCTTTTGACGGAAACACCTTTCGGGCCGCCTACGCGATCAAGATTGGGGTGAAAGTCTACGTTTTGCACGTTTTCCAAAAGAAATCCAAAACCGGGATTGCAACACCGAAATCCGATGTTTTTTTAATTGAGAAACGATATAAAGCCGCAATAGAGAAAGAGAAATCCGATGCCCAAAATCAAATCGATTAAAAGTAGCGGCAATATTTTTGCCGACCTTGGGTTGGACGATGCCAAAGAGCATAGGCTCAGGGTTAAGTTGGCCGTTCGGCTGCTTCGGCAAGTTGAATCACGGAGATTGACTCAGACAAAAGCCGCGGGAATTCTCGGAATTACCCAACCGGAGTTATCCAGAATCAAGCATGCCAAATTAGAGCATTTCAGCTCCGATCGACTGATTCGCCTTCTTGGTAAAATCGGACTGGATGTCGCGTTTACAATAAGCGATCGAGTGACGAAAGAGTCTGAAACAATCCTCGTTTGATTTTAAAAAGCGGACGGGGAGGCGGGGTTCCCGGAAAAAAGAAATGCCGGGCCGTAACGCTTTTCCGCAAAGGGAGACCCAATAGGTTGCGATAGGGTCGATCCGACCCCTGCACGGGACTTGGAGTGCGGGGAACACACGTTGATAGAGGGGAGAGCATCATGATGAAGAGACGTTGGCTGATTGTGGGCGCGATGGTACTGGCGGGGGTGGGGGCGGCGAGGGCGCATTTGGTGAATGAAAGTTTGATTTTAGCTGGTGGGGGACCTTTTACGGTCGGGACGCCGGTTAAAATCACTTGGGACGTGAGCAATCTTCATGATGGCAAAATGAATATCGATCTCTCAATGGATGGTGGCGCAAAGTGGACAACGATAAAAGCATATACTGCATCCGCCCCTGGTATCCAAACATTCAACTGGACCCCCGACGCGGCAACAACACAAGGAAAGATCAGGATTTGCCAAACAGCTGAAAAGCCTGCTTGCACGGATGCGCAAAACACATCGCGTCCTGATGATGAGGCTCCATACACGCTCGTCACCACCTCAAGCTTTACCGTAACGGCTTCAAGCGGTATCCACTCTTTCGCCAATGCCATGGGATTTTCCATTGATTTCCGGCCGAATACTCGTAACGTCAATGTGTCCTTTGGTCTTGCAACCGATCAGGACGTTTCACTGCTGGCGTTTGATGCGCAGGGTCATCTGATTGCGACATTGCTGGAAGGGAAGCAAAGCACAGGCGTCCATCGGATGTCCGTATACTCAAACAGGCTAGACGCAACGTCCGGAATCCTGGTTTTCAAACTGAAGGCTGGTGATGAAGTTCGAACTCAAAGCGTGAATGTAGCGCGCTGATTCTTGAAAATGCTTCTCCTATAACCGGACTTTCCAACCAAACTGCCTGAAAAAGCGTCCTTCCGAACAGAAACGCTTACACGGCCAAAATTCGCGCGCTTGATATGGACGGCGATTTCGAAGACGCTGTCACCTTGTTGGAAAACGCCCGAAAAAGCAACCGACTCAAGCCTGGGCTCCTAACGGCACATCAGCCGGTACGATCGTCAACGGAAACGGCGAAGGGATCGTTTTTCCTGAAGGCCATGACACCACTCATCACACCCTATTTCGGTCTACATATAAAGACAGTTTCATGGTGAAAAGCGAAGACCTGGATTCGACCGAGATCGTCAAATGGATGCGATAAAAGGATAAAGAGAGGGCGAGGACGGGGGGCAGGAGAAGGAACTCTTATCGAGACGCCAGGCGGGGGCGGTTATGGGGTTTGAGAGGGTGGAACGGTTTGTGCATATTTCCATCCCGGTGTGTGCTCCATCACAGACAGAATGGGAAGAGTGTTCTTATCTTTGGCAGCCATGGCTTCCCCCATTAAGCACTCCACCGTAGCATTCCGAGTCGGATCCCTGCCCGCAATGCCATCCCATTGCTTGAACCCTGACCGGACCAAACCCATGTCCAAAAAAATCCTACCCCTGCTGAGTGCCGGCATCCTTGCCATGGCACCGCACGCCTTCGCCGCCTTCGGCTTCAAGCTGGACGGCCGCCTGGACAAGAATGCCATCAGCAAGGCCTATTTCGAGGGCGATTTCCACCGGATTCTCCCGCCCTTGGAGGTCTGGCGCGTCAGCCACTCCACCAAGTCCCGGGAAGACAGCATCTTCGTCTTCAAACACCTGTCCGTCCTCTACGCGGTGGACTCCGCCACCCGCAACAAGGCGGAAAGCTACATGGTGCAACTCCTCAAGCTGATGCCGACCATCGAGTTGGTGGACATGTACCTCCCCGATAACATCGAGGACATGTTCAATAAGGTGAAGGAACGATACCTGAAGCAGCAGGAGTATGCGCGCCACCATGATACCCTGGGCCGGCCCCTTAAGGACTCGGCCCTGGTCAAGGACTCGACCCTGGAGAAGGGAAAGCCGGAGCCGAAACCGGCGAAGGAAAAACCGGCCCAGGGAAAACCGACGCGTTCTTCAACATGGGTCTGGTGGACCGCGGGCGCGGCAGGGGTCGCGGCGGTTGCCACCACGGCCGTTCTGCTTTTGCGTGAAGATTCCAAATCCTCGAATGCATCCGATCCACTCCAACCCTAAGGCATGGCCATGAAACATCGAAAGGCCCAAGGATTCCTGCTCGCATTGATTTCGTTCTCCGCGCTGCTCATCCTTGCCGCGTGCACGACAACGGATGACTCCGAGCACACGCTCAACATGATCATCAACAAGGACAACGACAGCCTTTTGACCTTTGACTCCTTGATCGTGAAGGTGTACAGCCAGGACAGTTCGTTTTCCCAGGAGCTTTTCCACGGTGTCTTGCGTAATCCCAAGCAGGTCGCGAGCCTGCCCATGGATCCCCGCGTGGGCCGGGAATACATCGTATTCCTCATCGGCTATAAAAACGGAAAGGTAGGCGTGAAAAAGGAGTTCGCGGTCCATGGCCCGGGGAATTACCAATCCAAGGACCTGCTCGCTCAAACAGGAAAAGACACCGTGACGATCGACCCCATGCGTCCTGAAATCCTGGCCCCGTCCGATACCTCCATTGCGGAGGGTGATTCCTTGCGCTTTCGCGTCACAGTCCGCACCCCCTGGAGCGGCCCCACCACCTTGACCCTGAAGGACCCCATTTCCGGTGCGGCCCTGGACACGGTGGGGCATGCCCCTGGCGAAGGCGATTTCACCTGGCGGCCGAACTTCGACCAAGGCCGCACCGAGCCCTATGCCGTGACCTTCGTCTACACCTCCGCGGACAAGAGGGTTGAGAAAAGCACCCGCGTGAAGGTGCTGAACGTGAACCGGCCGCCGGCCATCAAGCCGGTTCAGAACCAAGTCGTCAAAGAGGGCGCGTCCCTGGAGTTCAAAGTGGAAGCCACGGACCCGGATTTGGATTCCGTCGCCTTGACCCTGGATAGCTTGCCCGCGGGGGCTCGTTTTACGGCGGGACAGTTCACCTGGAAGCCCGCTCCCGGCCAATCCGGGAATTACTTCCTGACCCTCCGGGCCACGGATGGAAAAGCCCAGGACACCTTGAGGCTCACGATTACCGTGGGGAATGTCCTGCCTCCCCCCGGAAAACCCATCGTCAAAGGGAAATCGCCCACCCAGAGCAAAACACCCACCTGGACCTGGAGCAGCGGCGGAGGGGGAACGGGCACCTACCGCTATCGCCTGGACAACGACGATCTGTCCACTGCGGTTCCTATTGCGGATACATCCTATATCCCTCCCACGGAATTGAGCGAAGGGTTACACGCGCTTTATGTTCAGGAAAAGAACCCGGATGGGGTCTGGTCCTTGAGCGGGCGCTTTTCCATTGTCATCGATGTTACGCCGCCGGTCGCCCCCGCGGTATCGGTTCCCACCCTGACCAATACTCCCAAACCCACCTGGACGTGGATTCCCGGCCCGGGCAATGGGTCCGGTTCCTACCGCTACAAGCTGGATAACGCCGATCTAAGGACGGGAACCACCGCCACCGCATCCTCGAATTTCACCCCCGGCACCGCGCTGTCGGATGGGCCGCATACGCTCTATGTCCAGGAACAGGATTCCGCCGGGAACTGGTCCGCGACCGGTACCGCCTCGGTGACGGTGGACTTGACCCCTCCGGCAGCGCCGAAGGTCTCTCTGGGGCAGCCATCTCCCACCAATCTCCCCAAGCCGGTGTGGACTTGGGTGGGCGGGGGCAACGCGGGCATGGGCCTGTTCCGTTCCAAGCTGGATGACAGCGTGTTGACTTCGGGAGCCGCCTCGGGAACGCCCCTGAGTTTTACCCCCGATGCGGCTTTGAAAGAGGGGAAGCATATTCTCTATGTCCAAGAGCGGGATTCTGCGGGAAATTGGTCCGTAAGCGGGATGGCGCAGGTGATTCTTGATTTCACGCCCCCAGCCGCCCCCCTGATGGATTCTACGCCCTATTATCCGCTCAATAGCCTAAAGCCGGTTTGGACCTGGAAAACCGGCGGTGAAGGGACCAGGGTGTTTAGATACAGATTGGATAACTCCGATCTAACCGGGGCCGCTGAAAAAATGGATACGATGTTCACACCCAGCACGTCCTTGTCCGAGGGAAAGCACACGTTTTATATTCAGGAGCGAGACGCGGCGGGTAACTGGTCCGTAACTTCGAGAAAAGAGTTGGTATTGGCGCTGCGGGGCGCGCTGGGATCCACTGGACTTACTCGAGCAGTAGGTAATATGTCGCTTGCGATAGGAAAATCCGGAGAAAGATATTTCGCTTATTCGGAGATGGTTCGTATTTTCGATTGGGGGGAAATCCTTACAGCCCCAACTGTCAAACGGTTCAACGGCGTTTCCTGGGAAACCTTGGGCAATCCGTCCGTGTATGGGCGCTTAATAGGGTTGTCCTGTCTAAAATTGGATGCGAATGATATTCCCTATCTTTGTTTGCGTGATAGTAACTTTCAGATAACCGTGGCTCGATTTGAAAATGGGAAATGGCAACCCGCGGGAAATGCCAAGTTTACTGGAGCGAATGCAGGCCAAATGGCGCTAGCGATATCTCCTTCGGGAACGCCCTATGTGGCTTTTAGTGATGGCAGTTTTGGTGGAAAGGCCACGGTTATGCGATTAAATGGAGCCATATGGGAAACAGTGGGGTCACCTGGGTTTTCAGAGGGCCAGGTCGTATTTTTGAACATTGCACTGAATTCAGCGGGCGTTCCTTATTTTTCCTATGTCGGAGGTGATGGAACAGTAAGAATCCAGCGGTTTAATTCTGCGAATTCGAGATGGGATCCCGTCGGGAACTTTGGACTCCATTCCAAATCCGGTCTGCCGGTTTCAATTGTGGTAGGTCAGGAAGATTCGCTTTTCATGGCCCTGGCTACCGATGAGAGTGGAGGCAATGGCGAGGCCTATAAATTCAATGGGTCGTTTTGGGAGCGCATTGGGGGGGCAATTTATACTGCCGGCCAAGGTCAGGAAAACTCTATTTCGATCGCCGTTGATGCCGGGGGAACAAAATATGCCGCTTATACGAGCTCTGTCAACCAAAACCAAGTCATGGTGAAATCCCTTCGGGGCTCGCAATGGGTGCATGTCGGTCCGCCTGCATTGAGTGCTTCATTAGCTCTTATAAGTTGGATCCAACTGAGTCCCGATGGCATTCCCTTTGTTGCAATTGGCGATGGGGTCGTCAGAGAGATCCCCGAAGTAACCAAGTTTTCATTCGACCCGTAACGTGGACGTTTCCTTCGGCCTCGCCGGGAGCGAAGCGGTCCTGCTCCAGGCCTTCGACGCCCGGGGCCGCCTGGTGGCGACCTTGATCGAAGGGAATTATGCCGCGGGCGAGCACGACTTGTCCGTGTTCTCCAACCGCTTGATCACCGGCTCCGGATCTCCGGTGTTCCGGCTCAAGGTGGGCAATCGGGTGAAGACACATACCTGGATGAACCTGCACTGAACGGCGCACCGGTTAGGTCGGGCTCGCCCCCGGCAAGTTCTTGCCGGACTCGATTCGGGATAGATCAAAGATCGAAGGAAAGCCCCGCCATTAACGTCCCCTGCACGTAATACCGATCCGTCGGGAACAACTGGTAATGGTAGACGGGATGGACGCCGTCTTCCTCGCCTTGGGTGTCCCGCAGGCCGTGGTCGTAGCCGATGTCCCATCGGTCCGGAAGCAGGGCGGAGGCGCCCCAGCCTTCCGGAAAGACGGATCCGATCTTGAGTCCCACGGTCAGGGAGGAAAACGCATAGTAGCGGATGTCCGGCGTGCGGTAGACTTCGTGGCCGTCGTAGGCGTCCTTGGCGAAGGCCGCGGCTCCCTGGCGGTAGCCGCGCGCGCGCAGCCGCACGTAGGTGCCCTCGCGGAGGTACTGGTACCATTGCAGGTCCGCCGTGTTGGACACGAGTTCCCAATCGTCCCGGTAATGGCGCGCTTCCAGGCGCAGGGAGCCGAGCCGCTCCCCGACGTGGAAGCCCTGGATGATCTGCCCGGAAAGGGCGACCCCGGTCCTGCGGTCGGGCAGATTCTCGAGCACGAGGTTGCCGTCGGAGGCGGTCCCGGGATTGGAGGTGATCACGGGATTGTAGGGATGCCCCAGGAACCCCGAGCTGTGGATGACGTTCACGGTGAGCCCGCCCAGGGCGAGGGGCGTGAGCACCTGGGCCAGGGTGGCCGATAAGGAGAGAATCTCGCGCTTGCCGCCCAGGCCCCGGAAGGGGCCGGTGGGATGCATATCGTCGAAGAACACGGCGGCCGATCCGCCCAAGGTGGTGTTGCGATCGTTGAAGTCCATGGAGGCGGCCAGCGAAGGCGAATAGGACCGGTAATCGTTCTCATCGCTGAAGTAAAAGGATGCGGAGGCATTCCGGCCCTGATCGGCATAGGCCAGGGTCGCCTGTTCGGAGTGCCGGATCTCGCGGCGGGACGCGCCGCTGATGCCGTCCAGCTTGAGATCGTTGTCGGCGAGACGGCCGATGTTCTTCAGGCCCAGGCGCCTCGACGCTCCGGAAACCGCGTCCAGCTCCTGGTCCCATTGGAATGTCCAGAGGGAGGCTTTGCGGAAATAGGCGAAGGCGGGCGTGTGGTTCCAGACCCCATTGCGATCCCAATAGTACAGGTACTTGAAGTCCAGGCCCTGATCGGATCCGGATCCGTCGGCCTGGGAGGGCCGCGGCAGGGCGGCCAATGCGCACAGGGCCAGGACCAGGGCCCTGGCCGGGAGGCCGCGCGCGGGTCCCCGGTTTCCGGGAAGGTTCAGCAACCGCATCCGCCTCCGGATCCGGAACTGCCCCCGGAGGAACCTTCGCGGCGCGGCAGGTTATGGCTTTCCAGACCGTTGCCCATCGGATCGGGAGTGCGTTGCATGATGGGATCGCTGAGGAATTCGCGGTCCTTCTGATGGACCCGCGCGCACCCGGCGCCGAAAACCGCGGTCGCCAAAAGGAGCGCCGCCGGAATCAGCCGGCGCGGGCGGAATCGGGCCAGGGGATCGCGGTGGACCAGGCCGGGTTTCAGGATCAAGGTTCCTCCTCCTCGTCGTCTTTCAACTCCGGCAAACCCTTCGCGACCGAGCCCCAGCTATAGGGTTTGTCGCCGGGATGGCAAGCCACCGCCGAACACGTTTCCATGGCGGGATTGAAAGAGGCGGAATCGCCATTGAATCGGGCCGGCAGGGAATTGCGGTTGTCGAAATGGACATCGACCTTCTTGTTCATATGCGCCACGGCGGTCATGTATTCCTGAAAACGCGGTACGGCTCCCGGCCGGGGCGGCATGGGGATGGGACGGTTCTGGTGAAGGGTATCCACCGCGAAAAGCGGGAGGCTGCGGATGACTTTCCCGTCCGACGTGGTATCGCCCGGGTTGGGATGGCCCAGGGTGCGCCATTTTTCCCCGCTCGGCGCTTCGTAGACGGAATCGAAAAGGGTCAGGGATTGGGATTGGAGCGACAGGCTATGGCAATCCAGGCACGTGATCTCCCCGTTCAGATCCTTGTTGGAGCCGGCTCGGAACAGATGGTAATCATGGTTGACGTCGGC
The DNA here is from genome assembly GCA_035275285.1 of Fibrobacteria bacterium. GTDB lineage: Bacteria > Fibrobacterota > Fibrobacteria > UBA11236 > UBA11236 > Chersky-265. The sequence goes on along the minus strand of DATENA010000252.1, from coordinate 5,187 downwards.
GAGGGGATAGCCGTGGCAGCTGGCGCAGTCCAGGCCCGGGGCAGGCCCGGTGGTGCGGGCGCTCAGTTCGGAGGAGTCCACCTTCCATTCTCCGCAGCCCAGGAGGAACCCCATGCCCAGGCCGGCGCAGACGCCGGAACGGAGGAACCGCGGCCTGGGGATCTTGGGGGTCATCTCGTTTCCAAAATTACTAATTGCTTGGTCCCTGCCTCGCCGGCATATGTTACCGGAAAAGGGACTTCACGGATCACGGATGCATTTCGGGTCTTGCCGCCGGCGCTTCCACCTCCCCCGGCGACTCCTTGCTACCGACACCTTGCTACCTTAAGGGAATGGCCTCCCCCGGCGGTACTCCCGCCTGCCCCGTTTTCACCCGGACCGCCGGATACCGGCCTGGGCGCATCCCCAAGGGCATCGCCGCGGTGAGGAAGCTGGGCCGCCGCTTCCGGGCCCTGGGCCTGCTCGGCCTTCTCGGCCTGGGCGCGGCGGCATGCTCCCCCGGGCAAGAGGTCCTGGGCCCGGACGCGGGCCTTCCGCCCGTGAAAGCCGGTCTGCGCGTGTACCGGGGCGGACTGGACGGCCGCAAGGGCCTGATCTTCTACGCCGCCCACTCCGCCGCCATGACCCTGGTCTACGACACCGCGCGCTGCGGCCTCTACCTGGCCTGGCGGGGACCGGTGGACGGCCCCCTCCGCAACCCGGACGGTTCCTTCGCCCCGCAAGGTCCCTTGTTCCACCGCCAGGAGGCCGACGGCCTCTGGAGGGTGGGTAGCGTGGATGTTACCCAGCCCGCGCGGCCCCGGTTCCTGGGCTTCGAGGAGGACAGCCTGGGCGATCTCATCCTCCATTACGCCCTGGACCTGCCCGGGAACGGGACCCTCCGCGTGAACGAGCGCCCCTCGTACGACGATCATTACGGGGACCTCGCCCTGCGCCGGGAATTCCTGTTCCAGGGCCTGGAGGCGGGCCAGGCCGCCAGCGTGCGCCTGGGCGGGAGGGATTTCGCCTGGAAAGAACTGTTCTCCCAAGGCGCCAACGGATCGCTTTCCGGCTCCTCCGGGGAGGAGACCCTGACGGTCCTCGACGACGGCTTGGCGGACGTGAAGGTGACGTTCCAAGGTTCCGCCCCTTGATGCACCTGGAGGCCGTCTCCCTCACGCATTTCCGGAACTACGGGAGCGAAGAGTTCGAGTTCTGCCCCGGCCTCAATCTGCTTTCGGGCCCCAACGGCCACGGCAAGACCAATCTCCTGGAGGCCGTCCACTACGCCTGCCTGGCGCATTCCCAGCGGACCCGCAAGGACAAGGAGCTGATCGAATGGAACCAGGCCGCCTTCGTGCTCCGGATCCGGGGCCGCATCGGCGGGCTGGAGCACGCGCAGTCGGTGGAATACGCGGAAACGGGGGCCAAGCGCGTGAAGGTGAACGGGCGGGAAAGCAAGCGCCTGTCGGACCTGATCGGGCATTTCGAGGTGGTCTCCTTCAGCCCGGAAGACCTGGACCTCATCCGCTCCGGGCCCCAACTGCGCCGGCGCTTCCTGGACGTCCTCCTGTGCCAGTTCTCCCTGGACTACCTGGATACCTTGAGGCATTACAACCAGGCCCTCAAACAACGCAACAGCCTGCTCAAGCAACCGGGGTTCTCCGGGGAGGTGCTGTCCGCCTATGACGCTCCCCTGGCCGAAGCCGGGGCGCGCATCACCGTCTTGCGGCGCCGGGCCTTGGGCGATCTGGCGCCCCTGGCGTCCGCCTGTTACCGATCCATCTCCGACGGCGGCGAAACCCTGGGCCTGGCCCTTTCCGGCTGCGCGTCCGAGGCCTCCGGGGAGGCGGCCATGCGCGAGGACTTCCTGGCCAGGCTGCTCTCCCTGCGCGCGGCCGAGCGCGAAGCCGGCCTCACCCTGGCGGGGCCGCATCGCGAGGACCTGGTATTCAGCCTCGCGGACAAGCCCGTGCGGGACTTCGGATCCCAGGGACAGAAGCGTTCGGTGGCCTTGTCCCTCAAGCTGGCTTCGGCGCGGTTGCTGGAGGAGAAGAACCGGCGGCCTCCCATCCTGCTGCTCGACGACGTGTTCGCGGAATTGGACGAGGCCCGGCGGTCGCGCATCGGGGAATTGATCCGCGGAAAAAGCCAGGTGTTCATCGCCAATCCCCGCGCCGCGGACCTGCCTTTCGCGGCCGAAAAAGTCATCGTTCTGGAGCGCGGCCGCAGGGTGGGTTGAGCCTGCCCGGCGGGCCCGCGGAATAGCCCGGAAGCGGCGATTTTTCTACCTTTACGAACCTGGAAATAATAAGGAATCGGACCCCATAAAGCGGACGGAACGGCTCCGCAGGCGGTACAATGGAAGGGTCCGGCCGGCGGACTTCCGGGGGACCTGAGCGGGCGGAAAAGTCCGGGAATACCACGGCGGGAGCGGCCGGCATACTCGATGGCAAAACGCGCGGGAAGACAGTTGGCGGGCATCTCCCAGGTTCTGGGCGGATTGCTGGACCGCGCCGGGCTGGGGCATCTGATGTACGAGGAAAAGCTGCGCGGGAATTGGGCGGCGCTGATGGGGCCCAAAGCCTCCGGCATCGCCAGGCTCGAGAGCCTGAAAGGCTGGACCCTGAAGGTGCGGGTGGAAAGCGCCACGTGGCGCAACGAGCTGCATTTCCAGCGGGAAGCCATCCGCAAACGGGCCAACGAGATCCTGGGCGCGGAGCTGGTGAAGGATATCCAATTGGTTTGACGCCGGGGATCCGGCCTTGTCGTATTTCGATCTTGCGATCTTGAGAAGGATGTGAACGTGGAAGAGAACAAAGCCGTGCAGGAACCCAGGGAACATACCTACCAGGCGAGCGACATCAAGGTGCTCGAAGGGCTGGAGGCGGTGCGCAAGCGCCCCGCCATGTACATCGGTTCCACCGACGGGCGCGGCCTGCACCATCTGGTCTACGAAGTGGTCGACAACTCCGTCGACGAGGCCCTGGCCGGCTATTGCACCCAGATCGACGTGGTGATCACCGCCGGCAACGGCGTCAGCGTCCAGGACAACGGCCGCGGCATCCCCACGGACATCCATCCCACCGAAGGCATCGGCACCGTGGAGCTGGTGATGACCAAGCTGCACGCGGGCGGCAAGTTCAACCACGACAGCTACAAGGTGTCCGCCGGCCTGCACGGCGTGGGCGTCTCCTGCGTGAACGGCCTGTCCTCGGAACTGGTCGTGACGGTGAGCGGCAACGGCAAGCTGTTCGAGCAGACCTTCCGGCGCGGCGCCCCCCAGGGTCCGGGCAGGAACATCGGCGAGACCGACAAGCGCGGCACCAAGGTGTTCTTCCAGCCCGACAGCGAGATCTTCTCCGAGCTCGTCTTCAACTTCGACACCCTGAGCTCCCGCCTGCGCGAGCTGGCGTTCCTGAACAAGGGCCTGACCATCACCATCAAGGACGAGCGCGAGGAAGGCAAGTTCCACGAGTTCCGCTTCCCCGGCGGCGTTTCCGCCTTCATCGAGTACATGGATCACAACAAGAAGCCCTTGATGGACAAGCCGGTCCACATCATCAAGGAGCAGGACGGCACCCCCGTGGAAATCGCCTTCCGCTACAACGACGGCTACACGGAGAGCCTGTTCTCCTTCGTCAACAACGTGAACACCGTGGACGGCGGCACCCACGTGGCGGGCTTCAAATCCGCCCTCACGCGGACCATCAACAACAAGGCCAGGGATTTCATCCCCAAGAACAAGAAGGAAGGCATCGACCTCACCGGCGAGGACGTGCGCGAGGGCCTCACGGCGGTGGTCTCCGTGAAGGTGCTCGATCCGCAGTTCGAGGGCCAGACCAAGCACAAGCTCGGGAACCATGAAGTGAAGGGCATCGTCGAGACGGCCGTCTTCGACATGATCACCAACTTCTTCGAAGAGAACCCCTCCATCGCCCGCAAGATCGTGGAGAAGGTGTACAATGCCGCCGTGGCCCGCGAGGCCGCCCGCAAGGCCCGCCAGCTGGCCCGCCGCAAGAGCGCCCTGGAAGGCGGCGGCCTGCCCGGCAAGCTCGCCGACTGCTCCTCCCGCGATCCCAAGATCTGCGAACTGTACCTGGTCGAGGGCGATTCCGCCGGGGGCAGCGCCAAGCAGGGCCGCGACCGCAGTTTCCAGGCCATCCTGCCCCTCAAGGGCAAGATCCTGAACGTGGAAAAGGCGCGCATGGACAAGATCCTGGGCAACGAGGAAATCTCCACCATGGTGCAGGCCATCGGCACCGGCCTGGGGGAGGAGACGTTCAACATCGACAAGCTCCGCTACCACAAGATCATCATCATGACCGATGCCGACGTGGACGGATCCCACATCCAGACCCTGTTGCTCACCTTCTTCTGCCGTTACATGAAGGAGCTGATCGATCAGGGCGTGCTCTACCTGGCCCAGCCGCCGCTCTACAAGATCAAGGCCGGCAAGATCGAGCGCTACGCGTTCAACGAGCCGGAACGCGACAAGATCCTCGCCGAGATCGGCGACAAGAAGGGCATCTACATCCAGCGCTACAAAGGCTTGGGCGAAATGAACCCCGAGCAGCTTTCCGTCACCACCATGAACCCGACCAACCGGGTGCTCAAGCGGGTGACCATGGAAGACGTGGTGGAGGCGGACCAGATCTTCACCATGCTCATGGGCGAAGAAGTGGAGCCGCGCCGGAAGTTCATCGAGGAGAACGCGTATTTGGTGAAAGAGCTGGACGTGTAGCGCTTCGCCCGCCCCTGCGCGTAATAGGGTAGGCCGGGGGGCATTCCACCCTCCGCCGAGGATGTATGACGCGCCGATTCCCGAAGCCTTTGCCCTCCGTGGTTCCCTGGATCCTGCTGGCCACCCTGACGGTTCAAGCCGCCCGACCCGCGAACCTGGAAACCCGCCGCCATGGGCAAACGCCTTTCCGGGAAGCCTCCTCCCTCTCCCCGGAGGAACCCCCTCCGGTCGGGGGATTGGCCGGCCCCACCGTCCAGGACCTGCGCGCGGCCTTCCCCGATCGCGCCCTGCGCCGGGTCGATCCCGTCCGGTTCGAACGCTATGTTTCGGCCAATGCTTTCCGCGGCCGCCTCCTGACCGGGCCCGCCTTGGCCGCGGCCCTGGCCGCCGCGCCTTCCGCCCCTGTCGCCGCCCCTGTCGCCGCCCAGGCCGGCCCCGCCGGCGGTTCCCCATCCGACTCCGCG
>DATENA010000251.1:0-4342 GCA_035275285.1 Fibrobacteria bacterium | reverse complement strand
GCAGGAGCACCGACTGCTTTCCGTAGTTCAAGGAGATCGTTTCAATCTCTTTCATCGAAGTGGAAATGGCCGGATTCGCGACGGCCAGCAAGGCTTTTCCCTTCAGGTTGGGCAGTTTCCGCCGGTTCGTCAACAATGAGGCATTGGGCATGTAGGAAATCCGGAAGGATTCGCCCACATAGGCCCTGGTGGCCGGATCCAGAAGGATTTGGAATGGGACATCCCACAAGATGTCGTGGGGTATGACGACCAGCCGTTTGCCCCGGATCCACGGCAATACCGGCTGGATCAGGAATAAAAAAAGCTCGGTTGCGGTTTGTTCGTCGAGACAGGGTCCGGATGCAGGCGGGGTTTTACTCCCAGGGGAGTGAGGCGCCAGACTCCGCAAAAGCAGGTTGGATTTTTTCGAAATCTCGTAGCGTGGAAGGATAATATTCCGGACATGCACGCTATCGCCAGCGATATACCAGAGAATGACCCGGTCATCCCGCACCAGGTATTCCAATATCTCCAAACTGTCCTTGCGTGCGATTCCCTGGATGCGATCCAGGGTGGCCGGTTCGGAGGAAAGCAGGTCGAGCGCCGTGGACGCGTCCGGCCCCATGGATGCGCGGATGTCCTCCGCTTCGTTTTCCAGGGCGCGGATTCTCGCATCCAGCGCCTCCATGGAGTCCGGGCTCGTTCCGGGCGCCCTTTTGGCGCGGGCATAGTATGAACCGTACAGGACGTCAAGCTGGGCCATCCGGTTCCTGTAGAGGGACAGGGATTTCTCGGCCTTGTCATCCAACTTCGTCTTTTGCCCGCCGGCCATGACATCCGCAAGGGTCCGGGATCGACAAAGCTCCATCGCTTTGAATGCGTCAGGGTAGTCCCGGCGCTTCAAGAAAAAGTCGATAGCCGCGTAATAGTGGCCGATATTGGCTTCCATGAAGTTTATCCGGGTTTTTTCATCGGGGAGATTCCGCCTCTCGGCCTCGATGAACGGAAGCATGAAGGTGTGGATCACTTTAAAAGACGAATCTTTTTTAAGCGGCGTTCCAAGGCGGAAGTACTGCTGCAGCATGTCTTTGAAGGGCTCTTTCGATTTGCCCTGCTCTGCCTTGATACCCTTGGCGTTATCCGGCTTCCGTACTCCGAAGAAGTCAAAATCCTTGGGGAACTGATTCGAGTCGGGGTCAGGACCGGAATAGGGATCGAGGATCATCACATCCGAAGGTTTAATGGGATGGTAACTCATCCCCATTCCCTGAAAATCCTGCCCCATTTTTTCGATGCCATGGAAAGCACCCATGACGGCTGCAAGGTCCATGGCGTTGGTGCTCCCTTGGGACGCCCCTGTGTAACCTAGCCGTTTTTCCAGCGCCTGCGCTTTCGAAAAAGCGGCTTGGGCGGTATTCTGCAAATCATAGCAATATTGATGATCCTCCCTTTCACCCTGAGCCATGCACTTGCTGCTTTCCATCAGGGCAAGATTGCCCCGCTCCTTGTAGCCGAGGATTATCAGGTCGAGGTCCTTTACTTTTTTCTCGAGCCGAAATGCGGCGTCCAAGGCTATTGCCGCCCTGGCGAACTCCTTCAATTCGATGAGGATGGAAGCCTTGACCTGCTTGATTCCAAAAATCAAATCGGCATCGCCTTTCCCCTCGGCCAAACGCTCCGCCTTTTCCGCATGCATCAATCCCGAAACGCGATCGCGCCTTCCCTGGGATTCAGCCTCGGCCCATGCCTTATGGACTTGAGCCTGGGCCAGGGTATCTCCCGAGGACAGGGCCAGGCTATCGGCCCGCTGGAAATATCCGACGGCTTGGTCCCACTGCCCATTGAAAAATTCCATCCTGCCGAGGTTCAGGAGGCAATGGGAGGCCTCGGAATGGTTTCCGTCCCGGATGAAACCGGCATGGCTGGCCTCCAAATCGGCCTTGGCCTTCCGCAGCGGAACCTCGTAGAGCCTTGCATACCGGGTTTTGCGATAATCCTTGAGACAAACCTCGATGCTGGCAGCCGCGCGCGTCTGCAATTCTTTGGGGGTTTGGGCGCTTCCCGCCCAGGGAAGCAAGGTCGTGAAGAGAAAACCCATCCAGATGGAACCGGATTTTACTTTCAATGACACCTCCACCGCATAGTGGGACGCTTCGGCCACGGTGGATAAGATAGCATAGGCCTGCCTTGGGATGAAGATGGACGCCGGAAATTGTGATTATTTTTCCGGTTACCTCGAGAATGCGGAATTAGTCAAAACCGGATCGACAAAAGGAAACCGCTGTGACATTCAGAACGAATCCATGTACGAAAATGGATTGATCAATCCGGCGCCAGTGGACCCCTCATCCATATACGAGGATGCTGAGCACCTTCAAATCCGGAAGCATCGCATATTCCCCATTGCTGAACTGCCACTATGCCCCGGCTCTAGTGCTTTGACCCCCCAATTGCGGGACGCTTTCGCCGGGTCTGGGGGTCCAGGGCTGCGTTGCGCCTCCCGTCGGCGACGCCTTGCCCTGAACCCCCATCCCTCGCCGCCTTCGTCCCGCAATTGGGGTGTCACAGCACTAGCCATTGCATCGCGCGATGCACCGGGGCCGAGGCCCTGAGGACTTATGCTTATGGCCCGGTTACCTATGATCCCTTCACGTTGGATGCGTGGCGGCTTTTCAAGCATGATAACGCGGCGGAGATGCCGCTCATGCCCATGGCCCAAAGCTATTACCCCCCCCCGTCCGCTTCGGAGCACCCGCCCCCCCTGCAATCTCGCACAGAAACCCATGGCGCCAGCGGCGGTAACGGTGTAGATTAGGGCGGACAAAATGGCTGTTGGGTCAGGAGGAGCGATAGTGAAGGTCCGATTTTTCCCGTGTTTGCTGGCGTTGGCGGCCCTCTGTGCCCCGTCCCGCGCGCCCGGCCAGGCGGCCGTGCTCTTCAAGAACCTGAAATGGACCGCCCATGATCGCGTGCCCGCGGGCGCGAACCCCTACGGCGATCTGCAGGGCCCGGCGATCGAGAACAACCGCTTCGCGCTCTTCGTCTCGGCCAAGGGAGCGCATATCCACGCCGACATGATCGGCAAGCGCATTCCCGGCATGCAACTCTGGCGCTTCCACGAAGATATCAACCGCCACGGCCACTGGGACTGGGGCGAGGACATCCTCAACGTAGGCACCACCCTGGCCGCGGGCACGCCCGCCCTGCTCGTGAACGGCGCGATCAAGACCTTCGACCTGGCGCAGATGGACAGCCTCGTGATCGCGATCCCGGACTCGACGGCCGCGCATCCCGAGCTGCGCATATGGGCCTATGGCTGGCGCGCGGGTTTGCCGGCGCCCGTGGACTTCCGCTGGACCCTGCGCACGCGCCGGGAGGATCGTTTCGTGCAAGGCGAGGTCACGATCTCGCCCGCGGCGGGGGCGACGATCGTCGTCGGCGTCATCAAGGCCCCGAAAGCCATGGTGCGCCGCGACAGCTCGCGCGCCCAACTCGCCATGACGGGCCTGCCGACCTATTTCAACGACTCCGCCGTCCTAGCGGTACGCTCCGCCCCCGCCTGGTTCCGCGGCTTCATGGATCAGGACGGCAACGTAGGCCTGCGCCTGCAACCCGATGCGCAAGGCACGGTGCGCTGGATCCAAGGCGGCAGCTGGATCCAGGAACCGCAACCGATCTGGCGCACGGCGGGATGGGAAAGCTCCTGGCTGCCCGCGCCGGAATCCCCGACCGCGCTGCGGCCAGCCCGCGCGGAGAGGCGCCCGGGCAAGCGCACCTGGACCTTGCGCCGCCTGGACGGCCGCTTGGTTACCGGAACCCGCCCCGCCCTCCCTCACTCCGGTGCGCATTGACAAGAGCACGGGCAGGGAGTGTCACTGGGAAGCGGCCCCGCCTCCTGAGCGGCCCGAGGAGCAATAGTCGTTGAAGGATTGCTGGCAACCGGGCGATCTCAATCCATGGCGCGCCACCCGGAGCGGCTCGGTTCCGTCGTTCTTCACCCAGATGGCCGCGTAGAAATCTGGTCCGCCGAAGAGAACCTCCGCTGCATCGAGGACCCCCTTCCAGGGCTCTACGCAGACGGGGAACCGGAGTCCACCTCATTGGCTTGCAAAATGGATTTTCAGGAATCTCCTTAGGGTCCGTTAAGAAATAAATGGAGCAAAGGAGCCCCCAGATGGGGGTCAGATTGGCCCGATCGGATTGAGCAAAACCTGAGGCATAGCGTAATCATTCGGTGATCCCCGTATAGGGGTATTGGGAGAGGGGGGTTATCCTTCCCCCCCATGGCGTGGAGTCTACGGAGCGGGGATTGGGTTGCGGGCGGCGAGCCAGCCGGCGGGAGTCAGCTCCGCGATGCGTCGAT
>DATENA010000250.1:0-8820 GCA_035275285.1 Fibrobacteria bacterium | reverse complement strand
GGAAGAGCGCGTGCGCATGTTGCGCCGCGACTACCGCTATTGCCTGGTGGACGAGTTCCAGGACACGGACCCGCTGCAATGGGAGATTTTCCGGCGCGTGTTCCTGGACAGCGGATCGGCCAATCCCCTGTACCTGATCGGCGATCCCAAGCAGGCCATCTACCGCTTCCGCGGCGGGGACGTGCACACCTACATGGAAGCGCGCAAGGCCATGTTCGCCTTGAGCCGCCAGGGCAAGGCCCAGGGGATGGGGTTGGACACCAACTACCGCTCCAGCGGCGCCATGGTGCAGGCCTACAACGCCGCGTTCACCCATGCGGGCTGGTTCCATACCCTGGCCCTGGATCCGGGCGACACCGTCTGGCGCCTTCCCGCCGAACCGGATCCCATGGGCTACCTGCCGGTCCGGCACGGCGGCCTGGCCATCCAGGACTGCGCGGACGCCACCGGCACGCCCGCGCCCATCATCCTCAAGGATTTCACCGGCGACGGCGCGGCCGGAGGCAAGGCCGGTCCGGACCGGCCGGCCTTGAAAAGGCGCGTCAACCATTGGATCGTCTCCGAGATCGCCGCCCTGATGGCCGCCCCCGATCGATTGCGCATCCCCGACAAAGCGACCGGAAAGCTCCGGCCCCTGGCCTGGGGCGACATCTGCGTGCTGGTGCGCAAGAACCCGGAGAAGGACCGCCTCGAAAAGGCGCTCGGAGAAGCCGGCATCCCGGTCCAGGTCAACCGCCGTTCCGGCCTCTATCACGGGGACGTGGCCGGGCATTACCTGGCCGTGCTGGAATCCCTGGAAGACCCGCGCGATTCCGGCAAGCATGCGCGCGCCCTGCTCACCCGCTTCTTCCGCGCCGCCGGGGATGCGCCCCCCGCCCGGCCGCCCGAATCCCCCCATCCCCTGTTCGAAGAATGGACCCGCCTGGCGGACCGCCGCCGCTGGCAGCGCTTGTTCCATTCCCTGCTCTACCGCACCGGCCTGCTGTACCGGGAAAGCCTGGAAGAGGACGGCGATCGCCGCATCATGGACTTCACCCATATCGGCCAGAACCTGGTCCAGGAAGCCATCGGCCGCAACCTGGGCCTTTCCGGGCTGGTCCAGCATCTGCGGGACCTGCGCGCCGCGGCCCCGGGCGCGGACGAAGACGCGGACATGCACCGGGAGGAGTCCGAAGGCGGCAAGGTGGTGCTCATGACCATGCACGTGAGCAAAGGGCTGGAATTCCCCGTGGTCTTTCTGGCCTGCTTCTCCGGCAACCCTCCGCCCGCCCATTACAAATACCGCGACGGGCTGCACACGGTATACAACCTGGACAAGGACGATGCGGGCGCCAGGCGGGCCTACCTCGAGGAGTCCGAGGGCGAGGACCGGCGCCTGTACTACGTGGCCCTGACCCGCGCCCGCTACAAACTCTTCGTGCCCTTGCTGCCGAAAGGCGGCGCGGGCCATGCGTCCAACGGTCCCCTGGGCGGCTTCGTGGCGGAAGCCTTGCGCACCGCGGCGGCCGCGCGGCCGGACCTGTACCATTGGGCCGAAGCGGAGGACTATGCCAAGGCCCCGCCGGGGATCCCGCCGACCCGGCGCCCATCGGCGGGAACGGCGATACCCTCGCAAGCCGGACCGGCCGACGCCTACGCTCCGCATCCCGCCGCCAATGCTCCGCTTCCCGCCGCGCCCCAGGCCGCCGGTGAAGACGCGCTTTCCGGGTACCCGCGGGAGAACGCCCTCTCCCGACCCTCCGCGGACTTCTCCCGCCGGCGCCGCAGGCTCGACTCCTATTCCCACCTGGTCCGCCGCGGCCACGGCCTGGCCGCGGAAACCGTGGAAGGCCGCTTCGACAAGGAAGAAGCCCCCGCGGCCGCCGACGGGACCGGCGAATCCGAAGGCGCGCCGCCCGCCGCCTCCGCCTATCCCGGCAACACCCTGCCCCGCGGCAAGGACACCGGAAACATGTTCCACGAGATCCTGGAACGCATCGACTTCGCCGTGGCCGCCGAGGCGCCCTCGCCGGAGGCCCTGTTCGCCCATGCGCCCACTCGGGATCTGATCCACGGGTGCATGGAGGACCATCGCCTGGACGCGGACTGGCGGGCCGCCGTGGCCGGCGTGGTCTGGAACGCTTTGCGCGCGCGCCTTCCCGATCCCGCCGGCGGCGGGCCCTTCAGCCTGGCGGAAGTGGCGCATCGCCGCCCGGAAATGGAATTCCTGTTCCCGTACCCCGCCCGCGCCGAAGCCGGTCCCGACGGGTACCTCTGGGGCTTCATCGATCTGGTCTTCCGCCATCGCGGGCGCTATTACCTGCTGGACTGGAAGTCGAACCATCTGGACGCCTATGGCCATTCCGATCTGGAGCGGAGCATGCGGGACTCCAGTTACGACCTGCAATACATGCTCTATTCCCTGGCCCTGGACAAATGGCTGGGCAGCCTCATCCCCGGGTACGGATTCGAAACCCATTTCGGCGGCATCTATTACGCCTACCTGCGCGGCATGCGGGCTTCCGGCGAATCCTCCGCCATACCGGAGACCTCCGGGGTTTTCGCCTTGCGGCCCACGCTCGCGCAAATACGGGGGGAATATCCCCTCCGCCTGGCCCAAGCCATGGGGACCCCGGGAAGCGGGGGCGGCGGATGAACGCCACCCGCCCCCTGGGAAACCCGCCGGTTACCCCCGCGCCCGCCGCGGCGGACTCCCCCTGGGACCGCCTGGAGCGCGCGGCCGCGGGAAAAGGCGTCCTCGACAAGGTGGACCTGGCCCTGATCCGCGCCCTGGCCCGCCGCACGGAGCGCCCCGCGGACCTGGCCCTGCGCGCCGTGCTGGGATGCCTGATCGCCGCCATCCGCTCCGGGGGACTGCGCATCCCCCTGGAACCGGAGGCCATGGCGGTGCGCCTGGAAGCCTTCCTGGAAAGCGTCCGTCCCACGGAAGCGGAGGCCCCGTACGATCCGGCCGGAGAGCCGGAATTCGCGGACCTGCATGCCCTGGCCGATCGCCTTTCCAAGGCATTCGCCGCGAACCGCCTGGAAGGAGCCTATGCGGCCATCCTGGGCGAGCCCCCGGAGTTCAAGCCCCTGCTGCGGACCGGGGGCGGCCTGTACTTCCAGAAGCACCAGGCGGCGGAAGCCTCGGTCAGCGCCGGGCTGGCGGCCCTGCTCTCCGCCCCAGACGCCCCGGATCCGGTCCTCCAGGGTACCGTTCTGGATACGGTATTACGCCGGTTTCCCCTGCGCCTGCCCGCGGTCCCCGGCGCACCGGCCGGCGCCGCCCCCGCCATGGAGTTCGACCCCGGACAGCAACGGGCCCTGGCCATGGCCCTGCGCAAACGCTTCACGGTGATCTCCGGCGGACCGGGCACGGGCAAGACCTCCCTGGCCGCGAACCTGCTCCGGGCCTGGACCCGAGCCTGGCTTGCGCGTCCGGATCCCGCGCGCCCGGTCCCGGCGCCGCCGCGCATCCGCCTCGCCGCCCCCACCGGCCGCGCCGCCCAGCGCCTGGCGGAATCCCTCCGCCGCAGCCTGGAAACCGTGCGCTACGGAACCGCGGAAACGGATGCCGCCGCCTCGGAAGCCGCCACCGATCGTTTCGTATCCACCCTTCCCTGCGAAACCCTGCACGCCCTGCTCCGCTACAATCCCGGCACGGGGGAGTATTTCCACCAACGCCACCGGCCCCTTCCCGCCGACCTGGTGATCGTGGACGAGGTCTCCATGGTGGACATCTTCGCCCTGTCGCGCTTGCTCGAGGCCTTGGAAGAGCATGCCACCCTGGTGCTCCTGGGGGACATGGATCAACTTCCCTCCGTGGAAGCCGGCTCCGTGCTGGCGGATCTGGTCCCGGAGGGCGCCGACGCCGCGGGACGCGATCATGCCCTCAAAGACAACCTGGCCGTCCTGGAACGCAGCCACCGCTCCGAAGCGGGCATCCTGGACGTGACGCGGCGGATCAACGCCATGGACGGCGCCGGCGCGCTGGCCGCCCTGTCCGCTCCGCTTGCCGATCCGGCCGCAGCCTGGCCCATCGCCTTCCTGGAAGGCGGCCGCAAGATCGTGTCCGCGGCCGGGGGCGGAAGCGAAGCCGGCGGCGGATGCCGCATGCTGCTCCCCGGAGGCTTCGCGGACGCGCCGCATGCCGGGAACGCGACGCCCTCCGACTACCGCCGCGGCTGGGACGCCTGGCTGGAGTCCTGGGTGGACTTCCATTACCTGGAACATTCCTTCGATCCCGCGCGCTTCCCCGGCAGGACCCTGGCCACGCCCCGGCGCGCTTCCTACGAGGCCTTGGTTTCGGAACTCTGCGCATTCCATCCCCCGGCGGATGCGGCCTTCCATGCCGGCCTGGCCTGGAAAGCCGAAACGGCACCGCTCGCCTCCGATGCCGCGCCGCCGGCCGCGCCCGATGCGGCCTTCGCCGCATGGCTGGCCGCGCTCGCCGGACTCTTCGCCTACCTGGACCAGGCGCGCATCCTCACCCTCACCCGCAAAGGCTGGCACGGCTCCGTGTCCGTCAACCGCCGCATCCGGGAAAGGCTCGCGCGCCGCTGGGATCCCCGCGCGTCCCGGGACGCCCAGGACGGCGGAAACGGCTTCAACGGCTCCCCCATCCTGATCCTCGAGAACGATCCTGCCAAGGGACTGTTCAACGGCGACGTGGGCGCGCTGCTCCGCCTCAGCGGCCGCACCCTGGCCTTCTTCCGCCGCGCCGATGCCTACCTCGCCTTCCCCGCGGCCTTCCTCCCGCGCCATGAACCCGCTTTCGCCATGACCGTGCATAAAAGCCAGGGCTCGGAATACGATCAAGCGCTGCTCGTCCTTCCGGAATCCGGCAACCGCCTGCTGTACAAGGAAACCCTGTACACGGCCCTCACCCGGGCGCGTCATTTCGCGGGCATATACGGCCCCGCGGACGTGTTCCAGGAAGCGGTCGCGCGTAAAGTGGTGCGGGAATCGGGACTCCCGGGCTATCTGGGCGCATTGGCCCGCCCCTGAACGCAATCGGGCCGGGGAATCCGCTCCGGAACCCGAATCGGTTACGGCCGCCGTTTGTTATTTTTCAACCGGATTCCGGTTCCGGAATGGCCGGAAACGGAATCGCCGGAGGCAACTTTTCCTTGCCCGGACCACGGTCGCATGGTTTAATAGATCCAGATCGGAAACCACCCTACGGACACCCGGCCGCCCAACTATGCCTTTGATAGAAGTCGTCAGCAGCCCAGCCAACCTCAAGACCAACCGCTTTCCGTTGCGGGAAGGTCCCAACGTGCTGGGCCGCGACAAGGGCTGCGACATCGAAATCCCGGACCCGCGCATCTCTTCCAAGCATGCCATCCTCATGGTGAAGGGCGAAAGCGTCGAGTTCATCGATCAGAACTCCACCAACGGCATCTACATCGACGATCAGCGCCTGCGCGCGGGCCGCTGGCCCATCGGCGCCACCGTGTTCATGGGCAATACGGAGATGCGCCTCAAGGGCGGGGCCGCCGTGGACCTGGGCGCCCGCAGCGGCACCTCGGCCTGGGGCCAGAAGGAATCCTCCCCCAATCTCGCCGCCTCCAGCCTGGCGCTCAACAACGCCAACTTCGACTTCAACATCGTCCAGGAAAAGAAAATCGGCGGGGAACCGGCCGACGCCACCGCCCAAGCGGGCCTGGAGACCTTCGCCAAGCGCATGCAGGTCATCAACCGCATGATCAAATCGGTGAGCGCCACCATCACCATTCCTGACCTGCTCGACCGCACCATGACCCTGCTCTTCGAGGCCGTGAATTGCGACACCGGCTACATCCTCGTCACCGACCCCGCCAACCACGACGCCATCAACGCGCACATCGCCTACGAACGCGGCAAGCGCAAGGAGAACCTGGAAGAGAAGCTCTACAGCCGCACCCTGGTCTCCACCGTCATCCAGAAGAAATCCGGCTTCATCTTCGACAGCGACGAAAGCGGCGAGCAGGACCAGTCCCTCAGCATCTTCCAGCTCCGCATCAAGACCGCCCTCTGCTGCCCCATCCACTCGGAAGGCCAGATCTACGGCGTCATCTACCTGGACAACAAGAAGCGCGGCGCCAAGTTCAACGGGGACGATCTGGACCTGTGCATGAACATCGCCGGCATCTCGGGCGTGGCCATCGAGAACATGGAGCTGTACAAGAAGCTGGAGACCGAATCGCTCATCCGCGACCATCTCAAGCGCTTCCTCTCCCCCAACATCGCCGACAAGATCATCGCCGAACGCGGCAGCAGCGACTTCCACCTGCAATCCCAGAAGACCAACCTCACCGTGCTGTTCGCGGACATCCGCGGCTTCACTCCCTTGTCGGAAACCCTGGCCCCGCTGGAAGTGGCGCGCCTCCTGAACAGCTATTTCTCGGAGATGTGCGCCATCGTGTTCGCCAACGGCGGCACCCTGGACAAGTTCATCGGCGATTGCATGATGGTGCTGTTCAACGCCCCCGTGAACGTGGCGGACCATGAATACATGGCGGTGAAAACCGCCCTGCAGATGAAGACGCGCCTGCGCCAGATCCTGCCGGAATGGAAGGCCAACGGCATCCCGGACTTCCAGGTGGGGATCGGGATCAATACGGGCGAGGCGGTGGTGGGCAGCATCGGGACCAGCTCGCGCATGGAATATACGGCCATCGGCGATACGGTGAACATTTCCTCCCGGGTATGCGGGATCGCCAAGCCCAACCAGATCCTGATTACGGAAAGCGTGCACGAGAAGGTGAAGGACCGGTTCCGCACCGTGATGCTGGGGGCGACCCAGTTGAAGGGAAAATCCCGCCAAGTGCTGGTCCACGAAGTCGTGGACGACCTCGGCAAATAGCGGAAGCCGCGGGCGGCCCAGGCGGTGCGCGACAGCGCGCAGGGGGGGACAACTTCCCGGCGGGGATCTCTCTGCATGCCATTGCTCTCGATTTCCACGGCAGCGCGGCCGCCGAGACCGCCGAAGCCCGCGGCAAGGGTCTTGCCGGAGCCCTCGAAGAGAAACAGGAACTGGAACGTCTTCGCAAGCATATGGGGAGGCGATTCGGTTGGCAGGCGGGGGCGAAGGTCGGGGTGGCCTCTCCCGTCACGGACGCGCTGCTCGCATGCGGTGAGCGATGCGACCGGGGCTATTTGTTGAACGGGGAAGGCAAGTTGCTGATCGGGCCTTTTGGCAGGGTGGTGCTGCGGGGGGGATGGTTCAGGACTTGAAGGCCAAACGCTACCGGGCGAGACTGGTCAGACGGGTGCACATCCCGAAGGGCGAAGGTAAAACTCGCCCCTTGGGTGTTCCCGCCGTTTCCGATAAGGTCCTCCAACGCTGCGCCGCCGATATCCTGGGCGGACTGTACGAGACCGACTTCCTGCCGTGTAGCTTCGGTTACCGTCCCCATCGCGGGGCCAAGGAAGCGGTGCAGCAGGCGGTCCGCGCGGGGTTGAAGGACCGTACGGCGTGGGTGGTGGAGGCGGATATCCGCGGCTTCTTCGACAACCTCGACCATGCGTGGTTGATGCGTATGTTGGAGCAGCGCGTGGCGGATAGGCCGTTTCTCAACCTGATTCGGAAATGGCTCAAGGCAGGTATCCTGGAGGCGGATGGCAACGTGGCGTCTCCCGTCAGCGGCACCCCGCAGGGGGGGATCATCTCCCCTGTGCTGGCGAACATCTACCTGCACTATGCCTTGGACCTGTGGTTCGAAAAAGTGTTTCGGAAGGACTGCGACGGGACGGCGTTCCTGGTGCGATACTGCGACGACTTCGTCGCCGGATTCCAGCGCCGGGGGGATGCCTATCGTTTCAAAGCGGCCCTGAAGGAGCGCCTGGGAAAGTTCAAGCTGACTCTCGCCGAGGAGAAGACCGGGGTGCATCTGTTCACCCGGTTCCGGAAGCGGGACTCCAAGCGGTTTGATTTCCTGGGCTTTGAATACCGCTGGGGGCGGTCGATGAAAGGCGGGGACGTGGTCAAACTGCGGACCAGCCCGAAGCGGCAGCAGAAATCCCTGGCGGCGTTTACCGCATGGTCAGGGAAAGGCGAAACAAGCGCTTGCGGACACTGTTCTTTGAACTGAATGCGAAACTCCGGGGTGACTACAACTACTTCGGAGTGACGGGCAATTGGCACAGCCTGGAACGGTTCCACGAGGAGGTGGTGCGGACGCTGTACCGGCGTCTGAACCGCCGCAGCCAAAAGCGCAGTTTCAACTGGAAGGGTTTCGCGGCGGTGATGTCCCACTATGGGATGGAGCGGCCGCGCATCACTTGGGGACGGGAGGACCAGTCGTGCTTGAGCTTGGCGTGAATGCGGAAGCGAGAAGGTTTTCGGAGCTTAGGTAGCGGGAATACCGCACGCCGGGATCTTTGGCGGGGCTGGTGGGTAACTGTCAGTTCTACGCTACCCATGCAATTACCCACACAAGAAAATCCATTTTCAAAAAATGCCTCTAAGGATTATGTCACCATTCAGAGTGGTCCTTGACTGCTAAAAAAATGGATCTTACCTTTAGCCAGACCATTTCAGAAAAAAGAAAAAAGGAGTCCCAAATTGAAAACACTATTCTTGTTAATCTCTATTTTAGGGGTTTCAACTTACGCCCAGTCGGCTGGTTCTTGGTATCCCTCAAACGCAAGCAGTCACTATACTGTTAAAAATGCTGTCTATGACCTTCGCACCTTTCCTCAAGGGCAGAGGATTAGTTTTCAGGGTCTTCACGGAATCGAGTGGGTGATTTTGGGCCATTTTGTCACTTGTAGGTTACCTCAGGCGGCCTGAAGGGATAAGCATCGTGCCGTATTCAAATCTCCGGAAGCATGCAGGTGAGGATCTTCAGGCGAAGG
>DATENA010000249.1:0-28925 GCA_035275285.1 Fibrobacteria bacterium | reverse complement strand
GTGGATCAAACCAATGTGGATCAAAAGAGGCTGAAGAAGGCCCGGCGCAGGTCCAGCAATTGCACCTGCCGGGACGGACGGATGATGATGCGCCCGGATTCCTTGAAGAACCCCGTGATATCCTCCCCGTCCAACTGGCAGAATTCCCCCGCGCCTCCCGAGATCTCCACGCTGCGCGCATGATAGAGCCGGATATGGCGGCCCATGAACTTGGCGAAGCGGGGCAGGACGCGCGTCATGCCCACCAGCAGGGAGAATTTCCAGAGCTTGTCGAACACGGCGACTTCCAGGAAGCGATCGTCGAAGCGCGCGGAGGGGAACACCCTCGCCCCGGCCGCGTAGGAATTGATATTGCCCACCACGCAGCAGATGGAACCGTCCAGTTCTACCCGCTTTTCGCCCTGATCGGATTTGATCACCAGGATGCAACGGCCGGAAATGCGCCGGGTGGAGCGCCGCATGAAGGCTTTCACGTAGAAGAGCTTGTTGAACAGGCTCCCGGTGGGGATCTTGCCGGCCTTGCGGGCCACGTCGAAATCATGCAGCACGGCGGCGTCCATCCCCAGGCTGACATAAGAGGCCATGGTCAGCCTTCCGTTCAGGTCCCACAGGTCGAAGCGGGCGCATTGCGCCTTGAGCAGGCGTTTGACGCAGGCCAGCAGCCCACGCTCGTTGTAGATGCGGAAAATGCCCAGGGCGCGCCCCAGATCGTTGCCGGTGCCGAGGGGGATGAGGCCGATCTCGGTGTCGTCGAGGTCCTGGGCCCGCAAGCGGTTGAGCACGAAGCCGATGGTGCCGTCCCCGCCCACGGCGATGACCCTGCGGGCCGAGTGCAGCAGGGAGTCCGTCTGCTGTTCCAGGCGCGCGGCTTCGGTGAGTTCCGCCTTCCATTCTCCGCGCTGGAACCCGAAGGAGTCCATGATCTCCGGAAGCTGATTGTACACGCGCTTGCCGACCCCGCCCCCGGAAATGGGGTTGATCAGGAAGGCGATGGAGAGGCGCGCGGCCGTCCGGGACGGTCCGGCGGCGGACGAGGGCATGGCTTCAGTCGGCATTGAACCACCGCGAAATCCGCAGCAGGATGAAGTCCTTGAGGCGCGTGAAGTATTCCCGGGGCGGGATGCCCGCGGAAACCCCGTCTTCGCTGACGATCAGGCCCGACGCGTCGAAGCCCATGGCCTGGGCGATGTACAGGGCGCGGGGAAGGTGGTAGTCCTGGCTCACGATGAGGATCCGGCGGCTGGCGGAACTCCGGCGGAAGTTGAGCAGGGTGACGTAGGTGGAGCGCCCTTTCTCGTCCACCAGGATGTCCTCCAAAGGCACGTCGTTCCGGCGCGCGAAATCCAGCATGGCCGTGGTTTCATTGTACCCGCCCGGGATGGCATGGCCGGAGAGCACCAGTTTCGCCCCCTTGCGCAGCCTCAGGTATTTCAGGGCCCCTTCCATGCGCTGTTGCAGCACGGGCGAAAGCTTTCCGGAGCGGTAGACGCTGGCGCCGGGCACGATCACGGCGTCCACCAGGGGAATGGCGGCCGGATCGGCGAACATACGGGACTTGGTTTTCACCACCACGTAGGCGTTGATGATCCAGGCGCACAGGACCAGGACCAGGGCCAGGATGCCGCAGGTTTTCAGCCAGGCCATGTACGGGCATTCAGGTAAACGTCCTTGACGTGCACGTACTTGGCGGCCAGCTTGGCGAGCCCGGCGATCTCTTCCGTCGTGAGCTTGCGCGCGGCCCTGGCCGGATTGCCCAGGATCAGGGTCCCGGCCTCGTAAGTCTTGCCTTTGGGGAGCAGGCTGCCGGCGGCGATCAGGCAATCATCCCCCACCACGGTCCCGTCCATGATGATGCTGCCCATGCCCACCAGCACGCGATCGCCGATGGTGCAGGCGTGGATGGTACACCCATGCCCGATGGACACGTCCGCCCCGATGGTGGTGCCGAGATCGCTGGCCACGTGGACGGTGGTCTGGTCCTGGATGTTGGAGCGCGGGCCCACGGTGATGTGGTTGATGTCCGCGCGCAGCACGCATTGGAAGAACACGGACGCGTCTTCCGCCAGGGTGACCTGGCCGATGATGTCCGCGCTGGGGGCCAGAAAGACCCTTTGCCCCAGGTCGGGCCGCTTTTCGCCGAACGACAGTATCAAGGCGCCCCGCTCATGACTCCGCCTCCCGGGGAGGCGGGCTCTAGTTCTTCAAATGGGAATAGGCAGGATAGGAAACGAGTTCCTTTTTCTCGAACCAGTAGGCGATTTCCCGGGCCGCGCTTTCCGCGGAATCGGAGGAATGCACGACGTTCTCGCCGGTGTTGGGCGCGAAATCATGGCGGATGGTGCCTGCGGAAGCGTTGGCGGGATTGGTGGCGCCGTTGATGGTGCGCACCTTCTCCACGGCCTTTTCGCCCGTGAGGGCCAGCAGAACCACGGGACCCGAGGTCATGAACCCGACCAGCTCCCCGAAGAATCCGCGTTCCTTGTGCTCGGCATAGAAGCCCTCGGCTTCCTGCTTGGTCAACGATTTGATTTTGACGCCGGAAACGGCCAGGCGGGACTTTTCATAGCGGGAGATGATTTCCCCGATGATGCCGCCTTTGACACCGTTGGGCTTAATGATGACGAGGGTAGATTCCATGGTCCGTTTTTTCCTTAGTTTGGCAACAAAGTAATAAACCCGGGGGGATTTTGGAAATTTCAGGTTATCAGAGGACGAAAACCGGGGATCTCACTATATTTATCCGTCGATTCGGTTTCTTGGCGCCCGGTCATCCGGACGTCTCGTCAGGCGAGGCCGGCCCCGGAAACGGGCCCGGTACCCGTAACCGGAGCATGCGGATTTAGCTCAGTTGGTAGAGCTTTTGCTTCCCAAGCAAAGGGTCGCGGGTTCGAGTCCCGCAATCCGCTCCATTTTCTTCTGCTTCAAATTCCACATTTAAATCCGAACTCCCCGTAAGTAGCCTATCAGTAGGCACTTACGGGCACGCTATCCAAAGTCCCCCCCTCCTCCTTTTCACGTCCCCCGTTTCCCCATTCAAACCTACCGCGCCCAGGCCCGAATCAGCGGCCTGGCATAGCTCAAAAACAAGCGTAACACGAAGGTTTCCTTTGGCCGGATAGGACCGAACTATGTCCAAAATGATTGAATCCCTGTATGGCAGGCCGGCCAGGGAGGCCCACCGCGCTTCCTGGACTACTTCTTGGAAACAGGCCCACAAACGGACCATCAGGAATCTTGGGGTTCCCTACACAGCATTTATGGACGGCATGGGTGCAAGGCTGACCGTTATGAAAGTCTCCCGCACTCGGCTAACGAAGGGCATCCTGGCGGAGCTGGTCCCCCATGAGCCGGAGGCCAATGGGCTCGCCTCCCTGATGGAGATCCAGGCTTCGCGCCTGCGCTCCCGCGTGGGGGCGGACGGGAAGCCGGTCCTCCTGCTGGACCAGGACCGCACCAAATGGGATCGATTGCTGATCAGCCGTGGTTTTACGGCCCTGGAACGGGCCGAGAAGCTGGGAAAGGGACTGGGATCCTATGGTTGCAGGCCGCCATCGCAGCCTGCCATGCCCGGGCTTTGCGGGTGAAGGATACGGATTGGGTGCGCATCGCCGCGCTCTACGATGCCTTGAGCGAGCTGACCCCTTCGCCCATAGTGGACCTCAACCGGGCGGTGGCCGTTTCCATGGCCTATGGCCCGGCGGCGGGCCTGGAAATATTGGAGGACCTGGTCGCGGAGGGCACCCTGGAGGCCTATCCGGCCTTGCATGCGGCCCGCGGGGAACTGCTCGCGAAGTCCGGCCTGTGGGCCGAGGCGCGCGCCGCGTTCGAACGCGCGGCGGAGCTGAGCCGGAACGGGCCGGAGAAGGAATTGCTGATGGACCGCGCGAGCGCGTGTTCCCAGGGCGCCTTGTGGTGGAGGGCGAAACCGAAGGAGGGCGGCCGATGATATGGATCAACCAGCGGACATCTTGCCTGAATCCAGCCAGCGCCCCTCTTCGAAACCCGGAGTGCTTATCTTTTGACCCGGCGTGGAATCAACCGGAGTTTAGCCAATCCAGGAAAGCCGCGCCGGCAATCCGGCTCCAAACGCCCATGTATAGTAACGCTGGTACCCGGCCCCGTCCTGGAAGCGGATGGAATCGGAGGTCATGGTTGCGGGCCTTCATATCCTTCGATGATCACCAGGTCCAGGGTCGAGACCGGCAGGCGAAGTTTGATGGCCGCCTGGTATTCGGCCGACTTCCAGCATTCCATGGCTGCCTCGTAGGTCGGGAATTCCACCACGGCATTGCGCGACCGGCTCTTTCCCTCCGCGTTCACGAAGGTTCCGCCGCGTACCAGGAAATGCGCGCCGTGTTTCCTGAGCGGATCGGCATTGGCGGCCATATAGGCCTTGTACTTCTCGGCATCGGCAACGTCGACCTGGACAATCCAATAACCCTTCGGCATACTCTTGACGCTATCGCTTTCCGGATCATTGTCGCCGAGGCATCCGCCGAGGAACAGCGTCCCCATAAAAATGCTGGATATGAGAATCCTGTTCTTTTTCGCTACTGCATTCATGCCACGCTCCTGGAATTGAAAATCGGAATTCTCCGGTGACTAAAAGTTGTATCATTTTTCGGCTTGAATCTTCATAATACTACACGCCTATCCTTGCAAATTCGGGCTATTCCTCTTGATTCCTTTCATTCTTAGGCTACAACATCCGTGGAGTAAATGTATTGAACAAAACTGGAAGTTGCAATACTGGTTTTGGATTTTCCCGCCGCCAGGACGAGCGGCGATTGCAATGAAGGTATCCGTTCTCGGAACCCCATTTCCACCGGACATGGTTGATATTAGGGGCTGAAATGGGGGGGATTGGGGACGATGACCGCTGTGCGGATTTACGCGTGCGCTTGGAGAGCGGCCTTCACCTTGGAAGGGGTCAGTTCGTCGAGACGATGGGTCGAGTAGTCTTCGATCACGGAGAAGACGTGCGTCAGGTAAACCCACGGATTGAGTTTCACGCGTTTGCAGCTCTGCGTCAGGGTAAAGAATGTCGCAGACCGCTCGGCGCCTTCGTATGAGCCCGCGAAGTTCCAGTTTTTCCGGCCCACGACCACATGCCGCAGGTGTCGCTCCGACTGGTTGTTGTGTGCGTGAGGAAGACCTGGACCGACGGCGGCAGGGTCAGCATAGACCGGCTTGCTTAAGGCTGGGGAAAAGACTCGGGAGCGACTCGACGGAAACCGCGAGAATGAGGCCCGAGGGAAAGGTGAACTGGGCCTGTTGATTTTCCTTCGGGGAAGGCGCCGGGTGGGCTTGGAGGAAGCCGGCCGGCTCATTTGTGGCCTTGGCCTTTGCAAGCCGGGGAGGACGCTTCGAAAGCCCCTTGCGGCGGACCCAATACCGCGCATTGGAATAGGAGATGTTGAATCGCTCGCACTGGAAACGGAGGCTCCGGACCTCGGTCTGCCAGGCGTCCAAAGCTTTCTCAACAGCTACGGGAATGCTACTCTGTTTTCGTGCCGTAGTTCCGCTCATGACCTGCCTCCGGGAGAAACAAGTCAGGATAGATCGGGGGCGCGTTGAATCAAAGAGGAGGCCGTGGAACGGTTGCGAATGTGTGAAGTCGGCTCCTTCAAGCGGCCGCCGGTTCCGAATCAGGGCTTGATCGTTTTCAAGGGGGGGACGGCGTTCCCACAGCTCCCCGTGCGCTCGAATTCGGAAATGTTCTCCATCGTGGTGCGCATTATTTCCGAGAGGGCTTCCTCCGTGAAAAACCCCTGGTGCCCGGTGACGATGACGTTGGGGAAGGTCATCAGGCGGGCGAGCACATCGTCCTGGATGCCCCGGCCGGAAAGGTCCTCGAAGAAAACGTCCGCTTCTTCCTCGTATACGTCCAACCCCAGGTTTCCGATCTTGCCGGACTTCAGGCCGGCGATCACGGCGCGCGTTTCCAGGACCGCGCCGCGGCTGGTGTTCAGGAGCATGGCGCCCTGTTTCATCTGGTCGATTTCCGCTTTTCCAATCAGGTGCCTGGTCTCCGGAGTCAGGGGGCAGTGCAGGCTGACGATGTCCGCATTCCGCATGAGCTCCGGCAGGGTCGAATAAGTCATGCCCATGGCCAGGCATTCGGCGGAGGGGGCGACGTCGAAGCCGATCAGCTTGCAGCCGAGACCCCGGAAAATCCCCGCGGTGGCCGAGCCGATTTTCCCGGTCCCGATCAGGCCGACGGTTTTCCCGTACAAACCGGTGCCCAGCATGCCTTCCAGGGAGAAATTCCCTTCCCGGACGCGGTTATAAGCCTTGCAGAGTTTGCGGCTCAAGGCCAGGGCCAAGGTGAGGGTATGCTCGGCGACCGCATGGGGCGAATAGGCGGGTACCCGGGCCACGACGATTCCCAGCCGCGAGGCCGCGGCCATATCGACGTTGTTGAACCCCGCGCAGCGCAAAGCCACCATTCCCACGCCGCATTCCGCGAGGACCCGCAGGGTTTCCGCGTCCAGAACGTCGTTGACGAAGGCGGAAACCGACTTCGATCCCCTGGACAGGACGGCGGTATCGGCGTTGAGCCGGGAAGGCTGGAGGGTCAGCCGATGCCCGGCTTCCCCGGCGGCTTTCGCCAGAAGGGAACGCTCATATTCCTTGGAGCTGAAAATGGTGACGCGCATGCCGGCTCCTTGACGAAGGTGGATCGAGGCCTCGGGAAAAATACATCCAAAGGAGCCGGGAGCGCCCGGCGGGGGCGGCTAGTCCTCCATTTTCGCATCGGCCTGGAGGTTCCGGAACCCGATGGCGGCCTCCGCCACTCCCAGCAGCACATCGTGGTAGAGATAGAGCTTGCGCCAGTCCTCGCGGTCCAGGGTTTTCAACTTCCCGATCCGGTCCGGCCTCGGTTTCCCGTTCGCATCGAGGAAGAACTTCTTCTCGCTTTCCAGGATCATGGCGACGGCTTCGTCCAGGCGGTCCGCTTCCACGAGATCGAAAAAGGCCATGCTCTTGAGATAAAGATCCGAAACCGGCGGTTCGAGCAGGACCACGATCCCGGTGAGCAATCCGTCCGTCAAGGTCAGGGCATCCAGATCGCACTCCTCGATGGCCTGGAGCCGGCGTTCGTTCAAGTCGGTCAGGTTGCCTTCCCCGTCCAGGAAGACCCGCCATTCATCGGGATGGACCAGCCCGGAGGCCTTTTGCCAACGGCCCATCTGGATATCGCGGTAGAATTCCTTCGCCATGGCGACGCGCGCCCGTTCCAGGCCGGCGGGCGAGGCGGGATCGGCCGGGTCCGATAGGACCGTGGGCTCCCGGGCGAGCGCGACGGGTTCCCCCTGATCGAGGCAAGGCAGGCAATCGAAAATGCCTTGCAGGCGGCCTTGGATCAGATCGATGCGCCGATCCGTGGTCAAGGCCTTGAAATCCAGGGCCTTCAATTTCGATCGGATCTCTTCGGGAACCTCCCCTTTCGGGCCGATCATGCGGGCTTGATCCTGGGGAACGAGCATGGCGATGGCCTTGTGGTATTCCCGGTTCTGCACCAACGTGGAAAACCGGGTCAGGACTTCGAGCAGCTCTTCCGGCTCCTGGCAGGAGCGGCCGGCGACTTCCTTGATCGGCGGCGGGGGAAGCAAACGGTAATAGGCGCAGCCCGATAGGAGAACGGACGCGATCGCGGCGAGGGCGTTCCGGAGCGGCGGGCGATTCAAACCCATTCCGGCCGGTCCAGATCGAGTATGGCGGCGCCCGCGGAAACCGTTTCGGCGAGGGCCGTCTCCATCGCGGAACGGGTCAATGGGTTCTCCGGCAGAACGGCCTCGCCCGGCATGACTTCGCGCGCGTACCCTGCCAGCCTGTTCCGGACCGTATCATCGTCCTCGGCGATCAATGCGATGCGTTTATTGCGTGCTTGAGGGTCGGATCCGTACTTCATATAGCCTCCTTGGTTCTTGCAAGGCATAACAATTACCGTGCCGGACGATTCGCGGGCGGCCTATAGCGGCTGAGGAAAGGTACGGCGCGTCGATTTCGCTGGAAGCATGCCCGGGGCGCCCCGGTGTTCCATGCCAGAATGGCAAGCGTGGACGCCAGAATGGCGCCGGGCTTTGCCCTTAACCCTTAAAGGACGCGATCCATTCCCGTCCAGATCCAGGCCGCGCCCGCCAGTCCCACCATCATCGCCAATCCGGCCAGCACGGCCTTCCGCAATTCCCGGGATCCCGCGGCCGCGGCGAAGGTCCCCTTGAACAGGCTGTTGGAAAGCACCGCCAAGAGCACGGCGTTCGCGGCGGATTCCGCGTCCAGCCGGGCCGCGACGCTCAGACGGGCCATGGAATAGGAGACCGCGTCCACGTCCATCAGGCCGGCGGCAAGGGCGGAAAGGTAGGTTCCCGCGCTTCCGAAGAAATACTGGGCGCAACGCGATGCGGCCAGGATGAACACGAACAAGAGCCCGAACCGCAGCGCCGGGCCCAACTCGAACGGGTTCGCGAAAGGGGAGGCTTCCGAAACGGCGGGAGGGTGGCTCCGTTTCAGGAGCAGGAAGGAGTACGCGGATCCGGTCAGGGCGAATACGGTGAGCGGGATCCACAAGCGCCGACCCACCGCGATGTCCAGGGTCCCCACGACCGCCAGGGTGCGCACGGACATTACCGTCCACGACGCGATGATGGCGGAGGCCAGCGGGCCGGATAACCCGGGGTCCTTGCGGCTGCGCTGGGTGAATCCGAAGGTCACGGCCGTGCTGGAGATCAGGCCGCCCAGCAATCCCATGAGGCCTATGCCCCGTGCCGCTCCCAGGGTCTTGGCCAGGATGAATCCCACGAATCCGACGGCCGACATGAGGACGATGAACAGCCCGATTTCGAAGGGGTTGAGCACGTCCAAAGGCGGACGGAAAAAGGAGCGGTCCGGGAGGATGGGCAGGAAGACCACTCCCAGGATCGCGAATTTCAAAGCGGCAAAAATATCCTCCCGCGTCAGGTTGCGGGCGAAGGCATGCAATTCGATCTTGAGGGAGAGAATCAAGGTGGAGACGACCCCCAACGCGCCCGCCAAGGCCAGTCGATCGTGGTAGGCCAGGATTCCGGCCATGAAGGCGATCAGGGAGGAAACCCCGGTCGTCAATCCCGGCCTTCCGCCTTTCGCTTCTTCCAGGTACATCGCGGTCAGGAACGCGCCCAGGATCGCCAGACAGGCCGACAGCGGAAGGATGGAACGGGAAAGATCGGAAACGTGCGCCGCCAGACAGCCCCAAATCCCGATCAAGGCGAAGGTCCTCACGCCCGCAGGCAATTCCCGATCCCCGCTGCCCGTGGCGGATTCCCTTTGCATGCCCATCAGAATGCCCACGGCCAGGGAAATGGCGTATTTCAGGAACAGGGCGGCTTCGATCATCGGAAGAGGCGGCTGCAATATTCATTCCAGCCCGCGACTTCCCCGGCATGGCGGACCGGTGCTTCCCGACAGGGCGGGATTCTGGAATACGGAAGGACTATTTGGCATTTTGTCATGATGGGTGACATTGTGGCAAGCCGGCGCGATGCGGCACTGAATGTCCAGGGCACGGATCCTATCCTTGTTGGCATACGCATTGCATCGGAGTGACGCCGGACCCGGGGCGTGTTCGGGTTCCTGCCTTCCGGCGCACGGCGGCATGGATCGGCGCAGGGCTGCGCCAAGGACGGAACAGGATGGAACCCATTTGGACCCGCACCGCGGATGCATTGTACCGGCAATTGGATACCGGCGCAGGCGGCCTGTCCCAAGCCGAGGCGGAAAGGCGAAGGAAGGCACGGCGATCCGTCCGGCCCCGCGATAAGAAGGGATCCGCCCTCGGGAAGTTGATCCTCTCCCAATTCACGAGCCCCATCACCCTGCTCCTGATCTCGGCCGCCGGTCTGTCGCTGTTCCTGGGCGACACCGTGGAAGGGGGCTTGATCCTGGCGATCCTCTGCGCCAGCGGCGCGCTCCAATTCTGGCAGGAAAGGCGCGCGGCGATCACGGTCGAAAAATTGGCCGGCATGCTGAAGATCCAAGCCTGCGTGTTGCGGGACGGCGGATTCGTGGACGTGCCGGTCGATGCGGTGGTGCCCGGGGACGTCGCGCGTTTGGAAGCCGGGTCCGCGGTGCCGGGCGATGCCCTGATCCTGGAGTCCCGGGACCTGTACGTGGATGAATCGCCGTTGTCCGGCGAATCCTATCCGGCCGAAAAGCATGGCGGACCGGTCCCGGCGGAGGCGGGTCCCCGGGAACGGACCGGCTCCCTGTTCCTTGGAACCCACGTGGTCAGCGGAACGGCCACGGCCCTGATCGCATCGGTGGGGCCGGATACGTTGTTCGGATCCCTGTCCGCGGAACTGGCCCATCGCCCGCCGGAAACGGCGTACGAATCGGGATTCAAGAAGTTCGGGTACCTGCTCCTGGAAATCGCCCTGGCCATGGCCTTGGCGATCTTCGCGGTGAACGTGGGGTTCCATCGTCCCGTGCTGGAATCGCTGCTGTTCACCTTGGCCTTGACCGTCGGCCTCACGCCGCAATTGCTTCCCGCCATCCAGGGGATCACCATGTCCCGCGGCGCGGCGCGCATGGCGGACCGCCAGGTCATCGTCAGGCGCCTGGCCTCCATCGAGGACATCGGGGGGATGGACGTATTGTGCACGGACAAGACCGGCACCTTGACCGAGGGAGTGACGCGTTTGGAATCCGCCGTGGATGCGCGCGGGGCGGAAAGCCCCCGGTTGCGGCGCTTCGCTTACATGAATGCGGTCCTGCATACGGGCTACGCGAACCCCATCGATGACATCCTGCGGCTCTCCCCCCCGGAAGGATGCGGGGAATTCCGCAAGGTCGACGAAGTGCCGTACGATTTCAAACGGAGGCGGATGAGCGTCCTGGTGGAAACGGGAGGGCGGCGTCTCTTGATCTCCAAGGGAGCGGTGGATCAAATCCTGGACGCGTGCACCCTCGTGGCTTCCGGGCCGGACGCGGAAACCGGCATCGGTCCGGAGCTGGCGGCGATCCGGGGCCGGGCCGAATCCGCGAACCGCAGCGGACTGCGCTGCCTGGGAGTGGCGTATCGCGAGCTCCCCGACGCCGCGCGCGCGGAGGCGGCGGAGGAAAAGGGGATGGTCTTCCTGGGGACGTTGTGCTTTTCGGATCCGCTCAAGCCGGGAGCGCGCGAATCCCTGGCGGGACTGCGGGACCTGGGGATCAAGGTCAAGCTCGTCACGGGCGACAGCCGCCACGTGGCCGCCAAGATCGCCCGCGACGCCGGAGTCGGGAACGGCGCGGTATTGACGGGAGGGATGCTGCGGGGCATGACGGCCCGGGCCCTCTCCGCGGCCGTGGAGCGCTTCGACATCTTCGCGGAAATGGATCCGAACCAGAAGGAGAGCGTAATCGTCTCCCTCAAGAAGGCGGGGCACAGCGTCGGGTTCCTGGGGGACGGAATCAACGATGCCGCGTCGCTGCATGCGGCGGACGTGGGGATTTCCGTGGACTCGGCGGTGGACGTCACCAAGCAGGCGGCGGACATCGTGCTCCTCCGGAAGGATCTCGCCGTGCTCGCGGAAGGCGTGCGGGAAGGGCGCAGGGCGTTCGCCAACACCCTCAAATACCTGTTCATCACCACGAGCGCGAACTTCGGGAACATGTTCTCCATGGCCGGCGCGTCCATGTTCACGTCCTTCCTGCCCATGCTCCCGGGGCAAATCCTCCTGCTCAACGTCCTCAGCGATCTGCCTGCGATGGCGATCGCTTCCGATAGGGCGGATCCGGAAATGGTGGAGAGCCCCCGGCGCTGGAACCTCCGCGAGATCCAGCGCTTCATGCTGGTCTTCGGACTGATCAGTTCCGCCTTCGATTTCCTGACCTTCGGATCCCTGCTGTGCCTGCGCGTCTCGCCCGGCCAATTCCGGACCGCGTGGTTCCTGGAGTCGGTGCTGTCGGAACTCTTGATCCTCCTGGTCATCCGCACCCGCAGATGGGCCTTCCGCAGCCGGATCGGGAGCGGGCTGGCGGCGGCGACCTCGGCCGTGGCCTGCGCCGCCTTGGCCGTCCCCTACCTGCCGTTCGCGGGGCGGATCGGGTTCGAACCGCTCCCCTTCCGGTTGGTATCGCTGGTCGGCCTCATATTGGGCGCGTATTGCCTCGTCTCCGAAATCGCCAAGATGCCTCAGGCCAGGGTGACGTGGGGGTCCAGGTAGACGTCCTGGATGGCGTGCAGGAGTTCCACGCCCTCCTTGAAACGCCTTTGGAAGGCTTTGCGCCCCGAGATCAACCCCATTCCCCCGGCGCGCTTGTTGATGACGGCCGTGCGCACGGCCTGGTGCAGGTCGTCGCTGCCCGAGGCTCCGCCGGAATTGATCAGGCCCGCCCGCCCCGCGTAGCAATTCAGCACCTGGTACCGCGTCAAGTCGATGGGATGCGGGGTGGTCAGGGAGCGGTAGACTTCCGGATGGGTCTTGCCGAACCGCAAGGCGCTGAAACCGCCGTTGGTTTCCGGCTGTTTCTGCTTGACGATGTCCGCCTGCAGGGTGGCCGCGAGATGGTTGGCCTGTCCGGTCAGATCCGCGGCGAGGTGGAAATCCGCCTCGGGGGTCTGGAAGGCCGGGTTGCGGAGGTACGCCCAAAGCACCGTGGCCATGCCGAGTTCATGGGCTTCGCGGAAGGCGCGGGCGACCTCCTGGATCTGGCGCTGGCTTTCCGGGGAGCCGAAATAGACGGTGGCCCCGATGGCGACGGCGCCCATGTCCCAGGCCTGCTTGACCTGGCCGAAGAAGATCTGGTCATACCGGTTGGGATAGGACAACAGCTCGTTGTGGTTCAGCTTCGCGATGAAAGGGATCTTGTGGGCGTACTTGCGGGCGATGCTCCCGAGCACGCCGAGGCTGGACGCGAAGGCGTTGCAGCCCCCGTCCATGGCCAGCCTGACGATGTTCTCCGGATCGAAATAGATGGGGTTGGGCGCGAACGAAGCCCCTGCGGAGTGTTCCACGCCCTGATCCACCGGCAGGATGGAAAGGTATCCCGTGCCCGCCAGCCTGCCGTGATCGTACAGGGTCTGCATGCTGCGCAGGACCTGGACGGGCCGATCGGAAAGGGAAAGAACGCGATCCACGAAATCGGGTCCCGGTAAATGCAGCATCTCGTCGGCGAATCCGGAGGCTTCGTGGGTCAGCAGATCGTCCGCTTCGCGGCCGAGGATTTCGGGAATAGAGGCCATGGGGCATCCTTTGCAAGGAGGTGAATGAACCCGGCGAACGCAATTCCCGGGCCAGCGCCTGTTTCCTTCCGGATATAGGATTCTCGCAGCCCGTACGCCGCCTTTTCCGGGCGTTTGCCATTTTGTCCAGGCCCATGACGATTTGTCGCCCATAACGGGAATTTTTCCCGCCGGACGGGAATTTTTCCCGCCGGAGCGCTTTCCGCTGCCGCGGACCGATTGCTATTTAGGCATATGCCTTGCTTTGCCGTGCGGGTGTCCGTCCAGGAAAGGCCCTCAATGACGCATGCCCACTTCACCTTCTTCATCCTGGGCCTCATGGCCGTCGGATTCGTTTCCCAGCGCATTCCATCCTATGTCACCGCGCTTTCGGGCGCGCTTGTCCTGGGAGGTTGCGGGATCATCCCCATGAATGCCCTGTTCGCGGGATTCGCGAATCCGACCCTGATCCTTTTCGCGGGCATGTTCGTGATCGGGGACGCGCTGTTCCGGACGGGGCTGGCGGGCGCCTTGGGCGATTGGGCGGTGCGCCGGATGGGCTTCAACGAACGGCGATTGCTCTGGGGCACCATGATGGTGTCCGCCGCGCTCTCGACCCTCGCCTCCAACACGGCGACCACCGCCGCATTGATCCCGCTGGTCCTGAGCGTGTGCGCGCGGGCGGATCTCTCCGCATCCAGGTTGCTGATGCCCATGGCCTTCACTTCCGGGTACGGCGGGATCAGCGCCCTGGTCGGGACGCCTCCCAACATGATCGTTTCCGAGGCGTTGCGGGAAAGCGGGCATGCGCCTTTCGGTTTCTTCGAGTTCGCCTGGGTGGGAATCCCCGTGGCGGTGGCGGGCATGCTTTACATGGATCTGATCGGCAGGCGGCTGCTTCCGGCCATCCGCGTCCCATCGACCCCCGACGCGGCCGTCGCGGCCCCGGTCGCGTCCGCAAGCGGCAAAAGGCGGATGTGGGTTTGCGGATCCATCCTGGCCGCGGTGGTGGCGGCCATGACCCTGAACCGTCCCGGGATGCCGGTCGAAGTGGTGGCGGTGGCCGGGGCGCTGGTATGCGTGCTTTCGGGATGCATCGGAAGCAAGGAGGCCGTGGAAAGCATAGAATGGGAAACCATGATCCTGTTCGGCAGCATGTTCGCCGTGGCGGAGGCCATGCAGAAAAGCGGCGCCAGCGGGATGATCGCCGAGGCGCTCTTGCGCGTCTCCGGGTCCACTCCCGAACCCCATGCCATTGTGGGGGGTGTCCTGGTCCTCAACATGTTCCTGGGATTGTTCCTTTCCAACACCGCGTGCGCGGTGCTGTTGGCTCCCATCGGGATCACCCTGGCGAAGGGCATCGGCGCGGATCCGCGCGCCATCCTCATGACCATCGCCGTGGCTTCTTCTTGCAGCTTCCTGACGCCGGTCAGCACGCCGCCCAACATCCTGGTATGGGGCCCGGGGAAATACCGGTTCGCGGACTACGTGAAGGTGGGAGGGGGATTGAGCGCGGTCTGCATCGCGGTGGCGATCCTCGTCATCCCCTGGAAATGGCCGGTGTTCCCTCCCTAAACTGCCTCTAAGCCCGGTCGCCTTTTCTGAAATACCAGGCGAGGCTCTTGAAAAAGTCGCTCAGGGTCTCTTCCTTGAAATCCCGGAACTCCCCCGCGTCGAAAAAGACCCCGTCCTGCGAGGGGCAGGCTTCGTAGCGGATATGGGGCTGGAACTTGTCCCGCAGGGTGTTCATGGTCTTGCCGCACAGCGGGCAGGCCACCTGGGAGATACCGTCGAATTTATGGCCTTCGGCTTCGGATCCGGTGTCGATGGATTCGGCGCCCCGGATCCGTTTCATGGCCTTGTGGGCGATGCCGTCGAACCATATCCCCTTGCATCCTTCGCACCGATCGAAAAAGATCCCGTGGAAGGAAACGCGGTCCATCTTCGAGGCGCATTTAGGGCAGATCATTCCGGCTCCTTGTGGTTGACATGCATTTCAGGGCTCCTTCGGTCCGGGGGATCCGGCCCGGCGCGCGTCCCAATCGGCCAAGCGCGGGAATTGGAAGACGGCCCAGGCCAGCATCGGGAGCATGGCCAGGGAAGCGGCGATCGCGAGAATGGAACTCCGGTATTCCGGGACCGCTTCCGCGGCCAGGCGCAGGATCGCGGCGGCGGCCAGGGAGACGCCCAGGAAGCGGAGCAGCATCCGGCCCGGCTTCCGCGGCGTTGCGGCGAGACGGCCGGCGATGAGTCCCGTGG
This sequence comes from Fibrobacteria bacterium, assembly GCA_035275285.1. Lineage (GTDB taxonomy): Bacteria > Fibrobacterota > Fibrobacteria > UBA11236 > UBA11236 > Chersky-265. The sequence goes on along the minus strand of DATENA010000249.1, from coordinate 13,480 downwards.
CGCCGGCCAGGAGGATCCAGGCGAACCCGAGCAGGTACGCCACGTGGTTCAAGGCGACGCTCCATCCCGGGAACTGGGCCGCCGCCAGGGTCCCGGCGAACAGGAAGGCGGCCCCTGCCTTGAGGATCCTTCCCGAAACGGGCAGGTCCGCGAAAAGCGGCCGGTAGCCTTTCCGGGCTCCGAGAAATAGCCCCAGCCATAGAAACCTGATCAAATGGCTGACCCGCACCAGCCATTCGGAGTGAATGGAATAGGCCGCCGCTATTTCCAGGAGGAAGCTGAAGACGAGCCATGCGGCCGCCCAGGGAATCCCGTACGCAAGGCCGGCGCGCAAGCCGGTCTCCTTGGACCAGCGGACGCAGGCCATGGCGAACAGGTAGAGGAAGATCTGCAATCCGGCGACCGCGGCGCCCCTCCCCGCTTCCCGGGGAAAGGCGCCGGATTCGGCCATGATGCCGAAAAAATCGAAGGCCATGGCGATCACCGTGGCCGAGAATGCGAGAATGGGCCCGGGTTGGCGGCGTCCCTTGCTGATCAACCATCCATATCCCAGGTATGCGGCGAGCACCAGGAGCGCCAGCGAATGGAAGGCATAGGTGAAGAACAGGGCCCCCTGCGCGGCGGACAGGCCCGCGGCGCACAGGAAGACCATGAAGGCGGAAAGGGGGACGCCGCCCAAGGGCCCGGTCCCCTGCCATCGGGGGACTTCCGACAGTAGGATTCCCGCGGCGAAGGCGAAGAGGAATCCGTCCCCCAGGAGCAGGGCGTGGACGGTTTCCCGGTGCGGGGAATCGCCGGCCAGGCCCGCCGACCAGACTCCGAGACCCAGCACCAGGAAAAAATAGCCGAGGGGGAAGAGCAGCCGGAACGGCTCCAGCCGGAATGCGGAAATCCTGCCGTGCCCGATCGCCTGGATCATTTCCGGGCCCTTTTGGCCCGCGCGCGCGCGATCTCCACGGTGCAGGGCGCGTGGGCCGCCACCGAAGCGGAAACGCTGCCCAGGAAGAAACGATCCAGCCCCGAAAGTCCGTGCGTTCCCATCACGATGGCGTCGGCCTTCATTTTCCGGGCTTCGGCGAGGATGCCGCGCCTGGGTTCGTCTATGCTCATGACCGTGGCCGCCCGGATGCCCGCTCGGGCGAGCTGTTCGGCCGCCCTGGCAAGCTTTTTTTCCATCCCGGGCCAGGGGCTGGTCCTGCCATGTTTCAATCCCAAAGTCCTGTTGAGGGCCACTGCCATGTCTCCCAGGTGCAGCTGGAATTCGGAAACCGCCAGCACCTTGGCCTCGGTGCCCTCAGGCCAGGCGCGGGAGGCTATCTGGCGCACGGCCTCTTCCGCATATGGGGACCCATCGAAGGCGATGAGCAGCCTTGGCGGGTGGGACTTGGATTGCGCGCCGCGCCTTCCCAACCGGACGGTGCAATGGGCGTGCTTGATCACGTTGTCGGCCACGCTCCCCAGGATCAACTTGCTGAAGGCGTTCCACCCGGTGGAGCCTACGACGATCAGATCGGCCTTCCAGGCTTCCGCGGCGTCCAGGATGGCGCGGGCGGGAACATCCACCAGGGTGCGGGCGGAAACCTTCCAGGACGGGAACAAATCCTCCAGCAGAGCGGCCGCTTCCCTCGACTTGGCCTTGGCCCCGTCCATGACCACCTTATGATCGGCCATGGCCGTCTTGTACGCCTCCGCGTACCAGGTGACGCTCTCCCCGGCCGGCGCCAGGGATTCCAGGGGCAGCAACGGCGGCACGGCCTGGATGATTCTGGCCTGGACCAAGCGCGGCAGGCCCGCGTTCACCAGGTCCTTCAAAGCCCTATTGGCCGCTTCCGATCCGTCGTACCCAATCACGATTTTCATGCCGCCTCCTTCGTATGCTCCCAGGCAACGCAAATGGCGGGCCAGACGGGTCCCCCGTTACCGGCCGGAAAATACACGGGCATCCGGCGGCGGGATTGCCGGATTGGCAGGGTCGATGCCAGTTTGGCGGAGGAGGTGCCCGGATGGGGCGGTCAACCGTGGCCGGGACGGCGGGCCAGAATGTTTCCCAGTTCCCGGCGCACGTTCGCGAATTCTTCGATCAGTTTGGTGCAGGCGCCCGGTAAGGCCTTGTATTGATCCGTGGCGGCCTTGATTTCCAGGTCCTTGCAAAGGGCGGAAAGCCTTTCCGCCCCCAGGTTGGAGCTGCTTCCCTTGAGGATGTGGCAGGCCCGCGCCACCTTGATCATGTCGCAGGATCCGATTCCGGCTTCGATGACGGAAAGCCGGCCCGGCGCCTCATCGAGATAGGAGTCGATCAGATCCGCGACGAAGTCGGGCGCGCCCTCTTCCTGCAGTTCTTCCAGGGACGCGATGGCGGCGGGATCGATGGAGGACTTCCGGTCTTCATGGGTTCCTGGCATCATTCCTCCTTTTCCGCTGCCGCGGTTTCGGTTTCCGGCCGGGTCCCGGCCCCGATCCATTTACGCATAATGGATTCGATATCGCCCCGGCGGACGGGTTTGCGATGAGATGGGCCCGCCATTCGCCGTTGTAGACGCGATCCCGGATCCACCGCATGTCAGGTCCGGTTCCGGACATACCTGTTCACGGCGGATTCCAAGGCTTCGAATTTCACCGGCTTCCCGATATGGTCGTCCATGCCGGCTTCCAGGCATTCTTCCCGGGATTCCTGCGAGGCGAACGCGGTCAAGGCGATGATGGGGAGGTCCGACCAGGCCGCCTTGGAACTGCGGATGACACGGGTGGCCTCGTACCCATCCATATCCGGCATCTGGCAGTCCATGAAGATCGCGGCATAGCCGTGGCGGGCCAGCTTGTTGAGAGCCTCGACCCCGGTCGCGGCGGTATCCACCCGCAGGCCGAGCTTTTCCAGCATCCGCCGGGCCACTTTCAGGTTGACGGCGCAATCCTCGACGAGCAGGACCGGCAGATCGGATGCGGAGGAACCCGGTTTCCGCTCCCCGGGCGGCGATTGCACCGCGCCCGTCCCTGCGGTAGGGGTGGCGGCAGAGGCTGCATGCGCGCCGCCGGCGTCGGCTGAAAGCGCCAGGCGCACCATGAAGTTGGAACCCTTGTCCGGCGTGCTGATCACCTGTATGCTTCCGCGCATCGAATCCACCAGGCGCTTGGTGATGGCCAGCCCCAGCCCTCCTTCGGCGCCGGCTCCGTTGGGCCGGCCATCGTCGGGGGAGAACCCCACGAAGAGGTCCGCAAGCTTTTCGGCATTGATTCCCGGTCCGGTATCCTTGACGCGCAGCAGCAGATCCCCGTCCTTGCCGTCCGGGGAAACCCATTGGGCTTCCAGGCGGACCATGCCCTTGCGGGTGAATCGGACGGCATTCCCCACGAGGTTCACGACGATACGGCGCAGGCGGCCGGCGTCTCCGATGAGGCTGGCGGGGACGTCGCGGGAGATGTCGATCGCCAAATGCAGATCCTTGCGCGCGCATTCGGCCTTGAAGGGGTGCACCGCCGCGCGCAAGGTTTCGATGGGATTGAACCGTTCGGAACGGCCGATCGGAGCGCCTATGCCCAGGTTGGAGAAATCCAGGAGATCGTCGATGACGGACAGGAAGGATTCGGAGGAGTCCCGGATTATTTTCAATCCTTCTTTCTGGTCTTCGTCGAGGCGGCCGTCCATGAGGAGCTGGCACATCCCCAATACTCCGTTCATGGGCGTCCGCAAATCGTGGGTGATGTCGGCAAGGAACCGGCGTTTGGCCGCCGAGGCCTTGCAGGCTTCCGATTCGGAGGCGTTGATCCGGTTGTAAAGCTCGGGCATGCGTTCGGAGCCCAATTCCTTTTCGGCCAAGGAGGCGAGATCCGCCAGGGAAGACAGGTCCTCCGGCGACAGGCTGCGGGGCCGCTTGTCCAGGATGCAAAGGGCGCCGACCGCATGGCCCCCCGGCAGTTTCAGGGGATGGCCCGCGTAAAACCGGATTTCCGGTCCCGCCGTCACGAGCGGATTGTCGTGGAAGCGGACGTCCTCACGGGCATCGTTGACGACCATGGCTTGGTCACCCAGGATGGCGTGACCGCAGAAGGATATTTCCCGGGGCGTTTCGCCGGCTTCGATCCCGATCCTGGATTTGAACCATTGGCGCTCGCCGTCGATCAGGCTGATGGCGGCCATGGGGACGTTGAACAAGCGGGTGGCGATGCGGAGGATCCGGTCGAACCGGTCTTCCGGGGGGGTGTCCAGGATGGCCAGGGCGTGCAGCGACTTGAGGCGCCGGATCTCGTCCAGGGGAAGGGATGGTTTTCGCATGCGTCTATTTTAGCCGGACGGAGGGATGGCGCCATCGCCGCGGCGCCTGATCCCCGGATAGGCCGCTTGCTTGCGTCCGCATCGGGGAATCCCCTATGCACCGGTCCTGAAGGGAACGCGGAAAGCCGAGGGAGGCGCGGAAAGCGGGTATCAGGATTGGCGGGAATGGTGCCAACGGATGGCGAATTGCATCAGTTCGACCGAACCCTTGAGGTTGAGTTTTTTCCGGAGATGGGCGCAGTGGGTTTCCACCGTCTTGGTGCTGATGCCCAGATTCTCGGCGATTTCCTTGATGCGCCGCCCGTTGCCCATCAGGTTGAAGATCTCGAGCTCGCGATCGCTCAATTGCCGCAAGGGCGAGATCCCGCCTCGCTCGGCCCCGCCGGCCATCCGCCGCGCCAGGTGGCTGTACATCTTGTCGCTAAGGTAGGTCTCGCCGTCCAGGATGCGGCGCACGGCCACGACCACCTTCTCGGCGGCTTCCTGCTTCATGATGTATCCGCCCGCGCCCGCGCGGATTGCGCGTTCGGCATAGAGGCTCTCATCGTGCATGGAGAGGACCAGGATGGCCAGGGAAGGGAAGCGGGCCTTGGCGTGCTTGATCAGTTCCAACCCGTCCATGCCCTTCAGGGAGATGTCCACCAAAGCGATATCCGGGGACGTGGCCTTGAACCCCTCCATGGCTTTCTGGGCGTCATCCGCCTCGCCGACTACGGACATGTCCGGCTGTTCCCGGATGAGGTTGGCGAGACCGGACAGCACCAGGGGGTGATCATCCACCAGGTAAATGCGGGCCTTGGTTCCGGGTTCGGGCATACCCCGGAATCGTACCACTTTTCCGGGGCGGTTTCCGGACCTTTTCCGGCCGGGAATCCCCGGAGAGGATCGGCCATTCGATCCTCTCCGGGGTCTCCTTGGCCGCCTTGGCGCTGCGCGCCGCCGGGGCCCGGATCAGGCGGCTTTGAACCCGTAGGCGAGGCTGGAAGGCAGGATGCAGCTCACCGTCGTGCCCTTGCCTTCCCGGGACTGGATTTCCAGGCGCGCACCGATCAACCGGGCCCGGTAATGCATGATATCCGTCCCCCTGCCTTCCGATCCTTTCCGGTCCGCGGAGATGCCGCGGCCATCGTCGCTCACCTTGAGGACCAGGTTGTCCCCCTGGCCGCCCAGGTAAATGTGGATGGACCCGGCATTCCCATGGCGGGCCGCGTTCCCGGCGGCTTCCTGGGCGATCAGGTATAGGTGCGCCGAAACGTCCTGTCCCAGGTTTTGGTCCTCGCCCAGGAAGGAAAAGGAAGAGGGGTAGACTTTGCCGAGCTTGCCGATCAATTCCCGCAGGGCCCCGGCCAACCCGCGTTCGAGTCCCTCCGGATAGAGTCCGGTGATCAAGGCCCGGGTATGGAGGATGCAGTCCCCCAGGAGGCGGGAGATCTCTTCCATGGGCTCCTGCAATCCCGGGCCATGGGGCGCCAGTTTGGCCTCCAGGCTCTTGCAGAGGAAACTGATGCCGGTGAGTTCCTGGCAGATGCCGTCATGGAGTTCTCCTCCCAGTCGCCGTTGTTCCCGGGAGGTGATGCTGGCGGCCAGGCGCTCCAGGTTGCGGCTTCCGGTGATGTCCCTGAGCAGGAGGAGCAGGCTTTCGCGGCCGAAAGGCACGCAGCGGGCTTCCAATTCCCGAGTCTCATTCGGGTGGACCATGGGAAATTCGCATACTTGAACCTTGCCGGTCTTGAGCGCTTTAGCGTGGTTGCGGACGAGCAGGGCTGCGGGTTTCGCGGGGAAGATTTCCTTCAAATCCTTTCCCACTACGCCCTCGATGGGCCAAGCGTCCGTTTGCGCGTCCTGCCCGGGCTTGAAATCGGCGCATTTCCCGGAACCGTCGAACTGGAAAATGGCATCCGGCAAGGCTTCCAGGAGCGATCGGTTGCGGAATTCGCTCTTTTCCAGATTGAGGATGGTGTTCTTCAGTTCGGTGACGTCCCGGAGGATCGTCATCAGGCAATCCTCGCCGTCGAGATCCAGTTTCTCCGCGGAAACCATTACGTTCCGCAGCGAACCCGATTTGGCGCGGATCCGGATCTCCATGTCCCGGATGCGACCCTCCGCGACGAGGAGGCCGATCGCCTTTTCCCGCTCCTGCGGGTCCATCAGGTCCATGACGCGGGAGGATTCGCCTATGGTCTCTTCCCGAGAGTATCCGGAGATCTGCTGCCAGCCTTCGTTCGCTTCCATCACCTTCCCGTCCCGCAGGCGGCTGATCACCATGCCGTCCGGAGCGGCCGAAAAGGCTTTCTTGAAGCGTTCCTCGGATTGCCGGATGGCGGATTCCATCTTCATCTTCGGCGTGAGGTTCTCCACGATGATGCCGAAACCCCTTTGGATGCCCTCGCCGTCGCGCAGGACGGAAAGGAAGAGGCGGGCGGAAAACGGGGAACCGGATTTCGAGGTCCCATCGCATTCCAGCGTGTGGTGCTCCCGCCCTTTCAGCCATTCCGACAACGGCAGCGATTCGCCCGATGCGCGGGGATCCAAGCGGAAGTATCCGGACAAGGATTCTCCGTCCAAGACCGCCTCCCCGGCTCCCAGAAGCCGCTGGAGCCCGCGATTGCAATGCACGAACCTTCCTTCCAGGTCGAGCATCCCCATGATGCAGAGTTCGGTGTCCCGTGCGAAGGAATTGAAGAAGTCCACGGCGTTTTCCATACCGCTATTCTAGCATTTTCCGGACCCGGGATTCCGGATTCCGGCGGGACGCGGATCGCGGACGGCGCCGCGGGATCAGGCCTCCTGGATCGGGGCCTCGACGGCCACCAAGTCGGGGATGGCGATGATGAATTCGGCGCCGTTTCCCAGGGTCGATTCCACGCTCAATATGCCTCCGTGCCGATCCACCACCTTGCGGCATACCGCCAGGCCTATGCCCGTGCCCGGGTAGGCGCGCCGGGCGTGCAAGCGCCGGAAAATCTCGAAGATCTTCGCATGGTTCCTGGGCGCGATCCCGATTCCGTTGTCGCGTACGGACATGATCCAGACGTTCTCCTCGCGCCTTGAGGAAGCGTGGACCGCCGGCGGTTTCTCGCCGCGATACTTTATCCCGTTGGAGATCAGGTTCATGAAAAGCTGCGCCATTTGCGAACGGTCCCCGTGGATGACGGGGAGATGGTTCCGGGATACGGTGGCGCCCGCGGCGCGGATCGGCGCCTCCAGCATCGCTACGGCATCGTCGAACGCCAGGTTGCAATCCGTGGCGGCGAAAGGGCGGCCGCCGTATTCCACCTTGGAATAGGCCAGCAGATCGTGGATCAGGGCCTGCAGGTCCCGGGCGCTTTCCACGGTGCGGCGGATCCAATCCTTCCCCCTGTCATCGAGCTTGTCCGCGTATTCCCGGCTGAGCAATTGCGCGAAACCGCTGATGCTGCGCAACGGTCCCTGCAGGTCATGGGACGCGATGCAGGCGAATTGCTTCAACTCCATGTTGCTCCGCTCCATGGCCTCCTTGGCCCGGGCCAATTCGATGGTGCGCTCCCGGACCCTCTTCTCCAAGGCCTCGTTCATTTCACGCAAGGCTTCCTGCACGCGCTTGTGCTTGCTCACGTCCCGGATGGTGGTCATCAGGCATTCGGTTCCGTCCAATTCGATCTTCTCGATGGAAACCTGGACGTGCAGGATCGCCCCGGCTTTGTTGCGCAAGCGGATTTCATGATCCTTGAGCCTTCCCCGGCTTTCCAGAAGGCCCATGACTTCGCGCCGTTCCGCGGGATCCACCAAGCGCAAGGCCCGGGAATCGCCGCCCACGATCTCGTCCCGGGAATACCCCGTGATGGCCTGCCAACTATCGTTGACTTCCAGGACGATGCCTTCTTCCAGGGTGCTGATGGCCAATCCGTCCGAAGCCGCCTTGAAGGCCTTGGAAAAGTGCGCTTCCGGAGAGCCGCTGACCGTTTCGAAGAGGAGCTTCGGCGAGAGGCTTTCCAGCACGAGCCCGAATCCGCGCACCTCCCCGCTGTATTCCCGTAACGAAGAGAGGAACACTTTGGCCCGGAGCGTGCCGCCGGTTCCGGACCGGAATTCGCATTCCAGGGTCGGGTTCCCGTTGCGGAGCAGCCAATCCTTGAGCGCGGCCCCCTCGGGAGCGTGCGGGTGGCCGAGGCGGAAATGTTCCGAGAAGAAGGTCCCGGCCAATTCCGCCTCCGTCCAGCCCAGGAGCCGGCCCAGGCCGCGATTGCAGCGGACGAAGCGGGTCTCCGCGTCCAGCAACGCGATTTGGCACAGCTCGGTTTCCCGCAGGAGCGCGTCGAAGAGCCTTTCCACCTGATTTCCTCCCCGTCGGTTCCATCCTTGCGAAGGCCCGGCCGCCGTTGCCTCTAGGAAGGCTCCGCGATCGGGGGGAGCACCACCAGGGTGAACCAGTAATTGCCCATCTGGGTCACCAATTTCTGGAACTGCTCGAAGTCCACCGGCTTGGTGATGTAAGAGCTGCAGCGGAGCTTGTACATATCGAGAATGTCGGTCTCGGCGGAGGACGTGGTCAGAACCACCACCGGCAGATGCCGCAAGGCGGGGTCCCGGACGATTTCCGCCATCACTTCGCGCCCGTCCATGACGGGGAGATTGATGTCCAGCAGGATCAAATCCGGCGTCGGGGCGGCCGCGAACTTGCCCTGCTTGCGCAGGAAGGCCAGGCATTCCTCCCCGTCCTCGACGTGGTGCAGATTGACCATGAATTTGGCCCGTTTGAATCCTTCCCGGGTCAGGACCACGTCTTGCTCGTTGTCTTCGACCAGCAGCACTTCGGCCGGCCGGCTGTTCGCCAATTCTCCATTCATGGGTTGCCTTTCTTGTCCGGAATGCTGAAGCTGAACACGGCCCCTTTGCCGGGGGCTGATTCCACGCCGATCGTGCCGCCGTGGCGTTCCACGACCCTGCGGCATACGGCCAGGCCGATACCCGTGCCGGGATAGACGCGCCGGGTGTGGAGCCGCTGGAAGATCTCGAATATCCGTTGATGGTGCCTGGGCGCGATGCCGATCCCGTTGTCGCTCACGGCCATGATCCAGCTTCCGGGCTCCCTTTGGGCGGATGCGTGCACCTTGGGCGAATCGTTGCCGTGGTACTTGATCCCGTTCGACACGAGGTTCATGAACAGTTGCACGAGTTGGGCGCGGTCGCCGATCACCGTCGGCAAAGCGTCGTGCGAAACCACCGCTCCGGCATCGCGGATGGACCCATCGAGCATGGCGATCGCCTCCTCGAAGGCGGTGTTGCAGTCCACTTCCGCAAAGGGGCGGGCCCGGGAGTCGACCTGGGAATAGGACAGGAGGTCCTTGATCAAGGTCTGCATGTATTGCGTGCTCTCCACCGTGCGGCGGATCCATTCCTCCGCCTGCTCGTCCAGTTTGGCGGCGTAGTCCTGCTTGAGGAGCTGCACGAATCCGCTGATGCTCCGCAATGGGGCCTGCAGGTCATGGGAGGCGATGTAGGCGAACTGCTTGAGCTCCATGTTGCTCCGCTCCATCGCCTCGTTCGCGCGGGCCAGTTCGGTCGTCCGATCCCGGACCCGGGCCTCCAGGTCTTCGTTCAGCTCGCGCAGGGCCGCCTCCAGGACCTTGCGCTCCGTGATGTCCACGATGGCGCTCAGCACGAATTTCCCTTCCGGAGTCTCCACGGGATTCAGGCCGATCTCCACCGGGAACTCCGAGCCGTCCTTGCGGGCCCCGAATAGATCGCGTCCCGCTCCCATGCTGCGCGCTTTCGGGGATCCGAAGAAACCGGCGCGCATCCCGGGGTGGGCCTCGCGGAAACGGGCCGGCACCAGGATTTCCACCCTTTGGCCCAGCAGCTCCTCGCGGGAATACCCGAACAGCCTGACGGCTTCCGCATTGGCGAGGATCATGACCCCTTGCCCGTCGATCATGATCATGGCCGTGGGAGCGGACTCGACCGTCGCCCTGAACAGCGCCTCGGAACGGCGCCTTTCGGTGATGTCGACGATGGCGCTCAGGACGTACGGCTGGGATTCCGTTTCGATGGGATTGAGGCCGATTTCCACCGGGAACTCCGTCCCGTCCTTGCGCAGGGCGTACAAATCCCGGCCTACGCCCATCCGCCTGGCCTGCGGGTTGGAGTGGAAGCCTTCCCGCATGGCGGGATGATTGCCCCTGAACCGCTCCGGAACCAGGCGTTCGAGGCCCAGGCCCATGAATTCCTCGCGGGAGTACCCGAAAACGTTTTCGGCCTCCCGGTTGACCATGACGATGGTCCCGCGCCTGTCGATCATGATCAGGGCGGTGGGGATGGATTCGATGATGGCGGTGAGCCGGGAGACGGATCCGACGGGAAGGGGTTCCCGGCTCATGGCCGCCCTGCTTTGGAACTGGTTGAATGGTCTGTCACTGATGGAATACACATGAATTGTGATGAGTATCAATAATTACGCTGGCAAGGTAGTAAATGGGATGGATGTCGGTGCCTTGATGGAAATATTTCAGGGGGAACCGGAAACGGAATCGGTTTTCCCGGAATTTCCCCTTCGCAAGGAATCCAGGGGTTCCGGAATACCGATACCCTTCGGCGGGGAAAACCGTGCAGTTTGTGCGTACCATCCGTTCGGGCGCGTTCTGATTCGAGCGGTGATTAATGTATCGAAAAAAGGCAAAAATTACTACTTAATGGGGAATGCCGATCCGAATCCTCCCTCTCCCCCTCGAGGGCTGGCTTTCGAGGACCGCTGCCCTGCCCGCCATGATCCTGGGAGGAGGCGCGTTTTCGGCCTGGATATTGATCCGCGTGTTCCGGTTCCCGATCAACCCGGATTTCGCCGCCCTGGGTTCCGGGACGGCGCTCGCCCTCTTTTTGTCGGGCGCGAATTGCTGCCTGGCGGATTGGAGGGTGAAAATCCGCGGCGATGCCGCAACGGCCCTGCTCGGCGCGATTTGCTTGATCTGCGCCGGAACGCTCGCCGTTTCGCCCCCTGGCGCCAGGGCCTGCGCGGCGCTGCTGCTGGTGTTGGGGCTGTACGGCCTGTCCATCCGGGCGCGGACCCTGAAATCGATCCGGGCTTTCAGTTGGACGCTCCCTCCCCTGGTATTCGGGGCCGCCTTTTCCCGGATGTTGGGTTCCATCTTCCCCGACCGGCTGGGGCTTTCGGCGCAAGAGGTCCCCGCGATGATGCCCTACGCTTGCCTGGCCGTTCTCCTGCTTTCCCTTAAACATTGGGTTTCCGCGGAAATGGAAAGGCCGGCGAAGGACACCTCGACGGCCGGGCTCTTGTTCCAGTTCCTGATCGCGGGTTGGACGTTGTTCCTGTTGATGATTGCGGGCCCGCTGTTGGACGGCGCCGACGCGCGCGATCTGGCCGCCCGTTTCGAACTCCCCGCTTTCGCGGCGGTGGCGATTTTCGTTTCCCTGCTGTTTTCGGCGCTGGCGGTGCGCTTTGCGAGGATCTCGGACGGCCGGTCCCGCCTGCTGAGGGAGCAGCAAGCGCTGGTCTCGCTGCTCCGGCGGAAGGCCGCGGAGGCGGAATCGGATGCCGAACAATTCCTGCAAAAGGCGGCCCACGACATGCAGGCTCCCGTCCGCCATGTATCCGGGTTCGTGCGATTGCTGCTGCAGGATGAGCGATTTAAAACCGATCCGGACAAGTTCAAGTTCGCCGGCTATGTCCAGGATGGTTGCCAGAGGATGGTGGACATGATATCCAGCCTGGTGGACTGGGGCCGGACGGGTAAGGCGGAGGTCGGGGATTCCCAAGTCGATCTGGGCGAGGTTTTCCGCGCCGCCCTCTCCGTGCACGCGGAAGATCTCTCCATGGCCGGAGGAACGGCCGGGATCTCCGGTGCTTTGCCGCGCATCGGAGGCTCCCGCCCCCTCCTCGAAAAAATGGCCTCCGCCCTGGTCCTCAATTGCATCAAGTACAGGTCCGCGGAACGGTCCTTGCGGATCCATATCGAGGCGGTTTCCTTGCTGCGGGAAATCGGGTTCCGCATCGAGGACAATGGCATGGGAATCAAACCGGAGTTCAGGGAAAAGGTCTTCGCGCCTTTCCAACGGCTTCACGCGTACGATAAGATCAAGGGACTGGGGATCGGCCTGGCCATGGCGCGGAAAATCATCCAGAAGCACAACGGCCGGATCTATCTCGAAGACGGGACATCGGGAGGGATCGCGGTGGTGGCGGTGTTCCCCCGATCGGCTTGAGCGCGGCGATGCGCCTCCGCCGGCCCCGGCCGCATCGAGCCGTTCAGGAACCCGTACGGTTCATCCTTGGGGCGCGCGCCGCGTCGGCCTTGCCGCGAACCGAAAGCAGCAGGACCAGCAGGGCGCCTTCCAGGAAAAAAAGCGCCAGGGCCGCGATCGAGGCCGCGTGCCGGTAATGGGCCAGTATCGAGTCCGTGTCGAAATTCGAAACTCCCGTCAGATGTTCCATTGGGAACCCTCCTTGCCGTGTCCCACCATCATATCCATGGCCGGTCCGGACCTGCGAATGGTTCCGGTAGACAATTTGGCATTGGCGCTCCCGCCCGCGCTTCGCGGTCCCGTCCCCGCCTGCCTCATCCCGAACCCTGATCGGTAACCGGCCGGAGGGTCCGAGGCAACCGCATTCCGGCAACCCCTTTGCTGATTCTTTCCGCCTGGCTTCAATCCGGAAGCCGGAAGGCAAGGCAGGCATACATGAATTACGGGATAGCGATTCCGGGAACCCTCTTGGCCCTTTCGGCCGGTGCGGCTTGGCTGGCCGTGGCCGGAGGGAAGCGGGAATGGAACCGGTCCACCGCGGAGGCGCGGGCGAACTTGGCCGATGGCGGGATATCCGTGCCCCTGGATTTCTTCTTCGGAGGGGACGGCTCTATCCACAGGGCGTTCACGGACTCCCGCTACCGTGACGTCGACGGGAAAGCGGTCCCCACTCCTTGGGAATGCCGTTACGGATCCTACTCCGTTCAAGGGGGGGTCCGGGTTCCGATGGAAGCGGAAGTGGAGTGGATCCTCCCGGAAGGCCGGCTGGCGTATTGGAAAGGGGCGGTGCGGAAAGCGGTTTTCGGATTGGAACCCTATCCGGGCGGGGACCTTTGATTTCGCGCCGGACCGGGGGCGGAGAACGGGTTCCCGCCGGGAACCCGTTCCGGATCTAGAATACCACCCGCTGGGCCACGTGGCCCCCGGAGAGGACGAAATGGACGCCTTGCAGGCGCTCCGCTCCGATGCGGTACA
>DATENA010000248.1:0-3405 GCA_035275285.1 Fibrobacteria bacterium | reverse complement strand
GAGGACTCCTCGTGCGCATCGGTTTCCGGCCCGCGGGAAGGCGGACCGGGCGTACCGTGAAAGAAGTTTTTTCGGGGGCGCAAGGGAAGCCGGCGAAGGCCTCCGGCGAGTTCCCTGCATAAGCATCGCGCGGCGGGCCCGCGGAACCTTTTCCATTGTGCGGGACCTGCGGGGATTATTTATTAGCGGAAGCGATTCCCTTTTCCGGAGGCTCTCCCATGACCCAGACGCATTCCGAACCCGGCGGAAGGAAATCCCCCTGCGCGCCGCGCCGCGCCCGTTGGGTGCTTCCGGGACTGTGCCTGGGCCTCGTCGCCGGCCTGGCCGGATGCAAATCGGAGCTCAAGGCGGAGACGCCTTCCCGGCAGGCCGAGGCGGCCCAATCCCAGCCGGTCCAGTCCACGGGGTCGCAGGCGCGTTACGGGGCGTTCCAGACCGTATTCACCGAGGTCGCGAAAAAGACCGTGCCCTCGGTGGTCAGCGTGGCCATGGAGCGGACCGTGACGGCCCCGCAGAACCCGTTCGAATTCTTCTTCGATCAGAATCCCTTCTTCGACGGCGGCGACGGCATGGGCCCGCCGGACCGCGGGCCCCGCAAGCGCAAGGAAAGCGGGCTGGGCTCCGGATTCATCACCGACGCCCAGGGCTACATCCTGACCAACAACCACGTGGTGGAAGGCGCGCAGAAGCTCACCGTCCAGCTCTCGGACGAGCGCGAGTTCGAAGCCGAAGTGGTGGGCACCGACAAGCCCAGCGATCTGGCGGTCATCAAGATCAAGGGCAAGGTCCCCGCCGACCTGGTCCCGCTCAAGTTCGGGGACTCGGACAAGCTCGAGATCGGCGAATGGGTGGTGGCGGTGGGGGCGCCTTTCGGGCTCTACGAGACCGTGACCACCGGCATCATTTCGGCCAAAGGCCGCCAGAACACGGGCATCAGCACGTACGGCAACTTCCTGCAAACCGATGCCGCCATCAATCCCGGCAATTCCGGCGGCCCCTTGGTCAACCTGGACGGCCGGGCCGTGGGCATCAACACCGCCATCTATTCCCAGAGCGGCGGGTACCAAGGCATAGGCTTCGCCATTCCCGTGAACCTGGCCAAGAACATCATGGAGAGCCTGATCAAGAACGGCAAGGTGACGCGCGGCTGGCTGGGGGTCTCCATCCAGCCGGTATCCCAGGACATGGCCGAGGCGTTGGGCCTGAAGCAAAGGCGGGGCGCCTTGGTCGGGGACGTGGTCCCGGGCGGGCCGGCGGAGAAGGCCGGCCTGAAACGCGGCGACGTGATCCTCAAGCTGCAGGGCCAGGACGTGCGCGATGCGAACGATCTCATGAACCGGATCGCGTTGATCCCACCGGGTTCTGCCATCGATCTCAACGTGTTCCGGGACGGCAAAGAGCGGACCCTCAAAGCCAAAGCCGCCAAGCGCGACGAGGAAAAGCTGGCCCGGGAAAGCGGCGCCGGCGGCCTGGAAGAGGGAACGGAAGGCGGCGACATTTCCGGCCTGGGACTGGAGGCGGCAGACCTGACCGACGAGGCCCGCCGGCAATACCAGATCGGCAAGAATCCCAAGGCCGGGGCCTTGGTGACGCGCGTGGATCCGGAGGGAAGCGCGGCGGAGGCGGGAATCCAGGAAGGCGACGTGATCGTGGAAGCGAACCGCAAGCAGGTCGAATCCGCCCAGGATTTGCAGGGCATCGTCTCCAAGGAGGGCAAAGGCCGGAAAATCCTGTTCCTGGTGAATCGCAAAGGAAGCACGTTCTTTTCCATGGCCAAGGCGAAGTGACGCGTTTCTTCCCGGGCAGTCGGGAATTACATATATTTCGGACATGAGTATCGATAACATCGCTTCCGTCATACTCGAGAAGCTGCGCGGGATCGCCCAGACCGACACGGTCATCGGCAAACCCATCGTGGTGGACAACACCACCTTGATCCCGGTCTCCCGGGTCTCCGTCGGTTTCGGATTGGGCTCCAACACCGGCAAATCGGAAATGACCGGTTCCGGAGGCGGCCTGAGCGTGGAACCCATCGCCTTCATCGTCGTCAGCGACGGCAGCGCGCGCCTCATGAGCCTCACGCGCGAGAAGGACGTGTTCGGGAAAGCGATTGATATGGTCCCGGAAGTGCTGTCGCTGTTGAAGAAGGACAAATAGACTTCAAAGAAGATTCGCGGTCAGCCCCACGTAGTCGGGAGTACAGGCAAAAGTTACACCGGGGTCGCTCGCCTTCGGTCGGGAGTACGGTAGGGGATCGGACGTCTGCCCAAGGCTTCCATTGTCGGGAGTACAGGCAGATACCCTGCTTCCGCCGCTTCGCCCTTCGGAGTCGGGGGTCGGGAGTTGAAGAAAAGAAAAGAGCATACGGAGCATGCTCAATCATAGACTCAGGGTCTTGCGTTCTTTTCTTCAACTCCCGACCCCCGACGCGATATCGCCCGAACCCGCCCAAGATTCCAACACCAGCGCTCTCTCGGAAGCGCTTTTTAGTCAGACTATTTCCTTGAACCGCTTCTCCAGCTCAGCCCTCACCTTATCGACCACCGCCGGCAGTTCCGAAATCGGGTTCGCGTATTTCGCCCGCACGCCCGAGAGTTCCGCCTTATGGTACTTGGTCTTGAATTCGGAGAACTTCAGGCCGTGGGCCGTGGAGACCACGATGATGCGGTCCTTGCGCGAGACGGCCTTCTCGTCCGCCATCTGCATCAAGGCGCCTATGGCCACGCCCGTGTGGGGATCGCAGTAGAGGCCGGTGCGATCGGCCAGGTGGGCGGCGTTCGCGAGCTGTTCTTCGGTCACTTCGTACACCATTCCCGAATACTTCTTCAGGACGCGCACCGCGCGGTCATAGCTGACCGGGTTGCCGATCTGGATGGCTGAGGCCTCGGTCTTCCTGGCCTGCACGGGGGCGAAGCTGGCATAACCCGATTTGTAGGCCAGGTAGAGCGGATTGGCATTGGCCGCCTGGGCCACTACGATGCGCGGCCGGCGGTCGATGAGGCCCAGCTCCAGCATCATGTCGAAACCCCTGCCCAGGGCGGAAACGTTGCCGAGGTTGCCGCCGGGGATGATGACCACGTCCGGCACTTCCCAGCCGAACTGCTGGCACAGTTCCAGGCTGATGGTTTTCTGGCCCTCGATGCGCAGGGAGTTCATGGAGTTGGCCAGGTACAGGCCTTTGTCCTCCGTGATCTCTTGGACGATTTTCATGCACCCGTCGAAGTCCGTGTCCAGGGAGAGGACGATGGATCCGTTGGAAATGGGCTGGATCAATTGGGCTACGCTGATCTTGTTGCCCGGGAGAAAGACGACGGAGGGGATGCCGGCGGCGGCGCAATAGGCGGCGAGGGCGGCGGAGGTGTCCCCCGTGGAAGCGCAGGCCACGGCCTTGATGGGAACGCCCAA
>DATENA010000247.1:0-64628 GCA_035275285.1 Fibrobacteria bacterium | reverse complement strand
GGGCATTTACCATCGCCAAAGCCCGGAAAAAATTCAAGTACCCCTGTCCCTTTTCAGGGAAGTCCGAGGACTAGGAATGAATGGAATCCGTGACTTGGGCCACGGATCGGGAACGCTGTGCGGGTCTTTGAAGGGGGTTTCCGGAAGACCGCCGCCGGGCCTCAGGTCCCGACGTGGGTTTCCCTGGGGTCGGGTTTGCGGATCCCGGGCGCGGGCATGGAAGGGGGAGGGGCCTTCTCCTCCGGACGGAGGTAGTAATACCCGTACCGCGCATAGTAATTGTCGTCCGCCGGGGAGCGGCGGATGCCGTTGAGGACCGCCAGGAGCGGCAGCTCCCTGTCCTTGAACGGCTCCAGGGCGCGCTCCGCTTCGCGGGCGGAGACCTGGCCGGAGCGCAGCACGTACAGGACGCCGCGGGCCAGGCGCGCGAAGTTGAGGGGATCGGCGGTGACGATGACCGGGGGCCCGTCCACGATCACCACTTCATAGGCCGCCTTCATCATCTCCAGGTAGTACTCCATGGGCGCGCGGTAGGCCGCCTCGGTGGCGGACTCGTCGAACACGCCTTTGGGCATCAAGGACAGGTTGGGCTGCACAGTGGGCAACAGCATGGAATGGGCGCGCCGCCCGAAATCGGGATCGACCCCGCTGCGCAACAGATCGATGAGGCCGCGCTGCGGCGGATACCCGAAAAGGTTTTCCTGGCGGCCGTGCCGGAAATCGGCGTCCACCAGCAGGGTGCGCCTTCCCCGGCGCGCGAAGCCCACGGCCAGGTTGGCGGCGATGAGGGACTTGCCTTCGTTGGGCTGGGTGCTGGCCACCAGGATGCACATGCCCTCGCGGCCCAGGTCGGTGCCGAAATGGTGCTCCAGCTCCACCCGCAGCGCGCGGTAGGCTTCCACGTCCGCCGGGCCGGCCAGGCGGCCATGATGCAGCAGGCGGTCGTCCACGGGCGGACCGCCGGCGGGTTTTCCGGATGATCTGCCCGCGGTCTTGCCGGGGGCGCGCTTCGGCTTTCCGTCGATATGGAACAGCGATCCCGCCACCTTGATCTTGAGCTTGCGCTCCGCATCGTCCTTGTTCCAGATGCGCGGGAACAGGATTTGCGAGAGCAGGGCCCAGATGAGGCCCGGGAAGACGGCCGCCACCGCGGCGGCCAGGGAGAAGACCAGGCGCGTGCGGATGCTGGGGGTTTCGTAGAGGGGAGGGCGGGCCGCGTCCATGATGCTGACCTGGAACATGCCGGGGCCCGCGCTCAGCCTGGCGCGGTCGTATTCCGCCTGCAACCCCTCCAAGGCCTTGCTGGCGTTGTCCCGGTCATCGGTGAGGCGCTTGGCCTCGATGGTGACGGCCATGTCCCCGGCGCCTCCGGGCAGGTTGCGCACGATGTCCGATCCGGCCTGGGAAAGGCGCGCTTGGTACAGGGAGCGGGTTTCGTCCGCCAGGCGCGCCACGGGCGCGTACAGGCCCGCGATCTCTTCGTCCACGGCCTTCACGTACGGGTGGGCCGCGCTGTAGGTGGCCGCCAGGGCCACCTTCTTCTGTTCCAGGGCGGTGATGCGCCCGCGCAAGGCTTCCGCGCGCTGGATCCCCTGGCCGCTCAACAGGGCCAGCACCTCGCTCATCCACAGGGATTTGACCGCATCGGAATCGGAGGCGGCGGGCTTCCCGGAAAGGCTTTGCGTCAGGCGATCGAGATTGGTTTCGATCTGCGCCTTCTGGGTCTGGGCGGTGGCCAGCGCATAGGGGTTGCCCTCCTTGACGGCCAGGCGCGACTGGTTCTTGTCGTAGAAATCGGCCAGGCGGTCCTGGGCCTTGTTGAGGTTTTCGCGGGCCGAGGCGATGCCCTCGGTCATCTGCTTCAGCATGTCCTGGTCCTGATCCGCGTTGTCGCCGGCGTATACCTGGATGAAATTGGCGGTCAGGTGGTTGAGCACGTCCGCGACCAGGAAGGGATCGCGATCCTGCAATTCCACGGAATAGTTGACGGCCACCTGGCCCTTGTCCAGCGGCTGCACCTTCAGGCGGTCCGCGAAATCCTTGAGGGCCTCGTCGGGGGTCTGGAAGATCATGTCCACCTGGAAACCGTCGGGGATCTCCAATAGCGGGGCCTTGAACGCGATGCGGCCCCCGGGGATGGGAACGCCGTTGCCGCTGTCCGCCTTCACGTCGTATAGCAGGCGGTAACCGCGCGTCTGCCAGGGACGGTACAGCACGCGCACGCGGCGGTCGCCGGCGAATTCGAACCGGTACCGGCCCGGCAGGGTCCGATCGCTGTAGGCGACGTTCCGGATCACGTGCTTGCGGTACACTTCCTTGGAGGAGACGGTCATGCGCAGCGCCATCTCCTCGATGGTCTTGGCCAGCACCTTCTGGCTGAGGAACAGGCGGACGACGGATTCCGCTTCGCCCATGGACACGTCGCGCAACACGTTGTTCTGGGCGCCGCCCGTCACGCGCGGAAAGCGCAGGTAGGCCACGCTCGAATAGGTCTTGGGGATGTCGTAGAAGGCGAGGAACACGGCCGCGGGCACGGCGATCACGGCCCAGATGGCGATCAGCTTCCACTTCTTCAGCCAGAGCACGTGCATGAACGTGGAGGGGGAAGACAGGCTGCTCTTGGGATTGAGATATGCTTCCAGATCGAGGCCGCGCCCCCGGCTTTTGGGATCCATTGTCCGCTCCGTGATGGTCAATTAAGAATGAAAATTTTTGCGCCCACCCCGGACAGGTTTTAATTTAGGGTATGCACAACCCGCCCGGAGGCCCCGTGAAATCGACGTTCCGCAACGATCCCGCGGGGTTTTCCCCGCGCCTTTTCGCGGCCTGCATGGCCCTGGCGCTGCTCCCCTGCATCACCGGGGGAACGGCCCAGGCAGCCAAGGAACGCGAGGTCCCGCGCGAGGACTTCCTGGCCGGCGACGCCATCCGCATCCTGATCCCCGCCGATACGGGATCGGTGCTGAAGGGGGTCTACCCCATCGACGGATCGGGGATGGCGGATCTCCCCATCGCGGGGCGCGTGGTGGTGGCGGGCAAGAACCGGCAGAACATCGAGCAATACCTGGCGGGGCTCTGGGCCCCCTATCTCAAGGACACCCATGTCCAGGCCATCCCCGTCATCCGCGTGGCCATCATGGGCAACGTGAAGACGCCGGGCTATTATTATCCCTCGCCGGATGCCGTGATCTACGACGCCATCAACCTGGCCGGCGGTCCGCTGCTCCCCTACAAGCTGGAGGAGACTTCGCACCTGCGCGCCGGCAAGGTGCTGAACGACGAACTCGCCAGGAGCATCAGCCAAGGCATGACCTTGCGGGAAGCGGGGATCGCTTCCGGGGACGAAATCCTGGTGCCCGTGCCCGAGCGCATCACCATGAAAGAGGCCATCCCGCTGATCGGCACGGCCCTGGCCATCGTGCTCAATGCCATGACCATCTACTTCCTGAGCGTGGACCGGGCGAACAACTGACAACCGAGGGGCGGGGATTCTTCAGGACAGCTTGGCGAAAGCCGCTTCCACCCTCTCCCGCAGCACCCCGAAGGCGAATTCGCTCTCGGCGATGAAGCGGCTGTGCAGGCCGAAACGCTCGCGTTTCACGGGATCGGCGATCAG
Organism: Fibrobacteria bacterium; assembly: GCA_035275285.1. Classification (GTDB taxonomy): domain Bacteria; phylum Fibrobacterota; class Fibrobacteria; order UBA11236; family UBA11236; genus Chersky-265. The sequence continues at coordinate 61,012 of DATENA010000247.1, read as the reverse complement.
GCCCAGGATGGCGTTGGCCCACTCTTCCGGTCCCGCCCCGTACGGGACCAGGAGGCCGTTCTTGCCGTCGCGCACCGCCTCGCGCACCCCGCCCACGTCCGTGGCCACGATGGGCAGGCCCACCGCGCAGGCTTCCGGGAGGACCATCCCCATGTGCTCCTTGCGGGTGGGGAAGACGAAGATGTCCGCCGTGCGGTAGATTTCCACCAGATCGGAGGGGTTGCCGTGGCCCAGGCCCCGGACATGCTCCACGCCGTCCGGCCAGGCGCGGTCCCGGAGGGCGGGATCGTTGGAGACGATGCGCAGCCTGGCCCGCGGATGCAGGTACCGGACGAAGACGTCCAGCAGGAGCTCGCCGCCTTTGCGCGCGAAATCGTTCCCCACGAACAGCAGCACGGGCGGCTCCGCGCGCGCGCGCGGCCCGTCCGGGCTCCAGAGCGAGGTATCGATGCCGCTGGGCGCGACGATGATGCGCTCGGGGGCCACCCCGAAATCCTTCACCAGGGAGCGCGCGCACCAATGCGTGCGGGGCAGGAAGGCGCGGGCGCGGCCGATGGCGGATTTGTAGTTCGGGGTGACCAGCAGCGATTTGATCCCGCACAGGAGCCTGGCGCCGGGACCGGGGCTGGCATCGCGGATCAGGCGGTAGGAAAGGACGTTGGTGGAATCGTGGGCCAGGATGGCCGGCGAGAGCGGATCCAGCTCCTGCAGGGCCGGGATCAGCTCGAAGCTCTGCACGAAGACCTTGGAGTATTCGGGAGGCGGATCCCGCCGCAGCTTCCAACGCAGGATGGACGGGCCCACGAACAGCCCGGAGAGGCGGTTCCAGGAGGGGATGTGCCGGCGGTAGCGGCCGTAATCGTCCTCTTCCAGGAACACGTAATGGGGCCGGATCTGCGCCATGGTCTCCACCACGCGCATCAAATGGGAACTGAAGGTCTTCCCTCCCAGCACCTTGGAGAGCAGGAACAGCACCGGTTCAGACCGCATCATACGCGCCTTTCGCTTCGGCCAGCGCGGAAGAGCGCCGGGTGGGGATCTGGCGCAGCACGCGGCCGTAGAAATCCAGCAGGCGCCGGAAATAATGGTTGGCGTTGAATTCGCCGATGGAGCGCATGCGTCCGGCCATCCCCAGGCTCTTGCGCAGCGCGGCGTCCCCCATCAGCAGGTCCAGCTTGGCGGCCAGGTCGTCCGCGTTCCCCGCTTGGAACAGCAGCCCGTCCACGCCGTCCTCGATCACGGTGGGGATGCCTTCGACGTCCGCCCCCACCCTGGGCTTGGCGCAGGCCATCGCCTCCAGGAGCACGCGCCCCATGGCTTCGGTGCGCGAGGGCAGGACGAAGATCCCGCAGCGGCCCATATGCCCGGGCATGTCGCGCGAAAACACCGGGGGATGGCGGAAAATGTCCGGGTGCCCGCCGATGGCGGCGTCCAGCTCGCGCAGGTCCGGGAACCAGCCCAGGATCTTGAGCTTCCAGCCGGGATGGCGCGGCGCGACCCGCTTGAAGGCTTCGATGAGCAGATCCACCCCTTTGAGCTTGTAGGGGAAGCCCACGAACAGGACCACCTTTTCCTCCCCCAGGTCCCGGAACGGTTCCAGGTCCACATAGTCGAAGAAATGCTCCACCACCGGCGTGCGGATGCGATCGCGGTAATGCTTGAGCTGCGAAGGGAACAGGGTCTTGATCCCGTCGGCCCGGGACAAGGTGAATCCCACCAAGCGCGGATACAGGTGGCGTTTGCAGGCCAGAAGCCAGCGGGGGCCCCCGTCCAGGTAATTGGCGTAGGACTCGTACACGCCGTTGACCTCGGGGGCGAAACGCGCCCCGGCCAGGCGCGCCACCAGCAATCCGATGAGCCCCGAGCGGAGCGGGTCATAGGCCACCACCAGATCGTAGCTTTCCCCGCCCAGGCGGGCCCGCAGGCCCAGGAGGCATCCGTAGAGCAGGAACTTCAGGTTCATCCAGGGCTTCCACGGGGCCCCGCGCCGGTAGCGCAGAGCGGTCAGGGTGAAATTCCCCAGGCGGTGCCCGCCGCTCTCGGGCATGGTGGTGACGATGCGGCCCTGGTAGCGCTCCGAAAGCCGTTCCATCCGCTGGCGCAGCGAATCCTTGATTTCCCACAGCGGACCGGGCAGGATGAGGAGCAGGCGGTTTCTTTTCATGTTGGCTCGTCGCTTCCCGCGCCGGTCGCGCGGCCGGAAGGGGCGGGGTGTGGCCGTCCGCTCATCGTTTGGAAGGCGCCCACATGGTGATGCGCTCGCCGCGCAGGTACTTGATCCAGGCCGCCAGGATGGCCGCGTTCACCTGCGCGAAGAAATAGGGCACCTTGACCAGGGGGTTCCCCTGGGCCGCCGTGGAAGCGTACCCCAGCAGGGCCAGGCCGTAGAAACAGGCCTGCAGGGCCGCGGCCACGTAGGCGGCGCGGTTCCCGGCCGCCATCCCCGCCAGGGTGGCCGGGAGCAGGAGGATCATGAACACCGGCGCCAGCCAGCGCATGAGCTTGTGGCTGGCCAGTTGGAAGGAGAAGAACCCGAAGCGCCGGAAATCCAGCAGTTCCAGGTTGGCGAAGAAAGCGGTCAGGCCGCGCACCAGGGTGCGCACCTTGCGCTGGAACTCGCTCTGGCCGCGCTGGATGTCCCGGTAATACCCGATGACCCGGTCGTCCGATACCGCCCGGTAGCCCAGGCGCACGCAGTTCATCACGGTGTTGAAGTCGGAAGGCAGGTCCTCGGCCCAGGTCCGGCAGACGGATCGGCGGGCCGCGAAGAAGGATCCCGAAAGGCCCACCAGGCCCCGCACGTCCGACTCCAGGCGGCGCAACAGCATTTCGTACCGCACGTAGAGCCCTTCGCCCGAGGGGTTGCCGTCTTCCCCGATCATCCTGTCCGTGGAGCTCAAGGCCCCGACGGCCGGATCGCGGAAATTCCGCGCCAGCAGGCGCAACGCGTCCCGGTCCAGCAGGGTGGCCACATCGGTGAAGACCAGGATCTCCCCGGTGCTGTGGAGGATGCCGTGCTTCTGGGCATGCTCTTTTCCCCGGCGCTCGCCGACGCGCACCAGCCTGACGCCGGGATAGGCCGCGACGGCCGCCTCGGTGCCGTCCGTGGACGCGTCCGAGCAGACGATGATCTCCAGGCATTCGGGATCGTATTCCAGCTTCAGGCTGTTCTCCAGCTTGGCCCGGATGCGATCCTCTTCGTTATGCGCGGTGATGAGGAGGGAAATCCTGGGCTCGAAGGGGATCTCCTCCGTGAATGGGGGATGCTTGCCGCCTTGCGTCCGGGCGGCGATGGCCGACTTGCGCGCCACCAGCAGGATCAGGGGGTAGATGAAATAGGAGTATGCCGATAAAAAGGCCAAGGCACCGATCCAGAACGCGGTTTGGGTCATAGCTCCTTCTTCCCCCTGCCGGGAACGCCCTTTCGGCCCCCGGCGGGACGGTCGCCCCTGCGGGCGCGGGCGGACTTCCTTGAAACTAAATTCCCGGGAAGGGGGGTGGGTCGATTCGATCGCGGGCTTGTCGGGCTCCTTTCCGCCTGCAAGGCGATCCACCGGAGGGGCGCGCTTGTGTCGAAATCCTTAAAAACATTGTTTCCCTATCGGACGGACGCGCGGGCGCATGGAACATGCGCATCCCGTCCGGCAACCCGTTCCTGGCGGCCCTCGATGTCGGATAGCGCAGATGCAACCCCCCGTCCTTCCCCGGTCAGGCTGGCGCATGCCATCCACAGCGGCGGTTTCTACGGCGCGGAAAAGGTCATCTGCGACCTGGCGGGGGAACAAGCCGCCTGCCCCGCTTATGCCCCGCGGCTCCTGGCCCTTCTCGATCCCGGCCAGACCGGCAACGAGGTGGCCGAACGCGTCGCCGCCCTGGGCCTTCCCGTATCGCGCGTCCCCGTCCCGCCCGGCCTGACCTGGGAGGGCCTCAGGGCGTACTCCCGGGCCCTGACGGAGGGCGGCATCGGCATCGTGCACTCGCATGGCTACAAGGCCACGGCGTTCCATCTCTGCTCGCGCTGGTTCGGCATGCACCGCGTGCCGCTCCTGGTCACGGCGCATGGCTACGCCAAAGGATCCGGCGACTGGAAAGCCACGGTCTACCGCTGGCTGGACCTGGTCTTCCTGGGCGCCGCGGAAACGGTGGTGGCCGTGTCCGGCGAAATGGAAGGCTATCTGCGCGCCCGCAATCCCATCTGCCGGCTGCGCACCATCCCCAACGGCATCCGCACCGAGATCCAGGTCGAGCCTTCCCATCCCCTCTGGCGCGCCCTGGGCTGGGGCGGCGGCCGGGGCGGTTTCCCGCCCGGCGACCGGGCGCCGGTGATCGGGACGGCGGGCCGCCTGGTGCCCATGAAGAACCATGCCATGCTCATCCGCGCCTACGCGGAAGTGCGCAAGACCGTCCCCTGCCGGCTCGCCATCATCGGCGAAGGCCCTTTGCGATCCTCCCTGGAAAGCCTTTGGCGCGGCCTGATCCCGGACGAGCCGCCCGGCCTGTTCCCCTTCCAGAGCCGCGTGCTCGATTGGGTCGCGGACATGGACGTTTTCGCGCTGCCCTCCGACGATGGGGAGGGCCTGCCCATGGCCCTGCTGGAGGCGGGGCTGCTGCAGAAGGCCGTGGTCTGCACGGACTCCGGCGGCATGCCGGAATTGGTCCATGATTGGGCCACGGGCCGCCTCATCCGCATGGGCGACGAGGACGGCCTCGTCCGCGCCCTGGAGGATCTCCTGCTCGGCCCCGAGAGCCGCGCCGCCTTCGGCCGGGCCTTGCGCAAGGAGGTCCTGGCCCATCACGACATCCGGGCCACCCACGGCCGTTACCTGGAGGCTTATGCGCAAGTTCTCGCCCATGCCTGACGTCTTGGCCGAGGCCCAGGACGCCTTTTCCGGAACCCGCCCGGCGAACGGATCCCGCCCGTTGAAGATCCTCCAGGTGAGCCATGACCTGCGCGCCGGGGGCCTGCAACGGGTGGTGATCGATCTGGCCCAAGGCCTGCGGCGCCTGGGGCATGACGCGCATATCTGCTCCCTGCGCGGGCCCGGCCCCCTGGGGGCGGAAATCCGCGGCCGGGGCATCCCCCTCTGGACCATGCCCTGGCCGGAAAGGGGCGCCGACCGGTGGATGTTCCTGAAGGTATTCCACCTGTTACGGAAACACCGGTATGACGTCATCCACACCCACAACACCCAGGCGTTCCTGGACGGGGGCATGGCCGCCTTGCTGGCGCGGGTCCCGGTCCGCATCCACACCGATCATGCGCGCGCCTTTCCCGACCGGCTCCGCTACATGGTCCTGGAGCGGCTCATGTCCCGCGCTTACGACAAGGTGGTGGGCGTCTCGGCGCATACGGCCGAGAACCTGCGCCGCCATGAAGGGATGGACCCGCGGCGCCTGACCGTGATCCGCAACGGGATAGACGGAGCCTGGTACCGCGCGGAAAGGGCGCGCCTGGACGCCGGCCGCCTGCGCCGGGAGGCCGGGCTGGACCGCTTCGGGCGCGTGTTCGGCCTGGGCGTGCGCCTGGAAGAGCAGAAGGGCATCCGCTATTTGCTGGAGGCCATGCCGGCCATCCTGGCCAGGCATCCGGACGCGGGCCTGGCCGTGGCGGGAACCGGCGCCCTGGAATCCGATCTGCGGGAGCGGTCCCGCGCCTTGGGCGTGGCGGACAACGTGCGCTTCCTGGGCGCCTACCCCGAATTGACGCCCTTCTATCCGCTCATCGACTGCTTCGTGCTGCCATCCTTGTGGGAGGGCCTGCCGCTATGCCTTTTGGAAGCCATGAGCCTGGGGCTGCCCATCATCGCCACCCGCGTGGGCGGCGTGGGGGACCTGTTGGAAGACGGCCGCACGGCCAGGCTGGTCCCGCCCATGGATCCCGCCGCGTTGTCCCGGGCGGTGATCGCCTGCCTGGACGACGCCCGCGCCGCCGAGGCCATGGGCCGCGAGGCCCGGCGCGCCTTCGACGCCCGCTACGACAGCGCCGGCATGGTGGATCGCTACCTCGACCTCTATCGCCGGGACCGGGAGGGCGGATCGGCCGCGCCGCGCGGGCCGGGACCGGGAGCCGCATGAGCACCTACCGCATGGGGTTCTGGGCCTTGATGGCGTACCTGCTGGTCGATTTCGGGCAGGTCCACCGCATGATCCCGGGGTTCTCCCACCTGATGCCGGGCGCCATCACCACCGCCGTCCTCCTGGCTTTGGTGGCCTTGGAAGCGCCCCGCGGCCTGAACGCTCCCGGCGGGACCTGGCTCCGGCCCGTGGTGGTCTGGCGCGTGCTCTTCCTGGGCGCCGTCGCCACCGGCCTGCTCCTGGCGGTGACCCAGGGCCGCGCGCTCATGGTCCTGAAAACGGAAGCGCCGCGCTTCCTCACCGCCTTCCTGGGGGCCTGCCTGTTCATCCGCCGCGTGGAGGACCTGCGCGCCTTGCAGAACATGTTCATCGGGGTGGCGTTCCTGATTTCCGCCTGGGTCGTGACCCATCACGGCCATGGGCCCGGGCTCTACATCGACGAGAACGATGCGGCCCTGGTGCTGGTGATGCTGCTGCCCTTCTCCTGCCTCAAGGTGTTCGCCGGCGAGGGCGGCGGATTGCGCAGGATCGCCCTGCCCCTGGGCGTCTTTTTCTTTACCCTGTGCGCCATCGGCCTGACCCTGTCCCGCGGCGGCATGGTGGGCACCATCCCGGCCCTGGCATTCTGCTGGCTCAAGAGCCGCAACAAGGCGCTGAGCCTGGCGGTGGGAGGCCTGGTCCTGGGGGCGGCCCTGGTGTTCGCGCCCTCGAATTTCAAGACCGAATTCGAATCCATCGGCGATACCCACGAGAACACCGCCGAGGCGCGGCGGTACTATTGGGACCTCTCCGTGCAGATGTTCGAGAAGCGGCCCGTCTTCGGCGTGGGCGCCATGTGCTGGGGCAACGCCTTGTATTCCGGCCTGCTCCCGAGCCCGGACCGGCGCGCGCACATGACGCCCCATTCCATCTACTTCCAGCTCCTGAGCGAACTGGGACTGGTGGGCGTATTCTGCTGGATGGGGTTCCTGACGGCCACCTTCCGCGAATTGCGGGAGCTCCGCGGGGCCCGCCTGGAGCGCGGCGCCGCCCTGGTCCTGGACCCGTCCGGGGATCCGGCCGCGCTGGCCCGCATGGCCGGGGCCATCCGCTCCCTCCGCCACTTCTCCGCCTGCCTGGCCATCGGCATCGCGGGATACCTGGTCAGCGGCGGATTCCTGTCCGTGCTGTTCTATCCGGGCCTGGCCCTGTTCGCGGCCCTGGCGCAGGCCTCCGGACGCGTCTGGCGCATGGAATTGCTGGTGGCCGCGGTGCGGTCGCAATCCGCCGCGCCCGCCGCCTCCGGGAGCGCGGCGGAACGGGCGCTGCCCGCCTATGGATGGGCGCAGCCATGATCATGGAAGGGAAATCCGGAAAGGTGGAGCTGCGCCCCCTGGCCCAGGCCGGCGTGTTCGCGGGCGCGGGCTGGCTGGCGTTGTGCAAGCTGGGGTCCCAGATCTTCTCGTGGATCGGCACCTTCTACGTGGCCTCGCATCTCCTGCCCAGCGATTACGGCCTCTCCAACCTCTCCACCGCTTTCACGGAATTCGCCGTCATCCTGACCAACCTCGGGATAGGCACCACCATGGTCCAGCGGCAGGAGGTGGACCGGGACAAGGTGGACAATCTCTTCACGGCCACGGTGGGGCTGGGCCTGCTGCTGGCCCTTTCCGCGTTCGCGCTCTCTTATTTCGGCGCCTGGTATTTCAAGAACCCCGAGCTGGTGGTCCTCACCCAATTCACCGCCCTCATCTACGTCCTCAGTTCGCTCACCATCGTGCCCTACAATTTCCTCAACCGGGACATGCGCTTCAAGGAGCGCGGCCTCTTGGACATGTACAGCGTCATCGCGTCCATCACGGTCCAGATGGTCATGGCCTTCCTGGGATTCGGCGTCTGGACGCTGTTGTGGGGTTCGGCGGTGAGGTTCTTCGTGCGGCTGGCGCTCGCCTTCGGGTATTCGGGCTACCGCCCGCGCCTGCACTTCGACTGGAACCTGCTCAAGGAGGACATCGGCTTCTCCGCCCAGCTCACCCTCAACTGGTTCCTGTCCGTGCTCAAGGACCGCAGCATCCCCATTCTCGTCGGGCGCGCCTATTCGGTGTCGCAACTGGGCCTCCTGGGCTTCGCCGGCAGCCTTTCCGGCATCCCGAACCTCAAGATCGTGCAATTGCTGCGGGAAGTGCTCCTGCCCCTGCTCGCCAAGCGGAGCCACAACCCGGCGGCCCAATTGAGCGGCCTCGCCACCGCCCTCAAGGTGATGGCCCTGCTCGTCCTCCCCATCTACCTGTGCGGCTGGTATTACGGCGAAGCCACCCTCGCCTGCATCCTGCCGGAGAAATGGGCGCCCATGTTCCCGCTTTTCGAGGTGCTGTGCCTGGTGCAGATGTGGAACGTGCTCGCCAGCATCGTGTCCATCTACAATACCGCGCAAGGGCGGCCGTCGCGCTCCACCTGGTTCGAGCTGGCCATGGCCATCGTCATCCCCGGAGCCACCTTCGCCTTCCGTTCCCTGAACCTCTTCCATCTGGCCCATCTCTGGTCCGTCCTGGGAGCGGCCGTGTTCCTGGCCTGGTTCGCCTGGCAGTTCCGATCCGAAAGGATTTTCCTGAGGCGCTTCCTGGGCCAACTGCTGTCCATGACCCTGGTCTGCGCGGCCCTGTTCTGCCTGGACAAGGCGGTGGCGCCTTTCGCCTCCGTGCATCTGGGGCGGACGCCGGCCGCCTGGGCCATCCTGGCCGCGCGCCTGGCCCTGTTCCTTTCCGGGTACGGACTGTACCTGCGGCTGGTGCATTGGGACTTCCTGACCGGATTGCGCAGGAAATAGCCTCCCGAAACTCCCGAAGTCGCTTGCAGGCACCGTCACCGGCATCTCCGTATTGCATCGGGCGCGCGGGCCGGTTATCTTGGCACCACCTCAACGAGGCTGCGCCAGGACGGCGGAAAGGAGACGGGATGAAAATCGCGATACTCGGGACCGGCATGGTGGGAACCACCATCGGAAGCAAGATGATCGAGCTGGGCCACAAGGTGAAGATGGGCGCGCGCGTTGCGGGGAACGAAAAAGCGGCGGCATGGGCCGGGTCCGCGGGCCCGGACGCGTCCCAGGGGACGTTCGCCGAGGCGGCCGCCTTCGGCGAGCTCGCGTTCAATTGCACCTCGGGAGCCGGATCGATGGAGGCCCTGCAACAGGCGGGCGCCGCCAACCTCAAGGGGAAGATCCTGATCGATATCTCCAACCCGCTGGACTTTTCCAAGGGCATGCCGCCTTCCCTGAGCGTGTGCAATACGGATTCCCTGGGCGAGCGGATCCAGAAGGCCCTTCCGGACACCAAGGTGGTCAAGACCCTCAACACCACCAGCGCCCCCCTGATGGTGGATCCGGGCCAGCTGGCGGGCGGCGATCACACCATGTTCCTGTGCGGCGACGACGCGGAGGCCAAGGCCCGGGTGCTCGACCTCCTGAAGAACGGGTTCGGCTGGAAGGACGTCGTGGACCTGGGGGACATCACGGCGGCGCGCGGCCAGGAGATGATCCTGCCCTTATGGCTGCGCACCTGGGGCACGCTCAAGACCGCCAACTTCAATTACAAGGTCGTGCGCTGAACCGGGGCCGCCGGGCGCCGGCGGTTTCCATTTTCCGACAGCTTCAATTTCCCGGCGGCTTCATATTCCGGAGTATTTCCAGAGCCGGGTCTTGCCTTCCGCCATCCACGCGACCGCCGTTTCCAGGCGCTTGTCCCGGGTCGCGTCCGAGGTGGCCCACGCCTTTTTGTCTTTCCTGAGGGCGGCCAGGAAATACTGCGGCGGCTCCACGGAAGGCTTGGGCTTGGCGAAGTCCGCGGACTTGGCGATGATGGCGTCGATGCGGGGATCCTTCTTGCCCATGGCGGTTCCCCGGTTATTTCAGCCCGTTCTTCTTGATCTTGAAATGCAGGCCGCTGTCCATGTACAGCACGCCCTCCTTGACGGGCAGGTAGCCGGCGGGGAAATGGGGCTTGAAGGACTCGGAGAGGAACCAGACCGTATCGTCGGCGTAACGGTAGCTCCCCTGGGCCTTGAGGTTCTCGCGCACCACCACGAAGCCGTATTCGGCCCGGCCGTCCGCGTAGAGGCGGATGAACTCGTTGCCGACCGGCGCGCTGCGCTCGGCCACCAAGACGGGACTTTTCCGGCACGCCGCGAGACCGGCCAGGCAGAAAAGGCCGATCCAGAACGGCATGGCCCGGATCGATCCGAGGGATGTTCTTTTCCGGTGCTGCATCAACGCCTTCCCTGCCGGGAAAAGTAGTTAAGGAAGGCGGAACCGGGATCTCAGAGCTGGGAGAGGGTCAGGGCGAGCGCTCGCTTGAGGGTCAGATACATGGAAGAGGCGGCCGGGGAAACCGGCGAGGCCGCGGCCTGGGACAGCGCAGCGGGCTGGTACGCCCCGCCCAGGCCGGGGAGGTTCAGGTTGCGGCCCAGCACGGAGCGGATCCGCATGGAGACCCACTTGCCCAGGATGCCCACGCAGGCCAGCCTGTCGCCGGGCCCCAGGGGCGCCCGCGCGATGGAATGCCAGTATTCCAGGCCGCGCCGCAAGGTGGGATGCTGCCCGCCCGTTCCGTGGGCGCCGAACCAGACCAAGCGTTCCTTCGCCGACGGATATTGCCGGGTGGAGGTGCCGGGGTGATCCCGTCGCAGGAAGAGGAATTCCGGGATTTCGTGGAACGGCCCGTGCAGGGAGAGCTCGGCCAGCAGGTTGCGGTCGGTCCCCACGTAATCGCCCATGGGATTGGCGCGGCGCAGCAGGCGCGTGCGCACCACCCCGAAGATGGGGAAGCAGGCGTGATCGACGCAGATGAGATCGTGGAAGCGGCGCCCGGGGGACGGGGAGTCGGTGCGCAGGCGCGTCCCGTAATCGCACACCACTTCGCCGTGCGCGTCGATGATGCGGGTGCGCGGATGGCAGAGCACCACTTCCGGCCGCGACTGCATCACCGCCACGCAACGCTCCAGGAGCTCGGGCGCGCAGACGTCGTCGTGGGCGGTCCAGCGGAACAGGGGACCGGTGGCCAGGTCGAAGACCCGGTTGAAGTTCCAGGTGGCGCCGCGGTTGACCGCTTCCCGGTAGTAGCGGATGCGCGGTTCGCGGGCCGCGTATTCCCGGCAGATGGATTCGGTGGCGTCCGTGGATCCATTGTCGGAGAGGATCAATTCCCAGTGCCGGTAGGTCTGGGCCAGGATCGAATCGAGGGCGGGGCGGAGAAAATTGGACCCGTTGTAGACCGGAAGCCCCAAGCTGACCAGCGGGGGCGGCTGTGAATCCGGTCTCGTGTGCTTCCTTCCCTGGGCCATGGCGGGTTCCGAAGGCATTTTCCACTCCTTGGAGATCGCGGATCGGGATCCCATTCCAGAAACAACCTTTCCCGACGGGGCAAGTCAATATGCCTTCGGGGCCAGGCGGGAGTAGGCCTCCAGGGAGGAAGGCGCGCGCCGAGGAGTCAGGCTACGGTCAATTTTCGCTTTTAAAACGCCGCCGCGATTGCTCCGGCCGCCGTCCGGTGGTATCTTCAGGGGATGCCGTTCCGCCCGTTCCGCATTCCGTCCGTCCCTTGCGCGCGCGGCTGCCTCGCGGCCGCGCTCCTCTCCTTCGGCACCGCTTCCGCGCAGATCCGTTTCCTCTCCGATCTGGAGGACGCCGACCCCGCCTGCTTTTCCAACCGGCCCGCCGCCGGATGCCAGGGATGGCTGGGCATCCACGACGATGCCATTTCCCTGGGCCGCGGAGGGATATCCCATACCGGCGCGCAGGCCTTCCGGATAGAGTTCGTCAAGAACGAGGTCTACGGCGGCACCTGGCGCAAAGCGGATTCCCGCCATATCTTTACGCGCTTCTACGATTATTACGATGAGGGATTCGATTTCGCCGCCGGCATGAAGATCCACCGCCTCTCTTCCTTCAACGAAGCCAAGCAGATCAATGATTTCGACATCATCCTGCAGCTCAAGGCGGACGAACCGGGCTCCAATTATTGCGGCCTCACGGACGCCAAGGTCCTGGCGCTCTCCTTCAACGGCGGGCCGGTGGATTGGGGCAGCGTGGAAGCGCGCTGGACCCCGCTGCGCAAGCGCTGGTATTGCATCGAGACCGAGATCAAGCTCAACACCCCGGGGGCTTCGGACGGCGCGGTCCGCATCTGGGTGGACGGCCGCATGGTGGCGGAGAAGACGGGCATGAACCTGACCGCCTCCGTCGCTTCCCCCATCAATCGGGTGATGTTCGGCGGGTGGTACTCCAACTCGTCCGCCGGCAAGAACCCCTGTCCGGATCCGGTCTCCCCTTCGCGCCGGTACGTCGACGATCCCGCCGTTTCCGATGCCTACATCGGACCCGCCACCGCCCTGCCGCCCGTCAAAAAGCCGAAGAGCCCGCCCCGCAACCTGCAGGCGCACGAATACGATCCCATTCCGGATTGAAAGGATCCGGCGCCGGCCGGGATCCGGCGTTGCGCGCCGGTCTTACGACGATCGCGCCCGGCCCGGACGCGGGAGGAGGGATTCCAATTCCGCGAGCCGCGCGTCCCATTCTTCCCGCCTGCGGGCATGGAACCGGCGGATGCCCCGGGCATGGGCGGGCAGGTCGGCGATGAGCCCGCGCATCTGCGTTTCCAGATCCCCGGCGGACCCGTCCGTGTACACGCAGCCTTCGTCGAAATAGGCGCGCAGGGCGGCCGAGTTCCCCAGGATGAGGGGTTTGCCCATGGCCGCGCCTTCGTAGCCGCCGCATACCAGGGTGGCGGCGCGATGGGTCACCGCCATCACCGCATCGCATTCCGCCATCAAGGCGAAATAGTCCCGATCGCTCAGGAATCCCGTGGGCACGAAATTGTCCGGCGCTTCCCGCACCAGCCGCGCGAAGCCGGGCTTCATCCTGCCGGTGATGCGCACGATGATTTCCCCCCGCAACCGCCGGCAGGCCTCCACGGTCTGGGCGATGGGCTCGTCGAAAGCCCAGGAGGAGACGAAGAGGATCTCCTTGGGAGCGCCTTCCGGCCGCGGCCGGAGGATGGGCCCGTCCCGCGGCCCCCGGGGGTCCGGGAACGGATCCGGCAGCGTAAAGCCGCGGCCGCCGGCCCGTTCCACCCGGTCCCGCAATTCGTCGTTGGTGACCAGGGTGAGGTCGGCATGGCGCAGAGTGTAGTCGCTGAGCAGATCGGAAAGGCGGCGCTTGAACCCGGCGCGCGCGCCCGCCAGGAAGCCGAAATTGCTGTGCCGGTCCACCGTCAGGGAATAGCCGAACGGCTTTTTGAGCAGGCAGGCCAGGGCCGCCAGCACCATGGAGGGATTCTGGACCACCACGGTATGGCCGCGGAGGCGCCGCAATTCCCGCACCGTTTTGGCGATGGACAAAGGATACCGTTTCCAGCCGCGTCCTTCGTCCAGGCACAGGAAGAGCCGCGCCCCCAGGCGCCGGGACAGGTTCAGGGACCGCCGTTGCTTTTCCCAGGCTATCCAGACGCGGCCGCCGCCGGCCGGGCGATGCGTCCCTCCGTCCGGGACGGAAAGCGGCTCCGGCGCGAGGGTTTCCAGCGCGGGGTCCTCGGACGGGGAGGGAACGTTCACAACCGGAACCTCCGGCCCAGCGCATTGTAGATGCTCCAGATGCGGCGATGGCGGCCCAGGTCCATGAGGGAAGAGATGTCGCGGTCCACGCTGCCGATCCATATCCCCCCGGAATAGCGGCGGTAGTCCTGGAAGAAGATCTGGCGCGGATACAGTTCCCAGGGCTTGTGCAGGAAATCCCGGTTGGCATCGTGCAGCACCACTACGCCGCCTTCGGCGAGCAGATAGCGGGCCTGGCGCAGGCAGGCTTCGCGGGCGCGGCCGTCCACGAGGATGAAATCGTAGTCCCCGAACCGCGCCGGGAACTCCACGTAATTGCGGAAGTCCCCGTAGGAGCCGTCCCCTTCCGCGGGAAGCCAGTGGTTCTTTTCCGGAGGCACCGCGTAGACGCGCACGTTCGCGGGCACCTCCGCGCGGATGCGTTCGGCCCATTCCGGATCGTGCTCCACGGCGATCCATTCTCCCCCGGGCGGCAGCAGCCGCGAAAAGTGGGACGTGCCGTAGCCGGCGCCCCATTCCAGGGCCCGGAGGGGACGCAGGGTGTTGAGCAGATCTTCCATGATGCCGATTTCGCGGTATTTCATCCAGGGTTTGCGCACCTGTTTGCGGAGAATGCGTTCCATGACCTTGTCGCGGTACTCGCGCACCGCCTGATCGAGGAACACGTGCAAAGGTTTCTCCGGCGTCCGTTTCAGCCGAGCGTCCGGAACCGTATAGGGGGAAGTTGCCATAGCGATTTCGCGCCTCCTGAAAGCCTGGTTTTCCGGAATCGGCGCATCCCTTCGCCCCGGCCCGCGGGAGTCCCCGCATTGCCGCGGGATCCGCGCGCCTATAGGGTTAAAAATCATAACGGTCCGGCAGGGTGCAAGAAGAAAAAACCGTATCTGTTTCCGGACGACGGGCGGGACAAGCGGCCCACCGGCCCCGATTTCAAGGCCCTGGGGGACTTTCTGGCAGGGCCCTGTCGGAAAAACTGACGGCAATTTTACTGGCGATCCCCGGGTTGCGGCGCTAGAATAACATTGTCATCGGCCCGGTTTTCAATGCTCTACCGAGCGTTGAAAACCGGGCCGCGCGTTCCGCGGAAAGGCCGCTCCCGCGGCCTACGGAACGCCCGACTTTTCCGGTTCCCGAAGCGTTTTGGGGAATCTCGCTGCCTCGGGCCTTGGACGGTCAAGGAAGGGTATTGCCATGTATTTTCTCCCCTGGAAATCCGCCTCCGCCTCCCTGGCCGCGATCCTGCTCGCCGGCCTGTCCGGGGCCGCTTCCGCCAAAGGCATCTCCGTGCGCTTCCTGGCCTGCCCCCCGGAGGATTCCATCGTCCGTTACGAAGTGTACCGCTCCGATTCCGCGGGCGGTTCCGCCAAGGCGGTGGGCGTGGTGCCGGCTTCTCCCGGAAGCGACACCCTGGGCTTCCGGGATCTGTCGGCGGAAAAGGGCCGCCCCTACTTCTACGCCATCAAGGGGATCAACGCCGGCGGCGTCGCCAGCGATCCGTCCGCGCAGACCCAGGTGGGATATCCCCTGCTGTCCCTGCCCGACACCCTGCGCCCCGACCAGGCCACGGGGGCCACGCGCGCCGTCCTGGCGCCGCATTCCGATCCCCTGCTGGGCAGCGCGCCCTTGGTCCTGTCCCTGGCGGATTCCGCGCGCTTTTCCGTCGCCTACGACCCCGCCTCCCGCACGGCCGCCTTCCGGTCGCGCAGCGGCAAGGCCGATACGGGACGGGTGGTGGTGCGCGCGCAATACTTCGGCAAGTTCGAGGACCGGGATACGGTGCTGATCCTGGTCTCCGCCACCGGCTCCGCCGCTTCGCTCCCGCGGCTTCCCGGCGCGCCCGCGGCAGGCGCCGCCCGCTCCGCGTTCCCGTCCCGCTATTCCCCGCTCGCGCAGGGGCCGCTTTCCCTCAGCGGTCTGCCCGGTCCCGGCAGCCTGGAGATCCTCACCGCCCTGGGCGCCCGGGCCCGGGTCCTGGAACTTCCGGGACCCCGGGCCCGGCTGCTCTGGGACGGCCGGGACCATTCGGGTCTGTTCCTGCGGCCGGCGCGCTACCTGTGGGCGGCGCGGGGCCCGGGCGGGTCGGTGCTGGAAACCGGTTCCTTCCTCATCCTTCCCTGATTCGCCCTCCCCCGGTTTTCCGCCGGATCCGCGGCATTTGTTTCGCCCGCCCCCAAAGCTTTGTTTCCCTACATGACCTGCTTCGCGCTTCCCCCCAGCGGCAACGCGGTCCCCGCCTCCTTTCTCCTGGAAGCGGGCGGGGAGGATTTTCCCGGCGCCTTCGCGGCCCATAGCGGCTACGCCGCCGATCGCATCCTGTTCACCGCCTCCGGCGCCGCGGCTCTGTACGTGGCCTTGCGCGGGCTCGCGGCCCTGCGGCCGCGCCTCAAAGCCGTCGCCGTGCCCGCCTGGTGCTGCCCCTCCGTGCCGCAAGCCGTGATCCAGGCCGGGCTGCGGCCGGTGCTGGTGGATCTCGATCCCGGCACGCTGGCCTATGATGCCGCATCGCTGGAAGGGGCCCGCGCGCACGGTTTGCTGGCGGTGCTGCTGGTGCATTTCTTCGCCGTGCCGCAGCCCAGGCCCGCGGGCGAGTGGGGTGATACGGCCTTTCTGCGCGATTGCGCCCAGGATTTCGACCACCGCCACGATCCGGAGGACGATGCCCCCTGTTTTTACAGCTTCGGCCGCGGCAAGGCGCTCAACGCCGGCCATGGCGGCGCCTTGTGCCTGCCCGGACCCGGTCCCCGCCTGGACGCCTGCCGTTCCGCCCTGGCCGCTTTGCCCGTAAGCCATGAGCGCATCCTGCCCAAGGCCCTGGCCATCAACCTGCTCTCGCAACCGCGCCTGTTCTGGGCCCTGACCCGTTTGCCTTTCCTGGGCATCGGCGCCACGGTCTGGAACGCGCCGCTCGCCCTCGAAGCCATGTCCCCGGGGTTCCCTTCCCCCGGTTCCGCCTGCCTGGAGGCCTACCTGCAAAGGCGGGATTTCTACCGGAAGCTGATCGGCGGGTACCGCGACCTGTTGCGAGCCTGCGACCGGGAAGCCGTTTCCGGCCCCGCGTCCGCGGCGGCGGGCTTGCCCACGCGTTTTCCCGTGCTGGTGCGGGACCGGACTTTGCGCGAAGGCCTGTACCGCGGCGCCAACGCGCGCTTCGGAGGGGTGACGCGCATGTATCCGGAGATACTGCCCGGGCTTCCCGGCGCTCCGGAAGGGATCGGCGGGGAAGCGGATTTCCCCGGGGCGCGCCGCGTGGCGGAAGAGATCCTCACCCTTCCGGTAACGGCGGAACTGATGGGCAGGGAGGACGCCTTCCTGGATTGCCTGGCGGGGATCCTGGAAGAGCATGGCGCGCTGCGGAAAGGCCAGGCGCCGGAACCGGCCCGCGATTGGACGGGGGTGCGGCCCGCGCTCCGGCGGCCCTCGTTGTTCCCGACCTAGTGCTGTGACACCCCAATTGCGGGCCGCTTTCGCCGGGTCTGGGGGTTCAGGGCTGCGTTGCGCCTCCTTGGAATAGCGCTGCTATTCCTGCGTCGGCGACGCCTTGCCCTGAACCCCCATCCCTCGCCGCCTTCGTCCCGCAATTGGGGTGTCACAGCACTAGTACTAGACGTCCACCTTGTAGGCCAGCGCCAATTCATCCCCGGTCTTGCCGCGGATGCCCCAGCAATGGCGCGGCGATTCGAATACCGTGATCTCGATATCGTGGGCGGAGAGGCCCAGCGCCGTTTGCGCGTCCGCCATGATCCTTTTCAACAGGCTCTTGATGGCTCCGGGGGAGCGCCCCTCGAACAGGCTGATCTCCACGATGGTATAAGCGTCCGTGCGATCCGCGGGATGGATGAAATCGCCGGGGTCCAGGGGAATGAAGCGCTGGAACTTCTTGTCCTCGGGGAGACCCAGGGTCTCGACCAGAGCGGCATGGATGAGGCCGGACCATTGCGCCCGGGTGGCGGCGAGGGACTCGCGCAGGCCGTAGATTTTGACCTGGGCCATGGTCAGTCCGGGCCCTTCTCTTCCATCTTGGCCTCCATCTGCACGGTGATGCCGTTCTTCTTCATCATGTCGTACAGGGTGGGCCGGGTCAGGCCCGTGACCTTGGCGGCCAGGCTGATGTTGCCCTTGGCCTGCTTCAGGGCGTTGAGGATGAAGTTGCGGTCGAACATCTGGCGCGCCTCCCGGTAGGAGAGCACGGTGAAGGAGGTCTCCGAGAGCTGCAGATCCTCGGCCTCGATGATCTGGCCGGCGCAGGTGATGGACGCGCGGTTGAGCTTGTTCTCCAGCTCGCGCACGTTGCCCGGCCAACTGTAGTTCTGCAGCATCTGCTCCGCCCGCTTGCTGAGCTTGAGCCGGGGCTGGTTGAACTTCGCCCGGTTGGCCTCGATGATGGCGGCCGCGATGAGGGGGATATCGTCCTTGCGGTCCCGCAAGGGGGGCAGGTTGATCTCGAATTCGCTCAGGCGGTAGTAGAGATCGGTGCGCATGGCGGTGTTGTTTTTTTCCGCCAGGTTGGTCTTGTTGGTGGCCGCGATGATGCGGACGTCGAGGGCGCGGAAGGTGGTCTCGCCCACGCGCTGGAGCTTCTGGTCCTGGAGGAAGCGCAGCAGCTTGACCTGCAACGCCATGGGCATGTCGCCGATTTCGTCCAGGAACAGGGTCCCCTTGTGGGCGGATTCGATGAGGCCCATCTTGTCCGTATTGGCGCCCGTGAAGGCGCCCTTCACGTAGCCGAACAGCTCGGACTCCATCAGGCTGGCCGGGATCGATCCGCAGTTGATGGGCACGAAGATCTCGTTCCGCCGCATGCTGTGGTAATGGATGGCGCGCGCGCACAATTCCTTGCCGGTGCCGCTTTCGCCCGTCAGCAAGACGTTCACGCCGGTCTTGGCGAGCTTGCGGATATGCTCGAAGATCTTCCGCATCGCCTCGCTCCGGCCGATCATCAGGTTGTCGGCCTCGCTGGGCAGCCCCACGGTGGCATTCTCCGCCGCGGGCTTCTCGAACGACATCATCCGCCGGGCGCGCTCGAGGATGACCTTGAGCAGGTCGATGTCCACCGGCTTCTGCAGGAAATCGAAAGCCCCGCGCTCCACCGCGCGCCGGCCCAGGTCCGGGCTCATGTTGGAGGTGATGACGATGATTTTGGCCAGGCGGTCCTGACCCAGCACGGCATCGATGATTTCCAGGCCGCGCTCGGGCTTGTTCTCCAGGCCCATGTCCAGGCAGATGACCCCGGGCCGCTGCTTGCGTTGGGCGTCCAGGCAGCCCTCCAAGGTCTCGGCCTCCAGCACCTCGTAGTCGGCGTTCAGGGCCCATTTCATCTGCTCCCGCAGGCCCAGGTTATCTTCCACCAACAGCAGTTTGACCATGAACGCCTTATCCTTGCTGAACCCGCCCGTACGGAGATTCTAAAGATAATCATGCGGACAAGA
Source organism: Fibrobacteria bacterium (assembly GCA_035275285.1). GTDB lineage: Bacteria > Fibrobacterota > Fibrobacteria > UBA11236 > UBA11236 > Chersky-265. The sequence continues at coordinate 41,927 of DATENA010000247.1, read as the reverse complement.
GCTGCGGGACAGGCCCAAGCGTGATTTGACGCCACGGGGCGCTTCGGGCAACATCTCTTATCCCCCTCCCTCCGCCGGCAGCAAAATGCAGAACTCCGTCCCCTTTCCCAGTTCCGAATGGCACAGGATCCTCCCGCCCATCTTCTCCACCAGGGTCTTGCATTGGTACAGTCCGATGCCCACGCCTTTTTCCTTGGTGGTGGCGAAGGGTTGGAACAAGCGCCTTTGCACGAACTCCCGGTCCATGCCCGAGCCGGTGTCTTCCACCAGGATGTAGGCGCCATAGCTCGCGAAGAAGCGCTCTCCGCCGCCGAACAGCTCGCGCAGGCGCGCCGGGGCATTGCCCCCCAGGGGCCCATGGGATAGGGCCAGGCGGCCGCCGCCGGGCATCGCTTCCAGGGCGTTGTTCACCAGGTTGCGGACCACGAAGAACAGGGCCTGGCGGTCCATGGGCACCGCCTCGTGATCCTGCCCCCGCAGTTCGAACGCGATGCCCGCCAGGGCGGCCAGCCCGGAATTGGAAACCACTTCGTCCAGCAGGGGCCGCAGGGGATGGGGGGCCAGCGCCAGCGCCTCGCTCTTGGGCGCCACCGACAAGCGGTTGATGAGGCTTTGCAGGTTCCCGGCGCAGCTTTTCACGGAGGTGAGCATGCTGGTCTGGAAGGAGGGGTTCCCCAGGTTCTTCTCCGCGTTCTTGAGGAGCAGGCTCAGGGTGGCGATCTGGTTCTTGATGTCGTGGATGATGAAGGACGCCACGTGGTGGAAGGATTCGAATTGCTTCTGCTCGATCCGCTCCTTGAGCACCCGGTTCTTGAAAATCACGTCCCCGATGGAATTGGTGAACACGGCGATCAGGGCCATGTCCTCCTCGTCGAACGGCTCCATGCGCCCGCCCCGCAGGGCCAGGATGCCGGCCAGCCGCTCGCCGATGAAGATGGGGAAGACCCCGTCGAAGCGCAGCAGGGTCACCAGGGGCTCCTCGCGCACGGCCTGGCGCCGCGCGCGGCCCTCGTCGTCGTCGGCCATCAGGTCCACGGAACCTCCTTCCCGCGCCAGCATGCGCGCAAGCGGGCTGTCCCCGCTCACCACCAGGCCCCGGCGGGTGGATTCCTCCTTGTTCTCATGCTGGTAGAAATTGCCGTCCTGCCAGTTGAGGATGAAGAAATAGGCGTCGTCCACGTTGAACGAGTACTTCATGTTCTCGACCAGTTCGGTCAGGGCCCCGTCCACGTCGGCGCCGGAGGTGGCCGTCTTGTGCAGGCGGAAGAATTGCTCCTGGTAATCGTACTTCCGCGAGTAGAACTGCTGGTTGATGAACCGGCTGATGCGCCGCCGCATGGTCCCCGAACCCAGCACCAGCACCGCCAGCAGGCACAAGGTGAAGCCGATCAGGAAGTTCTCGAAATAGGTGAAATCCATCCGCAGCCAGCGGAACACGAAGATGGTCAGCGCCACCCCCAGGAAGGCCGCGCCGGTCAGGAACACGGTGGCGGAGGTGTACAAGGTGTCCCGCGGGATGGAAATGCGCTCGGACCCCAGGCGGTAGCGGAGGAAGCCCGCCAGGATCACGGGATACAGCACGCCGTAGACCACCGATGAGGCCTCGGAGAAATGATCGGGGAGGGCCCGGTAGAGCAGGACGCGCGAGTAGTACACGATGTGGAAGATGGCGAGGCTCCCCAGCCCGATGAAACAGAGCCTCGCGATGCGCCGCTGGTAATCCTTGGCGAAGCGGTAGGTGCTCTCCAGCAGGTAGAGGACGTAGATGGCCACCAGGACCCGCAGGGCGGGGATCAGGAGCGCCGCCCCCTTGAAGATCAGGGACGGGCTGGCGGCGGACTCGGCCGGCGCCAGGTAACCGGGAAGCCACAGGACGAGTTCCCCCAGGATGGTGCCCAGGGCGGCCAGGAAGAACATGGACACGCGCCAGCGCCCCCAGGTCCAGCTCAGGTCGGTTTCCGTCTCCTCGCCCCGCAGGAAATGCCGGGTCAGTTCCAGGGTCAGCAGGGAGATCAGCAGGCCCAAGGCCTGCAGGATGCGCTGGTACCGGTACCATTCCATCGGCGAGCGGGCGAAAACCGAGGCGTACGCGATCCATAGGTGGGCCACGAACAGCCCGCTCAGGGCGAGCAGGACCAGGCGGAGGGGCTTGCGGTAGGATTTGAAAAGGACCAGGAACCCCAACACCAGGTCGCAAACGGTGCCGACCAGGAGGAAACCCAGGATCAGCATCGCGGGCTAGCCGGCTTCCGCTTCCGGCGCGGGTTGCACCTGATAATAGTAGGAATACTTCTTGTAACGGTTCTCCTCGAAAGGGGAAACCATGGCCCCGTTCAGGAGCGCGGCCACTTTCTTGTTGCGCTCCCCCAGGATCTCGATGGCTTCCCTCGCCTCCGAGGCGCCCGTAAGGCCCGAGCGGCAGACGAAGATCACGCCGTCGGCGAGCTCCGCAAGGGACAAAGGCTCCGGAGTGATCATCACGGGAGGCGTATCGATGATGACGACCTCGAACTGTTCCCGCGCCATGGCCAGGAAGGCCTTGAACCGGTCCGAGCTGACCAGCTCGCTGGCGTTGGGCGTGGGGGACTTGCGGGGCGCGACGACCAGGTTCCTTTGCAGGGTGGGCTGGAAGATCAGGGAGGCCGATTCCAGGAACTGCTCCGCGCCGATGTCCGATTGCTCCAGGATGGAATCGATGCCGGTGGAAACGCTCAGGTTGAAAATCTTGGCCGCGCGGCCCAGGCGGAAATCCGCGTCCACCAGCAGGGTGCGCTTGCCCTTGCGGGCGAACGTCACCGCCAGGTTGGCCGCGCAGGTGGATTTGCCTTCATGCGGGCGCGAGGAGGTGAGCATCAGGCAGTACTTGCCGGGGGCGGCGGGATTGCGGAAGGAGTTTTCGATCTCCTCCCGGACGATGCGGAACGCTTCCACGTCCTCCAGAAGCGAACTTTCCCCGTAGACGATCAGCATGGGATCCACGCCGGATTTGCGGTCCCCGCCGGATTCCGCCTCGGCCCGCTTCTTTTTCCTCCGGCCGAATCCGCGTCCGGACGGATTGCCGGTCTTGCGGAACGCGATCACTCCCAGGGTCTTCAGATTGAGGAGCCGGCGTACGTCGTCCTTGGTCCAGATGCGGATGAAGACCAAGGGCCAGAGGAGCACCAGGCCGGGAACCACCATCAGCAGCACCAGCACGGCCGTCGCCGCGATCAGGAGACGGGTCTTGCGCGAGGGCGGCGCATAGATGGCCGGGCGGGCCGGATCCACCACCGACACCTTGAAGAACTCGGACCCGGTGACGAGCTTGGCGCGGTTGTAGCTTTCCAGCAGGCGATCGTAGATGTTCTGGCTGTTCTTGTTGACGTTGTTGAGGCGTTCCAGCTCCAGCTGCACCTTTACCGGCGGCCGCACGTTGCCGCGGGGCACGCTGCTGGCCATGCGCACCTTCAAATCGCCCAGGTCCTGCTCCATGCGGCGCAGCAACGCCGCTTCCGTCTCCTCGATCTGCTTATAGGTGCCCTCTTTCTCGGTTTCCACCTCGCGGATCCTGGGATGGTCGGGGCCCAGGGTCCGTTCATAGCCCAATTGGCGGAGGTTGAGCTCCTGCAGGCTCTGGCGCAGGATGTTGGCCTTGGCCTCCCCCGCCTCCGCCATGGCCGCCAGCAGCTCCATGGCCCAGAAGAACTTCTTTTCCGGCGCGGCGCCCTCTTCCTTGGCGGCATAGGAGGCCTGCACGCGCTTCTTCCTCTGCTGCAGGTTTTCGATCTGTTGCCGCGAATCCAGGTAAGAGAAATTGTCCCCTTGCGTGGACGCCTGGCTCGAAAGCTCCGGGTGATCGGCGTAATAGCGGGAAAGCTCGTCCTGGCTCTTCTCCAGCCTGTCCTTGGCCAGCTCCAGATCCTTCTCCATCTGCACCAGGATGCCCACGTCCTGGACCTCGGTGGTTCCATAGTAGACGTCCAGGAACTGGGACTGCAGGGTGGTGAGGATCTCGGCAACCATCCACGGATCCCGGTCCTTGAGGCGGATTTCGAAGTTCCCGCCGCCCAGGGGCCGTGACGCCATGCTCTTTTTCAAATCGCGGAAGGTGGCGTCGAAAGCGTTGAGGCTGAGCTCCACGCGGTTGCCCCGCGTGCCGGACAGGAAAGCGGGGGCGAATTCCATTTCCAGGCCCGGCATCGTCACGCGTCCGCCCTGGACCGGACCCTCGTAAATCTTGTACTCGGCCGACCCTCCGGTGGGCAGATAGGTGATGGAAGCGGCCGAGCCTCCTTTTTCCAGGGTGACGGCGTAGTCGCCGGTCCCGAGGCTTTCCCCGTATTTGATCTCCCTGAAGACGTCGCGCTGGAAAAGATCCGGAGTGGTGATGCGCATCCGCAGCCCGAGCTTGCGTATGGCCCCGTCCAGCACCTGGAAGCTGTTCAGGATGCTGATGATGCTCTGGCCCTGGGTGATGGCCACGTCGCGCATCACGTTCGTCTGCGCGCCGATGACTTCCGGGAAACGCAGGACCGTGGTGGCGGAATAGGACTTGGGCAGGTTGAAGATGGAGAGCGCTATTCCCACGGGCACCGACACCGCCAACCAGGCGGCGAACGCCACCCATTTCCTCAGCCACAGGACGTGGAACAAGCTGGCGAGAGCGGGTATCTTGCGGGGGCCGGGGGCCAATTCCTCCATGTCCCCCACTTGAAAATCATTGGATGAGGGGGTATTGGGGTTCATTTACAATAGCCAAAGATAAATATTAATTTTCAGAACCTGAAATTCCGCTCCCCTCCACAGGGCGTGACCCATAACATACCATCCAACCCACGCGTGCGACCATGAAAAAAATGCTGCTCTCCCTGTCAGCCGTTCCCGTCCTGGCAGCGGTTGCCTTTTTGGTCTGGCAAAACCTCCCTGAAAAGCGTTTCGCCAAGCACGTCACCAAGGCGCGCCTCTACACCAAGGAGAACAACCTCACCGCCGCCCGCCTGGAGTACGAGGCGGCCTACGGAGCCACCGGCACGTTCACGCCCTATGCATCGCTCGAGGTCCTGAACCTGACCAACCGGATGAACCTGCAGGACAAGAATCCGGCCGAAGCCCTGAACAACAGCCGCATGTTCGCGCAGGCGCATCCGGAAATCAAGGAAGGCCGGATTATCCTGGCCCAGCTCGCTTTCCAACTGGGCGAAACGGAAACCGCCTTCAACGCCATCAACGGAGTGCTGGAGAAGGACCCGTGGTATTTCCCCGCGCGCTTGCTCCTCACCAGCGTGCGCGCCAAGCAAGGGCGCCTCGATCTCGCCGAGGAGCAATTGCGCTACCTGTACTCCAGGTACCCGGATTCGGCGCTGGCGCTCCTGCCCCTCGCGGAAGTGCTGCTCAAGCAAGGGCGGTCCGCGGAAAGCCGGCAATTCCTGGCGCGGGTCCTGGAGAAAAACCCCAAGAACAATCGCGCGCGCCTGCTGATGGTGGACAGCTACCTGAAGGAGCGCAAAGTCGATTCCGCCCAATCGACGCTGGACGCCTGGAAGGAATCGGATCCGGAACAATTGCAGGCCTTGGAGATCCGCAAAGCCCGCCTGTATTCGATAAGCAACAAACTGGAGGAGGCCAAGGCCGCCTTGGCGCCCTACCGCGAGAGCAAGGAGGCCAATCTCCCCGCCCTTTCCGAGCTCGCCATCGTCCACGTCAAAGGCGGTTTCTACGATTCCGCCATCGCCGTGTACCAAGCCATGGGGGAAATCTCGCCGGCAGCCCGCCTGGGCGCGGAAAACATGGTCTTCTACCTGCACATGAAGAACCGGAATCCCGCCCGGGCCCTGGAAGCCCTGAAGGCCATCCAGATCACGGACAAGCGCCCGGCCCTGATGGCCCCCTTGGTCGCGGCCTATCTGGCCATCGACCAGGAAAACAAGGCGGTGGCGTTCATCCAACAGCAGCCCGACAGCCTGCGGCAATCCCTGAATGCGTTCAAGGCCCAGTTGGTGCCGGACAAGGAGTTCATCGGCCAATGGGCCCTCATCTCCTATTACGGCGTCAATCACCAGGATTACTGGGTGTACCAGGCGGTGGCGGAGCTCTACAAACGCTGGCCGCGGAGCCCGATGGCGGTGGAGATGTACGTCTCCCAGCTTTCCAGCGTGGGATCCGCCGCCGAGGCCGCCAAAGTCCTGGCGACCCTGGAGAATCCCTCCCTGACCCACAAGGCGGCCATGCTGCAACTCCTTTCCAGTTCCGGGCAGGCGGAAAAGGCCGTGGCCCTGGCGGAGAAGCTCACCGCGGAATACCCGAAGCTGCAAGGCATCAACGTGATGCTCGCGGATCACTGGATCAAGAAGGACCGGGCCAGGGCGTTCCGGTATTACGAAAAGGAATTGGCTCTCAATCCCGGGAACACCGTGGTCCTGAACAACATGGCCTGGGAGTACGGCATCAACCAGGCAAACCTGGAAAAGGCCGCTCCCTACCTGGACCGGCTGAGGGCGGCAAAAAACCTTGATCCGCGCATCCTGGATACGATAGGCTGGATATTGGCCATGAACGGGAAGTACGACGAGGGCAGAACCTATATCCGCAACGCCCTGGACCTGGTGCCGGATTTCCCCGCCTTCCAATACCATTGGGCGTACATCCTGGCGCATGAGGGGAACAAGGAAGAGGCGCGCAAGTACCTGGACTCGGCCCTGGGCACCAAGCTGCCGTTCGAGGAGCGCAAGGAAGCGGAGAAGCTCTTGGCGGGATTGGGATGAAGGAGATGCGGGCCTGATGCAGCCTTCCCCCGGATCCGCCGCGCGCGTGACCGCATCCTTCCGGCTCTTCGCCTGGGTTTCCTTCGCCTTCCTGCTTCCCGCCGCCTATTTCCCCACCCTGAAATGGATGGTCGAGCGGTGGGATGAGCCCGAATCCTACATGGCCCATGGCTGGCTCATCCCTCCCGTTTCCGCGTTTCTGCTCTGGCAGGAGCGCTCCAGGCTGGCAAGCGCTCCCGGCGCGGGCACGCCTCTCGGCTTTTTTCCGCTGCTGTCCGGCTTGATGCTGCATCTGGTGGCCGGCATGGCGGACGTGTCCTCCCTATCCGGCCTTACCCTGGTGCCGGTGCTGCTCGGTTTCGTATTGCTGGTGTCCGGCCCGCCCGTGGCCAAGGCCGCCTGGTTTCCCATCCTTTTCCTGGCGTTCATGGTCCCGCCTCCGGAGTTCGTGATCAGCAAGATGAATTTCTCCCTGAAGCTCATGGCCGCGGATTTGGCCACCGGGCTCCTGAACCTGATCGGCCTGCCGGCCATCCGCCAGGGCTCCTACATGATTTTCGGGGACGAGAAGCTCGCCGTCGGCGACGTGTGTTCCGGACTGCGGAGCCTGCTCGCCTTGCTCTCCCTGGGCGTATTGTACGCGTGGTTGATCCGCTCCAGAGGCAAGGCCCACGTGCTGGCCGTCCTGTGCACGTCGGTTCCCGCGGCCATCGTGGGGAACGGGATCCGCATCTTCCTGGTCTCATGCCTGGTCATCGGGTTCGGGCAGAAAAAGGTGTTCCAACCCTTGATCGGCTCCTGGGACCTGCACTTGTTCACCGGGGCCGTAATCTTCATCGCCGCCTTCGCCTGCCTGTACGGGGCGAGCCATCTCTTGGAACGGATCCAAGCGGCCTCTTCTTCCAAGGCGGCTCCCTGAAGCCCGGCCCGGAGAGGTTCTGGATCCTGGCCGCCCTGGCGGCGATGGCCGTGTCCGCGTGGCTGTCCAACACCGTGCTGTTCCGCCAGACGGTCGCCGGCAAGACCGAGTTGACCCGCAATATCCCTTCCCGCATCGGGGAATGGGAGCTGGTGGAAGAAGCGCCCGCTTCGCCGGCGGAGGTCCAGGGATTGGAAACCACCGATATCATCAAGCGGACTTATTCCAATGGCCGGAATTACGTGGAACTGGTCGTAGCCTATATCTCCCATAGCAGCCGCAAGTCCGCCCATGCCCAGGAAGCCTGCCTGCGCGGGGCCGGGGCGATGGTGGGAAGCATCAAAGATATCAACCTGGACAGTAACCGGGTGTTGGGCAAACTGATTTCCATCGACCTTCACGAGCGCAGGCAATGGGTTTGTTACTGGTACAAGATCGGGGACATCTATACCGCGGCTTATTTGCGTTCCAGCCTGCTGATGTTCCTGGGAGGACTGATCGGGGAAAAAACCCGGGGGGCCTCCCTGGTGCGGTTATTGACCCCGGAGGTGCGGGGCGAAAGCCAGGCGCAGGTCCAGGCCCGATTGGAGGATTTCACGCATTTTCTGCTTCCCGAGCTGGGTCGAAACCTACCCTAAATCCGCTAAAATTTCTTCTCTAAATCCTTGGGGCATGGCCATTTGCATAGGTTTTCCGGGGCCTGGAATTGTAAAGAAACATCTGGTGTGCCGGATTTTCTTACAAACAGTTGTCTACAACCGTCACTTTCCTTCAGGAATAGCCATATTTTATTGGCACATCTTTCGCTATTTAAGGGTGTATCCGAACATTTCGAAAGGTTAATGAATGAAGAACTTGAAGCTCAGCCTGCTGGCGACCTTGGCCTTGGTTGGGGCGTCTTTCGCCACCACCATCAATGGACCCAGCCTGCAGAACATCCTCAACGGCATCACCAATGACGGCACGAGCAGCGTCGATGTCAACGCCGACCAAATCGCGCTGGACAAATACTGGCAGTTGACCGCTTCCGGGACCTCCGCCGCCACCATGATCATCGAAGTCGCGGGTTTCCATTCGGAAAACGTCTTCGGCTTGTATGACGTGGCCAACCCGGCCAACAAGGTCATCCTGTTCAACGGCGCCGCCACCGGCGGTGACCAAGCCGCCGTGTCCATCAAGGCCTCCGGCGCCGTCTACATCAATTTCCAGCCCACGGGCGTGGTCTTCGCCAGCCATGACTTCGGGTACTTCCTGCAGGGCCCCGGCGGCACCTTCTATTCCGATGACGCGCTGAACCCCGGCGGCAAGGACCATTTGGTCTCCTTCCAGGGCAAGGGCGACCTGGTCACCCTCCCCACCCTCTCCTCCGGCGAATGGGTGCCGAACGAATACGTCCTGGGCTGGGAAGACGTGGCCGAGGGCGACAACGACTTCGACGACATGGTGCTGATGGTGGAATCGGTCCAGCCGGTTCCGGAACCCACCACCATGGGCCTGATGGGCCTGGGCCTCGTCGGCCTGGTGTTCGCCGCCCGCCGCAAGAAGGCCTAAGCGGCCAACCGCTTAAGGTGTTGGATCGCTTAAGGTGTAGGTGCCGCTTAAGGCACCGGTCCACTTAAGGCACCGGTCCACTTAAAGCGCCGGTTTCGGATGGCAACTCGAAATGGAAAGCGGAGGGTTTCCCCTCCGCTTTTTTTTGTTCCGTCCGCTTGTTCCGTCCGCTTTTGATTCCGCCTGCCTTGTTGGGCGCCGCCTTGTCCGCGGAAAGGCGTCCGCTCCTTACAGGCGGATTTTGCGGCAGTGGAAGGCTTCCGCGTAGCGGGACGGGGATTGGCATTCCATGCCCCGCAGCCGCGCCAGGCTGAAGAAGGTTTCCTCGTCGAACCAGTTCTTGCCCCATTGGGTGGGATAACAGTCCCGGATCAGTTCCACCTTGCGCCGCAGCAGGGGTTCCTCCAAGGCCACGAACCCGTTGGGGATGCCCATGTCCCCGTCGTATTTGGGGATCTCGTATTCCCAGATGAGATGGTCCCGCCAGGTGTTCCAGGTGAGCTCCGAGACCAGGCGATGGTCCTGGTGCAAATCGTGGCGGTAATGGGTGAGGATGAGATCGGGCCTGACCAGGGCCTTGATGGCCTCGAACTCATCCTTGACCTGGGCGCCCGTATAAGGGAGGAAGCCGTCCCGGAACGCTTTGATCACCACCTGCTTCCGGCCCGCCCCCGCGAGGAACAGGCCGGCCGCCTTTTCCGCCTCCAGGGCCCGGGCGGGGTTGGAGGCGAAGACGACCCAGGCGACCTCCAGGCCCGGATGCTCTTGCAGGAGCCGGAGCACCGTGCCGCCGCAGCCAATCTCGATGTCGTCGCAATGGGCTCCCAGGCACAGCACCTTGGACAAGCCCGGCAGGCCCGTGGTCAGCATGGAGTCCTCACTGTTTCTGGTTCCAGACTTCCCAGGGCGCATTGCCCTTGGCGTACAGATCGTCCAGGCGCTGCTTGTCCTTGAAGGTGTCCATGCAGCCCCAGAAACCGTTGTGCTGGAAGGCGGTCAGCTCCCCCTTCGCGATCAGGCGCTGGAACGGTTCGTGGACCAGTTCCTCGCCGTGGCGGATGTAGTCGAAGATCTCGCGCTTGAAGGCGAAGAACCCGCCGTTGATGGTCAGCCCCGCGGAGGACATGTCCTGGATGCTTTCCACGATGCCGTCGGGTTTCATGGTCACGGTATGGAAGCTCTGGCCGGTGTGCACGCTCATGAAGGTGGCGATCTTGTCCTTCTTGCGGAAGAAGTCGGTGAGCTGGTTCAGGGGCATGTCGGTCAGGCCGTCGCTGTAATTGGCCAGGAAGGCATCGTCCTCGATCACGTGCTTTTCCACCGCCTTGAGCCGCATGCCGATGTTGGATTGCGCCCCCGTGTCCACGAAGGTGATCTTCCAATCGTGGATGTCCGTGTGGAGCAGGGTCGGCTGGCCGGTCCTTCCGTCCAGGGTGAAATCGTTGGACAGCCATTCCTGGTAGTTCAGGAAATAGCTCTTGAACATGTCCGCTTTGTGGCCCAGGGCCAGGATGAATTCCTTGTGGCCGAAATGCGCGTAGTACTTCATCAGATGCCAGATGATGGGGCGATAGCCGATGGGGACCATGGGCTTGGGCGTGCTTTCGGAAACCTCGCGCAACCGCATGCCGAGCCCTCCGCAGAAAAGAACAACCTTCATGGAAAATCCTCCGTTTGTCTGGGTATCAGGACGCCTTCAGCAGCCCGCATCCTTCGAGGACGTCCGCGGCGCCGCGAATGGATTCGAAAGGGAAACCCGAGCGCTCCGCGATGTCGAGCAGGCTGTGGCCTCCGTCGGAGAAGTTGAGGATCCACAGCAGCGAAAGTTCCGCGTCGCTCAGGGCCGCCTTGCCCTTGAGGCCCTCGTAGATCCCGCGCTTGCCCAGCCTGGGCTCGCATTTGGGGTTCTGGTTCAGGTATTTGCCGTCCCCCTCGAGCACGGCCACGGCGCGCAGGCAGACGCGCAGCGATTCCGCCAGGGCCTGGGGCTTGATGAAATCGAGGTCGTCCCCGGAGGAATGGTATTCCGGGAAGGTGCCGTTGGGCGAACGCATCAGGCATCCCATGGGCAGGTTGAAGCCCGGCGAGCAGAACTGCCGCTCATCGTAGCCGTACGGGGTGAACTCGCGCACGCTGTGCGCGCTCCCCGAATGCCTGAGCACGTGGGCCATGGCCTTGTCGATGGCGGCGTCCCCGCGGCGGCTCTTCTTGTAGGTGAGCGCGCCCGCGTCCCCCAGCAGGGCCAGCACCAGGCCGTGCCGGATGCGGGAGACGTCCGCCTCGTTGCGCGCCAGCCAGGTGATGGGTCCGATGACGGTGGGGCAGAAGAGGAACCGGTACCCGTAGCGGCGCGGCGCGCGCCCCAGGGCCGCGGCCATTTCCACGGCCACGGCGATGCCGGAAAGGTTGTCGTTGGCCAGGGAGGGGTGGCAGGTGTGGGCGAACAGGACCACTTCGTCCGCCGTTTCGCCGGGCAGGAAGCACTCGGCATAGGTGAGATGCCCGTCGGCGAGGGTGGAATCGATGCACACCTCGTAATCGCCTTCGGGGAGCGATTGCAATTGCCTATGGCTGAGGCAGAAACCCCACGCCTCCTTGTAATAAGAGGATCGGTACGGGATCCAGTCGGGATGATCGGGCAGGGAGTGGAGATGGGGCTTGAGTTCGGCCAGGCTCAGGGTGGCGCGCACGGGCGTGCTGTAGCCCACCACGTGGAGATTGGAGGCGCGGAAGTCCACGATCTTCCCGCCTCCCGGCCCCTTGATCCAGGCGTCGCGGATGTTCCATTCCTTGGGAACGGTCCAATCGAAGACCTCCGTGCCGGAAGGGACTTCATGGCGGATGAGCGGGATCTTCTCCCCGATCACGCCCAGGGTCTCCCGCAGGCCGGCGCCGGTGATGCTGCGGCAGATGGGATAGAGGCGCCCGGCCAGGGCGTGCATGCGCATCCCCGCGGCTTGGAAATCGAAGCTTTCCAGAACGCCGTCAATCCGCATGGATCCTTCCGGGATCATTTCCAGAAGAAGTCGTTGTCCAGCTTGCCCGTCCCGATCAGGTGCTCCAGCTGCTTGAGGCGGGTGAAGGCCCGGAACTTGAAGGTGTCGTCGTTGAAGGCGATCTTCTCGAAGACCTCCTTCAATTGCGCCGCGCCGTCGCCGGCCCGGTACTTGGTCTTGAAGCCCGGCAGCCTGTCCTTGATCTTCTCGAAGGAGACGCGGTAGCTGCGGTTGTCCGGATCGACCTTGCCGAAGCTGAGCCTGCAGCCGGGGAAGGTCTGCGCCACGATTTCGGCGATTTCCCTGACGCGGTAATTGTCTTCCGTGTTGCCCACGTTGAAGATCTCGTTGTGGACCGCCTCCTTGGGCGCCTCCAGGCAGCAGGCCACGGCCTGGCAGATGTCCAGCAGGTGTACCAGGGGCCGCCAGGGCGTGCCGTCGCTGGTCATCTTGATTTCCCGGGTGGTCCAGGCCAGGGCGGAGAGGTTGTTGACCACGATGTCGAAGCGCATGCGCGGCGAGGGCCCGTAGGCGGTGGCGTTGCGCAGATAGGTGGGCGAGAAGCCCGGGGCGGCCAGCAGGGCCACGTCCCGCTCGACCATCACCTTGCACTTGGCGTAGGCGGTTTGCGGGGCCGTCTCCGACAGCTCGGTGCGGTACTCGTCCGAGCCCAGGCCGTACACGCTGCAGGAGGAGGTGTAGACGAAACGCCTGACGCCGGCGGCCTTGGCCTTGCGGGCCAGCTCCACGCTGCCCTGGTGGTTGATCTTGTAGGTGATGTCCGGGTTGAGCTGGCCCAGGGGATCGTTGGACAGCTCGGCCAGATGGGCCACGGCGTCGAAGCCTTCCAGGTCCTTCTCGGTGATGTGGCGGATGTCCTTCCGGATGGTATGGGCCAGGGGCTTGGCGCCGTCGTACAGCCATCCGTCCCGGTAATAGCCGGTGTCCAGCCCGGTCACTTGATGGCCGCGTTCTTGCAGCACGGGTCCCAGCATCACTCCGATGTATCCGTCCGTGCCCGTCACCAAAACCTTCATCTGCGACTCCCCTGATCTTTCCGAACCTGTTCTCCCCAAACCCGTTCTTTCCGAAACCCGATACTTCCCGATGCGATTCAATCCACCACGGTCACGTGGGGGATGGGCACGATCCATTTGCCGCCCCATTCCCTGATATAAGACGTTTGCGACACGATCTCGTCCTTGAGGTTCCAGACCCCGATGAAGAGATAGTCCGGCTGGGTTTCCCTGATCCGGTCGGGCGGATAGACGGGGATGCGCGAGCCCGGCAGGTAATGCCCTTGCTTGTAAGGGTTGCGGTCCACCGCGTACTCCATGAAATCGTTGCGGATGCCGCAATAGTTGAGCAGGGTATTGGCCTTTCCCGCGGCCCCGTATTGGACGATGGTCTTGCCGTCCCGCTTGGCGCGGATGAGGAAATCCAGCACCTGCCGCTTGGTCTCCTTGACCTTTTCCCCGAAGGAGAGGTAACCCTCGAGCTTGTTGAGGCCCGCTTTTTCCTCCTTGGCCTTGAGCTCGGAGACGCGCGGGCCCACCGGCTTGGACGCGTCCTGGGAATGGCGCCCGTAAATGCGCAGGGAACCTCCGTGGGTGGGCAGCTCCTCCACGTCGAAAAGGGTGAGGCCGTGGGAGGCGAACACCTTCTCCGCCACGGTGAAGGAGAAATAGGAGAAATGCTCGTGGTAGATGGTGTCGAACTGGTTCTGGTCCATGAGCTGCAAAAGGTGCGGGAACTCCATGGTGATGATCCCGTCCGGCTTGAGCAGGATCTTCATGCCCCCGACGAAATCCATCAGGTCCGGGACGTGCGCGAGCACGTTGTTCCCGAGCAGCAAATCGGCCTTGCCGTGTTCCACAGCCACCTCCTCCGCGGTCTTGCGGCCGAAGAACTTGACCACGGTGGGGATGCCCTTCTTGATGGCGGCCTGGGCCACGTTGGCGGCCGGCTCCACGCCCAGCACGGGGACGCCCTTCTCCTTGAACCATTGCAGGAGGTAGCCGTCGTTGCTGGCCAGCTCGATCACCCGGCTCTTGGAGCCGAAGCCGAACCGCTCCACCATCTTGTCCGAATAGGCCTTGACGTGCTTGAGCCAGGAATCGGAAAAGGAGGAGAAGTAGGCGTACTCGGTGAAGATGTCCTTAGGGCTGACGTATTCGGGGATTTGCACCAGCAGGCATTTCCTGCAGACGAAAGCGTGCAGGGCGTAGAACGCTTCCGCCTTGTTCTCGTTCGCCGGGGACACCTGGCTCTGGCAGGGAGGGGCCATCCCCAGGTCGCAGAAGGACTGCTCCAGGGGCTCCTCGCAAAAACGGCACAAGGAATGGCTGCGGGAAAATTGGTCTGCCATGGTCTATTCCTCTGCAAGGTACATGGTGGCTTCGAATGGGGTCCGGTTTTCCAATTTACATTCTCGTTCCGGCATGTAAGGAGTCGGAAATGCGGGAACGCATCCGCGCCCCGCCAAGCCCCAGCAGGTATTTTCGACCACTGGGCCCGCAAAAGACAAGGGACTGGCGATTTTATTTAACTTTCCCCGGATATGTGCGGTTTAGTAGGCCTTATCGGACCCCGACCCGTACCCGACCTGGCCTCCATAATCGGGAGAATGAACCAAAGCCTCCACCACCGGGGCCCGGACCAGACAGGCGTTTTCGTCCATCCCTCCGGCAAGGCCGCCCTGGCCCATAAAAGGCTCAGCATCCTGGACCTGACCCACGGGATCCAGCCCATGACGGACGCGGGAGAGAGGCTCACCCTGGTCTTCAACGGGGAAATCTACAACCACGGGGAATTGAAGGCGGAGCTGGCGGCCAAGGGCCATCCCATCCGTACCCGCTGCGATACGGAAACCCTGCTGTACGCCTATAAGGAATGGGGGGCGGAGTGCCTCCCCAGGCTCAGGGGCATGTTCGCATTCGCCGTCTACGATCACCGGGACGGTTCGGTGTTCCTGGCCCGGGATCGCCTCGGCATCAAGCCCCTTTATTACGGCACCCATGAGGGGAACCTGCTCTTCGCCTCCGAATGCAAGGCCATCCTGGAGTTCCCCGGCATGTCGCGGGAGATGGATCCGCAAGCCCTTTCCGACTATTTCTCCCTGATGTACGTTCCCGCCCCAAAATCCATCTTCAAGCGCATCCGCAAGCTTCCGGCGGGCCACTGGCTCAAGGCCTTCCCCGGCGGGGACCCGGTGATCCGATCCTATTGGGACCTGGAATTCACCGATGCGTCCGATCCCGCCTCCCCCAAGGATTTCGAGCGGGCCCGCGAGGAGGTGCTGGCCACCCTGGAAGACGCCGTGCGCTCGCATATGGAAAGCGACGTGCCCCTGGGGGCCTTCCTGAGCGGCGGCGTGGACTCGGCGGCGGTGGTGGCCCTGATGGCCCGGAATTCCCGCCAACCCATCCTTACCAACACCATCGGCTTCAGCCACAAGTCCTACGACGAAAGCGGCCTGGCCGCCCGGACGGCCGCTTTCCTCAAGGCCGATCACCGGGACTACCAGGTGGAGCCCGAGGCCGTGGAAGTCATGGACAAATTGGCATGGTTCTACGACGAGCCTTTCGCGGATCCCTCCATGATCCCCACCTACTACGTATGCGCCATGGCGCGCCAAAGGGTCACGGTGGCCCTTTCCGGCGACGGCGGGGACGAGAACTTCGCCGGCTACCGCAGGTATTACTTC
Organism: Fibrobacteria bacterium; assembly: GCA_035275285.1. Lineage (GTDB taxonomy): Bacteria > Fibrobacterota > Fibrobacteria > UBA11236 > UBA11236 > Chersky-265. The sequence continues at coordinate 26,015 of DATENA010000247.1, read as the reverse complement.
GATCGCATGGAGAACCGCCTGCGCGCCCGCCTTCCGGGAGGGGTGCGCACGCCCCTCTTCCGCCTTTTGGGCACGCTGTACCCCAAGGCCGATTGGCTGCCCCGGCCGCTCAGGGCCAAGACCCTTCTCCTCAATCTCTCCTACCCGCCCGTGCGCGGGTATTTCACCAGCCTTTCGCATTTCCAGCCCGGGATGAAGCGGGAGCTTTTCAGCGGAGACCTGAAGGGCGAACTCGCCGGCTACGATTCGCTGTCCGTGTTCGAGGCCCATTGGCAGCGCTGCCGAAGCCGCGATCCCCTTTCGCGCGTCCAGTACCTGGATTTCAAGACCTACTTGGCGGACGACATCCTGGTCAAGGTGGATCGCGCCAGCATGGCGCATTCCCTGGAAGTACGCGTGCCCGTGCTCGACCACAAGGTGGTGGAACTCGCCGCCCGCCTGCCCTCGGAGTGGAAGCTCCGCGGCAAAGCGGGCAAATACATTTTCAAGCGGTCGCTCGAGCGGATCCTGCCGGCGGAGATATTCTCCCGGCCCAAGTCCGGATTCTCCGCGCCGGTGGGGCCCTGGCTCAAGAAGGACCTCCGGGGTTATGCGGAGGATCTGCTGTTGGGGCCGGGGGGGTTGCCCTCCTCGGGACTGTTCGAAAGGCCCTATCTGGAGCGGCTTTGGAAGGATCATCAAAGCGGCATGCGCGACAACACCTATCCGATTTTCGCCTTGCTCTCCTTCGCGCTCTGGCATCGGCGCTTCGCTTGACGCTCCGGACGACAGGCCCGCGATGAGGATACTCTATACCCACAGGACGCAAGGCGTGGGAGCCGAGGGCGCCCACATCAAAGGCATGTACGAGGCTTTCCGGGACCTGGGCCATGAGACCTCCATGCTCTGCCTGCCCGGCTGCAACCCGGCCGAAGCGCCTCCGGTCCCGGCCGGCGCGGAAGCCGGGGTCCGGACGCCGCCGCGAAAGCCCGGGCCCGCCCCCAAACGCCTCTACCGCATCATCGCCGACCAGGCGCCCCAGATCCTATTCGAGGGCATCGAGCTCGCTTACAACGGGTTGCTGTTCCTGCAATTGGCCCGGCGCTGCCTGCGGAACCGGCCCGCGCTCATCTACGAGCGCTACTCCCTCAACACCTTCGCGCCTTCCCTGCTGTGCCGGCTGCTGGGGATCAAGCATGTGCTGGAAGTGAACGACAGCGTCGTCATCGAGCGCAGCCGTCCCTTGGAGCTCAGGGCCGTGTCTTCCTTCCTGGAAGGCTGCTGCCTCCGTTCCGCGGACCTTTCCATCACGATCACCGAGCGCTTCCGCCGGCAACTGCTCGACCGGTTCGGCGCCCGCGGGATCCGCATCGAGGTCATGACCAATGCGGTGACGCGGCGGCGCTTCGATCGCGGCTTCGACCGGGAGGCGGTGCGCCGGGCGCTCGGGCTGGAGGACGCGATCGTGCTGGGAGGCGCGGGGCAGTTCCTGGAATGGCATGGCCTGGCAGACTTGGTGGAACGGCTGGGGCCCGAGGCGAAGGCCCGCAACCTGCGCTTTCTCTTCGTGGGGGACGGTCCGGCCCGCGCGGACGTCATGGCCAAGGCCGAAGCCCTGGGAGTGGCCGACCGGGTGCATTTCACCGGCATGCTTCCCATCGACGCCGTGCCCGGATACCTGGCCGTGTTCGATATCGCCGTGATCCCCAAGGCCGCGGCCCACGCCTCGCCCATGAAACTGATCGAATACATGGCCATGGGACTGCCCATCGTGGCCCCGGATCTGCCCTCCGTGCGCGCGGCCCTGATGGACGGCTCCATGGGGAGGATCTTCCCCGCCGGGAACATGTCCGCCATGAAGGACGCCATCCTGGACCTGATGGCGGACCGGGAATCGGCCCGCGCCCTGGGCCTCAAGGCGCGGGCGCACGTCTTCGCCGAACTCACCTGGGACCGCCATGCCGGCGAGATCCTGGCCATCCTGGGGCTCCCATGAAGCTTTCGCCCGGGCTGCGCTCCGGAAGGACCCGCGAGGAGCATGCGCCATGCATATCCTGACCATCACCTCCCTGTTTCCCAACTCGGTCCAGCCCGTGCACGGGCTTTTCATCCGGGCGCGCATGGAGGATTTCACCAAGCGCTACGGCCATGCGTGGACGGTCATCGCCCCGGTCCCATGGTATCCCCGGCTGCCCTTCCCCACCTCGGAGGTCTACGACAGGTTCGCCCGCGTCCCGAAGCTGGAGCAGGATCGCGGCTACCCGGTCCATCATCCGCGGTACCTGGTGGCGCCCAATATCGGAATGCGGTTCCAGGGACGCTCCATGGCCATGGGCATCCGCCGCCTGGTCCGGGAAATCCACTCCCGCCGGCCGGTGGATCTCGTCGACGGGCATTACATCTATCCGGACGCCACCGCCGCCTTGGAAGCGGGGCGCCTCGCGGGCGCGCCCGTGCTCCTGTCCGCGCGCGGCACGGATCTGAACCTGTTTCCCCGTTTTCCGGCCATCCGCCGCCGGATCAGGGAAAATCTGGGGACCTGCGGCCACCTGATTTGCGTATGCTCCGATCTCCAGACCGTCGCCCTGGAGTTGGGCATGGACCCGGCCCGCATCTCCGTGATCGGCAACGGCGTGGACACCGCCAGGTTCCGGCCATTGCCCAAGGACGTTTCCCGGCGCAATCTAAAGTTGCCCGCGGAAGGGCGCATCATCCTTTCGGTGGGCCACCTGACCGAAAGGAAAGGCTTCCACATCCTGCTGCGCGCGTTCTCCATGCTGCGCGAGCGTGGAGACCTGCGCGTAGCGGTGGCCGGGGACGGCGAAATGCGGAACGCCCTGCACCGCCTGGCCTCCGAGCTGGGCATCGCGGACCGGGTGATCTTTCCCGGCGCCGTGGGCAACGACGCCCTGCCGGAATGGTACGCCGCCAGCGACGTGTTCGTCATGGCCAGCTCCCGCGAAGGCTGGCCTAACGCCGTATGCGAAGCCCTGGCCTGCGGACTGCCGGTGGTGGGCACGCGGGTATGGGGCATGCCCGAAATCGTCACCGGTCCGGAACTGGGCATGCTGATACCGGAGCGGACGCCGGAAGCCCTGTCCAAGGCCTTGGAAAAAGCGCTCGCCGCCTCCTGGGATCGGGAGGCCATCGCCCGCAGCGGGGGCGCGCGCACCTGGAGCCAGGTCTCCGACCAGTTGCGGCCCATTTTCGATTCGCTGGCGGCCCGCGCCGCGGGCCGTTGAAGGCCGCCGGTCGTTTCCGGGGCGGACGGGCGAATCCGCGCCCTAACCGGGCTTGCCGCCGCCGCGCGCGCGATCGCGGTTCGCGAGCAGGCGCGCGTACAGGCCCGCATAGGCTTCGATGAAGCGCCGGTTGTCGAACTCCGTTTCCGCCCGCAGGCGGTTGCGCCGGCCCATGGCGCCGCGCGCATGCGGATCGGCGCGCAACGCCTCGATGCATCCCGCCAATCCCCGCGCATCCCCGGCCTCGAAGAAAAGGCCGTTTTCCGTTTCCTTGAGCCAGGCCGCGTTTCCCGGCACCCGGGACGCCACGAGCGGAAGGCCGCAAGCCATGGCTTCCAGGAGCGTATTGCACATGCCCTCGTAGACGGAGGTGTTCAGGTAGAGGTGGAAGCGCGGGTACCAGGCTTCGACGTCGCTCCTGGCGCCGGCGAACTCGACCCGATCCGCGACGCCCGTCTCCGCGGCCAAGGCTCCGAGCCGTTCCCGCATCGGCCCCTCGCCGACCAGGATCAGGCGGAGGCCTTCGCCCTTGCCTTGATCGATCAAAAGGCGCACGGCGCGCAACGCGCAGCCGATGTCCTTCACGTCGTCCAGGCGGCCCACCATCCCCAGCGCGAATCCTTCCGGAGCGGGACCCGGCGGCGCGGGCGCGAAGCGCTCCAGGTCCACGCCGTTGGGGATCACGGTCATCCTGGAATCGTCCAGGCGCCATGCCTTGCGCACGTGGGCGGCGATGACCCCGTTCACGGGAACGATCCAGTCGGCGATGCGGGCCAGCACCCGCTGCGCGGCCAGGCGCTTCCAGGGGATCCCGGACAGATCGGACCGGTTCAGCCCGTGTTCCCCGTGCACCACCACCGGCCCGCGGGCCAGCGCGGCGGCGGCCACGCCGTAGAACATGCTGGACCAGTTGTGGGTATGCACGATGTCGTATCCGCCCCGGCGGACGGCCAGGGCCAGGCGCAGCAGCAGCAAGGGATGCAAACCGGAAGGGATGGGGAAAAGACGGTGCGGAACGCCCGCCGCCAATTCCAGTTTCCCCGTGGAGGCGGCCTTGAAGCTCAGCACTTCCACTTCATGGGTTTCGCGCGGAAGGCCGCGCGCCAGGCGGGCGATGCGGCTTTCCATTCCCCCGTAACCGAGCGAATGGACGATGTGCAGGATGCGGATGCGCGGCATCGCCATCAACCCGGAATGGGCATCCAGGCGGGAACGCGCGATTTGAGGCGGGAAAACACCTGCTTCTCGGCGCCGTCCGGCCGTCCCATGGAGGTCCACAACGCCAGCATGGCGCAGGCGTACACCAATACGCCCATGCCCACGCCGCATGCAAGCAGCAGGCCCGCCCTGGCGCTTCCCATCCCCGGCACGTAGGCGGGAAGGGCCCATCGCACGGCCGCGATCATCGCGGCGGAGGCGAGCGCGGGCCTCACCGTGACGCGGAAGAAGTTGGAAACGGGCACGCGGGCATGCCGCTTCAGTTGCCACAGGAAGACCGGCGTCGTCGCCGCGCAGGCGGCGAAGACGGCGAAAGCGGCGCCCAAGGGCCCGAACCTCCCGGTCAGCAGGAACATTCCCGCCAGGAGCAGGGCCACGAACAAGACGTTGGTGCTGGTGGCGGCGAACGGATTGCCCGTGGCCACCAGGGCGGTCACGATGGTGCCTTGGAATACCACCAGGGCGCTGTTCAGGCTGAGCACTTCCATGACCGGCACGCCGGGCAGCCATTTGGCGCCCAGCACCACGGGGACCAGGTAGGGAGCGACGGCAAAGATGCCGGCCGCGGCGGGCACGGCCAGCACGGCCACCATTCCCGCCGCGTTCGCGAAGGTCCGGGAAATCGCCTTTTCATCCCCCGCCAGCTTGGCGAACCCGGGAAGCAGGGCGCGGTTGATGGGCTGGCCCATCTCGTTGCTCGCCATGCTGGCGAACTCGTTGTTCACGTTGTACATGCCCAGCGGCCCGGGGCCGAAGAAGCGGCCGATCACGAAGTCGGTGGACCTTTCCTTGAGGAAGTTGACGAAGTTGTTGAGCAGCAGCCAGCGCGAGAAACTCATGAGGGATCCCACTTCCTTGAAGGAAAGGCGCGGGCGGAAGGCTTGCACCCAATAGCTCATCGCGGTTCCGCCCGCCTTGGAGGCCAGGATGCCGGCCACCAGCGCCCAATACGAATGCAAGGCCAGGGCCAGGGGGATGGTGACGGAGGTGGCGATGATCTTGCGGCTGACCTGGAAGATGAACTCGCGGCGGAAATCAAGATTCCGGCGGAACGCCACGATGCCTATGTTCTCGAGCGACCCCAGGAGAGGGCCCAGGGACAGGGCGCAGATGACCGGGAAGACCGCCGGCTGTTTGTAGAAATGGGAAATGGGCAGGGCCAGGCCCAGCATCAGGACGGAGATGAAGCCGCCCAGCATGATGTTCGCGGTCCATGCCGAATGGTAATGCTCGTCCGTGACGGCCTGGTTCTGGATGAGCGCGATGTCGAAGCTGAAGGCCGAGAGCAGTTCGGCCATGAAGATGAACGAAAGGGCCATGGAGACCATCCCGAAGTCCGCCGGGGAAAGCAAGCGGACCAGGATCAAGGTGCTCACGAGGCCGAGACCGCGTTCGACCCACTTGAACAGGATCATCCATACGGCCCCCCGGGCCATTTTTCCTTGCACGCTGATCGACATAGGTTAGGGGAGTAAAGCTAACTATTCGGCGCGATCCAAGGTTCTAAGTCGTCAGCCTCTCCATGAGCATGCGGGAAAACAGGCTGTCCACGCTGTCCTCCCAGGGCTGGCGGCGGAGCAACTGGAAGCGATCCTGCTCCGGACCGTTGACGCCGGGGTTGGTGGTCAACGCCAGGGAGAAGCGGTGCTTTTTCAGCAATCGGATGGTGTCGGCGTTGTAATCCCCGCGCCGGCCGTTGGGATAGGCGAAATGGCGGGTTTCCCGTTGCAGTTCCTTTTCGATGGCCGCCTTGGAGGCCCCGATCTCCGCGTCCATTTCCGCTTCCCCCACTTTCGCAAGGATCGGATGGTTCACCGTATGCGCGCCGAACGCGATCCCCTTCGCGTGCATGGCGCGGACCAGGTCCCAATCGAGCATGGCCTTGGAGGCCGCCTCCGGCCCGCAGCCCAGCGACTTGCCCAGATCCCGGATATGGTCGTCCCTCTCCGCGGGCGCGAAACCCTTGAGCCATTCCAGGAGACGGTGGGCCAAGGCGCTCCGCGTTTCCGGCCGCGCCAGGTCCGCGCTGCGCAGCCCGGCCGGGGCGAAATCCAGGGAGCCCGCGCGCGTTTCCCGCAGGATGGCCAGCACCTTGTCGTACCAGGAGGATTCCCCCGTGCCGATCAATCCCGTGGCCAGGAAGATGGTGGCGGGAATCCCGTACTTCAAAAGGACCGGCATGGCATGGTCATGATTGTCGCGGTACCCATCGTCGAACGTCACGCATACGGTTCCCGGCTTCAGGCTTTCCGCATCCAGCTCGTCCGTCAACTGATCCAGGGAGACCACCCGGAAACGGGAACCCAATAACGCCATCTGCCGATCGAAGGCGGACACGCTGACCGGGGACATGGCGAAGGGATCGTTGTCCGGAAGCACCCGGTGGTAGACGAGGATTTGGAACCGGGGGATGCGATTGCGGGTGACGCGGGGAATGGGACGCCCGCGCAGGGCGATCGCGTCCAGCCCGGAAACAAGGCCCCTTCCGGAAGATCCGGCCTGCAGGACGCTGCCCAGGGCGCGAAATCCCGCTTCCTTGACGACCCCGGTCAAAGACATGCTGTACAGGCTCCTTTCCGCGGCCAGGCGTCCGGACGGCGGCCTCGAAGGGTGATGACGGAACGTCCGCGTCAGGAGCCGGAAAGGTAAGAATTGGCGGGATCGGAAACAAGTGAGCCCCGCGGGACCGGGAGCGCGCCTCCGGAAGCGGGCCCGGGGGGACTTCAGCGCCGCTCGGGAAGCATCATATAGACGCCCGCCGAAGGCCGCATCCGGATGGACCCGGCGTCCCCGCCCTGGGTAAGCGCAGGCAGGTTGCGTCCCATCAAGGTTACCGCCTGCAAACCCTGGTACGCGGGATTCGCGCTCCAATCGGACCCGAAGGCGACCATGCCGCCGCCGGTGCGGATCCGGGGGGCGGCCCCGCTCCGGCCCAGTCCCACGACCACGGGTCCCGAGGGGATATGCTTGTACAGATCGACGCCGTCCCGGTGGAGGAACATGGTGATTCCGTACGTATCGATGGGTATGGCCACGGTCATCTTGGTCGCCAGGCCCTCCAATTCCAGGAACTTCGTGGGCGGATTGGGAAGGTTCTTCCAGGTCTTGGCGGCGGGATAATATGCGTGGAACGTGCCGCTGCCGCCGATGACCAGCAGTTCGCCGGTGGCGGGATCCACGCTCATGAGCCCGGTGTTCACGCCCAGGCCCGTGGGCGCGGCGGGTACGGCGGTGACGTTTCCCTTGCCGTCCATCGCGAAAAGGCTCTTGCTGCCGTTGCCGCCGCCGCCGAAAACCAGCCCGTATTGCCTGCTGTATTCGGCCACGTTATGGTAATCGCCCATGGCCAAGCCGGTCTTGAGCGTGGTCCACTTGTTGTCGCGGAATCCGTACAGCTTGCCGCCGCCCCAGAAGGTGAGCCCGTTGTAGTCGTTGAAGTAGACCAGGGCGCCGCAGCAGGAATAATCGTCTTCGGTTCCCGGCATGTTGGTCAGCTTGCTCCACGCGTTGTTCTGGAACGCGTAGATGCCGGTGGAGTAATACTTGCGGTAATAGGAGATGCCGGTCACGGTGTTGATGGTGTTGTGATCATAGCCATGGCCGATCCCGCTCCCCACCGGAGGGGAGGCGTTCCGCCAGGTGTTCGTGGCGTCATCATAGATGATCATCTTCTCGGCTTCGTAATGGCCCTGCCCCACGAACCGGATTTCCTTCTTGATGGGATCCCAGACGCCGGAGTTCGAATAGTTGAGGATGTTGTCGACGCCCGTGGTGATGAGGGCGCTGCTCCAGCCCTTGGCGGAGAACGAAACCCATTCCCCGGGCTTCAGGTTCGCGGCGGCATCGCCGAGAACGGTAGCGCGCGCCGGCAGTACCGCGAGAGCGCAAAGAATAGCGAGGGTGATGATACGCATGGTTACCCGACCTTTCAACACCCCATTATCATAGCAGGCAACCCCCGTGAATGCAACCGGCGGACGGGGGCGAATAACGGGGGCTGCAAGGCTTGAGACATTTCAGACCTGTCCTTTAAAAACGCTTTTTCAACGACGCGGGTCCAAAAACTTGAGGATTCCCCCATTTGTCAAATGTTTGACAAATGGGAGGATTTGCCTCAGGGCGCGGTGAACAGGATCGTCCTTCCCTTCGCTTTCCGCGATTTGGGATTGTTCCCGTCCGTCACGGTGGAACGCAATCTCCCGGTCGCATCGAAGGACGGCGCGCCGGAATGAAGGACGCTACGGGACAGGGATTTTCCGGCCGGCTTGATGCCCGTGAGCTCCGTGAAGCTGCCGAGGGCCAGCTTCAGATGGTGGGTGCCGCGATCGTAATACGTGATGGCGGGCTGCCCTTTCGAATCGATCGCCATGGAGACGAACTCCCCGGCCTTGCCGCTCGAATCAACCACCTGCTTTTGCCATGCCCCGTCCCTGCGGTACGCGAACATCAGCTTGCATTTGTCCACCGTCTCCCCGTCCGGAGACGTGATGTTCGTATAGGCTACGAACAGGGTACCGTCCTTGCCCATGCCGATATCGTTCAGGGCGGTGAAGTTGGTGTAGCCGTCCAGGTTGTCGATCTTCTCGGTGGTCCAGGTTCCGCCGGGCTTTCCGCTGGCCATCCAAAGCTCTTTCCTGCTCCTGTCCTGGTAGAGGATCCGGTAGAGGGTGTCCGATTCCCTCAGGATGGAGGCATGGAAGCCCATGGGGATCTGGGGCAGGTCCTCGCCGATCGTTTGGGTTTTCCAGGCCCCGCTGTCGATATAGGCCACGGCGAGCCGCTCCTCCGTGATCCGCAAATGCGCGATCACGGGGCTGTCCTTGGAATCCACGGTGATGGAGCACCATTTGCCCGATCGTTCCTTGCTGGCGAAACCCGTATCGCTGAGCGTTCCCGCGGAATCGATGTAGGCGTGGTACATCACCGTCGCATCGCCGCCGGCGTCCTTCCCGTAGACCATGTGCACCCCGCCTTTGGAATCGGGAGCGATGGCCATCTGGTACCAGTCCAGGTTCTCGATGCCGATGTTGCCCAGCAGCCTGTGCTGCCATTTGCCGCCGGAGAAGGTGGCATGGTAGGCCCTCTGGTAGTCCGCGCTCTGGTAGATGATGTGCGGTTGCCCGTTGGAAGCCAGCGTGGCGTTCATCTGGGCCGGCCCGCCCGTGTAATTGGTGTCCGCCTGCACCGACCGCCACCGCCAGGGCGTGAACTCCGCGAACCGGATGTCATGCTCGTATCCGCGGTAGGCCACCTTGATGCTGTCGCGTTTGTCGAACTCCACCCGGGAAGACCCCCAGATGGCCGCATTGGTGTCGATGGTGCTGAAATACCAATACAGTTTGAGGTCCTCGGCGGACCCCGCCGCCAGCCCCGCGCAGAGAACCAATGCCAGTGGATTGAGGAATCCTTTCACGTCGAGCCTCCGCGGAGATGGAATGGCATCAGAAAATAGATTCGCGGCCGGAAATCAGCAAGACGGCGCGCCTGCGGCGGCCGGCCGACGCGCCTGCGGCGGCCGGGCGGTGTGCGCGTGGAAAGGCGGGTTTTTATGCATTTGCGCTTCTACCCCGCCGCTTTAGCTCAACCGGCAGAGCGGCTCATTCGCAATGAGCGGATCCCGCGTTCGAGTCCGGGAGGCGGCTCCCGTCCTTCACAAGCCCCGGAAAATGTCCGCCAATTGCCCGGCCTGGTTCCGGCGCGCATAGGCCGAGGCCGTTTCCGCGGTGGTGGCGGGCAAGGGGCGCCCCGCTTCGATCGATTCCAGCCACTCTTCCAGGCACGCGGCGATGGCGGCCGCGTCCCCGATGGGGACCACCTTGCCGCCTCCGGACGCGATCACCAGGCGGCCGGTCTCGCCGGACTCCGTGGCCAGCGCCAGGATGGGTTTGCCGACGCGCATGTACTCGTACAGCTTGGCCGGGATCTGCGCGTCGCAGGTAGGGCCCTGGAACAGCAGCAACACGTCCGAGGCGGCCATGGCCGAGAGGGCCTCGCCGTAGGGTATCGCCGGCTCCAGCCGGACCATGTCGGCGATGCCCAGCGCTTCCAGGTTCTTCCGGTACTCGCCGTCCTGGCCGGTGGCGATGAGCCTGACGCGCAGCCGCTCCGGTCCCGCCTTGCCGCTGTCGCGGAGGGATTTGACGGCCAGGAAGAAGGCTTCGGGGTTGCGATCGATCCGCTCGAGGAGACCCGCGTGGATCAGGACCGCGGGCCCGCCGTTGCGGCGCGGAGGCGTCTCCATCCCCGCGAAGTCCTCCTCGTCGAAACCGTTCAGGATCACGGTGGTCTTGCCGGCGGGCATGCCGGGGTAACGTGCGGCATACATGGACTTCATGCCCCGGGTGGCCACCACCACGGCGGTCGCCCGCTCGATGGCGCGCCGCTCCACGGCCTTGCGCACGCTCAGGGAGAGGGACGCCTGTCGGGAATAATCGTCCCACATGGGATCGCGGAAATCCGCCACCCACGGCTTGCCGGAAAGGCGGTGCAGCATCCCCCCGATGACGTGCGCGCCCGGGATGGGGTAGGTCGAGAAGATCGCGTCGATGCCGCGCTTGCGGATGAGGCGGAGCCCGTCCATCACCGCGAAGGGAATCCAAGGGGAATAGCGGTCCGGGATGCTCATCCACGAGAAGTGGCGCCCCCGGATGGAAAGCAGTTTGGGCAGATCGAACGCGAAGCTGCGGTGGACCTCCAGGCCCGCGGGGATCTGCTCCAGGCCGCGGGGATTCACCGCGCCGTAAGCGCCCGGCCTCACCGTCAATACGATGGGCTCGCACCCGAACTCCGGCAGGTAGCGGGTGAACTTGAGCGTGCGCAGGTAACCGCTGCTGCCCTGGATGGGCGGAAAATGGAAGGCGACCAGCAGGATCCTTTTCATCGGTGCGCCAAATGTAGCAAAGCCGCTACCCCGCCGCCCCGAACGCCCCGATGACCAGGGCCGCCATGCGTTCCAGGTCCGCTTCGGAAAGCCCCTGGTGCACGGGAAGGATCACCAGGCGCTCGGACAATTCGCGGGCGTCCGGAAAGCCGGAGAGGTCCAGGGTGGCGTGGAGCTCCTCGCCGAAGGAAAACGCGGGCACGCCGTGGCCGCGCAAGCGGTAGTCCCAGCGCGGGCCGCCGTCCCCCGCCAGGCAGGGAAATCCCATGGGGCAAACGCCCTCCGGGAGGTCCCGGAAGCAGGGTTCCAGCCCGGCGACGCCGGCCAGGCGCCGGGACAGGAACGCGTAATTGCGCCTGCGCGCCGCCACCACGGCCCCGGCGGACGCGGAGCCCAGGATCAGGCGCGAGGCCAGCGACATCGGGAACAACAAGCATTCGGGGACGAAGGCGGGATCCTCCTGGGAATCCGGGCCCCGGATACCGGCCGGGGAACGGGCTCCCGAACCGCGGGTCCGGGCGCGATCGGCGCCGGGAGGCGGAGGCTCCGAAGCCCGCGCGGCCGGGGAAACGGGTTGGGGCCGGAAGGGTCCCGCGCGGGAAGCGTCCAAGGTCCACTTCAACATGCGCAATTGGTAAGGCGCGGGGAAAAAACGGCGCGGCCGGGGAAACGCGGCCCGGGCGGCGCGGACCACCAGGGCGCCCCCATCCTGGACGGGCAGGGTTTTCCGGAAGCTGAACACCGCCACGTCGCCGAAGCATCCGTAGGGCCGCCCCTCCACCTCCCCGAAAAGCCCGTGGGTGGCGTCCTCGATGAGGGACGCGCCATGGCGATCGCACAAGGCCCGGAGCTCCCGCACCGGCGCCGGCCAGCCGAAGAAATGCACGCACAGCAGCGCGGAAGCGCCGGTCCGGACCAGGGCGGCTTCGATCGACGCCAGGTCCAGGGTCAGGTCCCGGCGCACCGGGTAATAGGCGGGCCGGGCGCCGTAGGCCATCACCGGATCGACCAGGGCGGTGCAATGGAAGGCAGGCAGGAGCACCACCGCGCCCGGCCTTATCCCCAGGGCGGAAAGCCCCAAGTGGATGGCATTGCGCCCGTTCATGGTATAAGCGGTGCGGTAACCGGGGCGGAACGGCGTGCGGATCGGCGCGGGCGGCGCCAGGAGATCGCGCAGGCCCGGAAGGGGGACCTTGGTCAGCCCGGGGGACACGCCTCGCCCCTTCCTTCAGGCTTCCGGAACGATGGACTCATAGCCGGAAAACACCCGCGCGAAATCGATCGCGCGTTTGCCGGAATGGAGCAGCAGGTTGAAGGTATGCTCCTCCAGGGCCGCGAAACTGGATTTGTAATCGTGACCGCCGTAGCCCATGTTGTACTCGGTGAACCCGTTCTCCATGGCGTCGTTGATGGTCTCCATGTAGAGCAGGCGGCCGGCGCGCAACTCCTCCTGCGCCGGATCCCGCCCGTTGTAATAGCCTTCCCGGCGCGGGTGGAAATCCAGGCAGGAATGCGAGGCGATGCGTTTGCCCTCGAAGCGGGCGAAGAACAGCGTGAAGCGCCCGGCCTTGGCGGCGTCCAGGCTGAGCGCCCGGTGGAAGTTCCAGGCCTCCGAGGAGTTCAGGGAGGCGGAATCCTCCCCCCAGCGCATGCGGTGCAGCTCGAGGTACTCTTCCACGTCGGCGGCCGTGATCTTGCCGGCCTCCACCTTTTCGAAGCTCCCGCCCGCTTCCAGGAAACGGCGCTTGTAGCGGGTGAAATACCTGCGGGTGTCCTTGCTCAGGCGCTCCAGGAAGCCTTCCGCGGTGTTGGGCAGGTCGAGGTGCGGGTAAGGGATGGGCATGGGCGCCAGCAGGTCCGCCGCGGCGCGGCGCTCCTCCTCCACGGCCGCCTCGCCCGCAAGATCCTCCAGCACGGCCCTGGCCTTCCGCTCCAGGGAGGAACGGGTGGCCGGGAAAAAGAGGGCGCCGGGGGTGGCCTTGGCCAGGCCCGCGGCGAGATCGGCCAGGCGCGACGCCTTTTCCGGATCCAGCCCCGGCAGCTTCTCCGCGATCTTCCTGGCCAGGTTCTGCAGCGGATACAGGGTCCACGGATAGACCCCGCCGCGCCGGCGGTTGGGGCCCAGGCTCGCGATGCGGCCCGCCCGCTTCCAGGCCTCCGCGCGCGCGCGCAGCCAGGGAAGGTTGGCGGAGCGTTGCGGCATGTAGCCCAGGAACAGGATGTCGTAATCCCGGTCCAGGCCGGGCTCCAGATGCGCGAAAAAGGCCTCCAGCACCTCCGCGCGCCGGGCCTCGTCGGCCGCGATGTCATGGTACGCGAACATGACGGAATCCCCGCAGAAGCAGAGCATGCGCACGTCGCCGGTCTCGCCGGCCGTCTTCACGTCCTGCAGCGCGAGCGGGAGCACCCCCAGCAGTTTCCCGTCTTCCTCGGCCCACAGGATGCGGAGGGCCGTGACGCGGCTGCGCACCCCGTAGAAGTTCTTGCCGCGCTTGGGGCCGAAATCGGCCCCGTCGAGACCGTGGAAATGCCGCCACCAGGCCAGGGCCAGGCGCGGATCGTGATAGGGCATGGGGTAACCTGCGCGCTTCCCCAGGGCGTCCGCCTCCGCGAGCCGCGCTTCCGCCGCCGCGGGTTCGGCCGTTTCGCGCACCGTGATCATCCGGCCGCCTCCCCGTCCACGAGCACTTCCTTGGGATGCGGATGCCCGAGGAACGATGCCGGGCTCATGGAGATGCCATAGGCGCCGGAATTGGGGATGGCGACGAAATCGCCCTCTTCCAGGCGGGGCAGTTCCACCCCCAGCCCGAAGGTGTCCAGGGGCGTGCACAACGGCCCGACCACGTTGACCTTTTCCACCGGCGCGTCCAGGCGGTTGGCGGCGAGCAATCGCATCTGGCGGCGGATGGGGCTCTGGCTGATGTTCCCCGAAGCCGCGAGGTGATGGTGCATGCCCCCGTCCAGGATCAGGAAGGCCTGGCCGCGCGACTCCTTCCGGTAGCGCACCCGGGCCAGGTAGACGCCGCATTCGCCCACCAGGTAGCGCCCCAGCTCCACCTTGAAGGCCGTTCCGGGAAGCCGCGGCGCGAACTCCGCCAACAAGGCGCCGATGCCCTCCCCGGTCCTGGCGAGGTCCAAGGGTTGATCGCCTTTGAAATAGGGGATGCCGAAGCCTCCGCCCAGGTTCAGGGTGCGCACTTCGGCGCCCGTCGCGGCGCGGAGCCCGACGGTGTATTCCGCGATCTTGCGGAACGCGTCCACGACGGAGTCCGCGTTGAGGTTCTGGGTGCCGGAGAAGATATGGATGCCCTGGAAGCGCGCGTGGCGGGAGGCGGAAAGCCTCTGGATCAGCGCCGGGACCCGTTCGCTGTCGATCCCGAACTGCTTGGAGCCGCCGCCCATCTTGAGCCCGGAGCGGGTGAATTCGAAATCGGGATTGACGCGCACCATCACTCCGGCCGCGCGCCCCAGGGAGGCGCAGGCCTCCTCGATGTGATCGAGTTCGCGCTCGCTTTCCAGGCTCAGGGTGCCGATGTCCCGCTCCACCGCGAAGCGGATCTCCTCCCGCGATTTGCCCGGTCCGGCGAAGCTCATCTTGGCGGCGGGGACGCCCGCGGCGAGCGCGACGCGCATCTCCCCGCCCGAGGCGATGTCCACCCCGTCGTACAGGGCCCCCAGGGCGCGGACGATGCCGGGCTCCGGGTTGGCCTTGACCGCGTAAGTGATGAGGAGGTTGCCGGGCAGGGCCGCGCGGAGCTCGGCCCGGCGGGCGCGCAGCACGGCCAGGTCGTAGACGTACAGCGGGGATCCATGCTCGCGGGCGATGTCCGAGATCGGCCGGCCCCCGACGATCAGCTCGCCGCCGCGGGACGGGAACCTGCCCGGGACGGACTGGGAGGAAGCGTTCATTTCGGGGCCAATCCTAACTTTTCATATACCTGTTTCCTGATGAGCGCGCGGTCGAGCTTGCCGTTGGCGTTGCGCGGCAAGGACTCGCGCAATTCGATCTGCGCGGGCACCATGTAGGCGGGCATGACCTTTTTGCAATGGGCCAGGATCTCCTTGGCGTCCGGAACGCGCCCCTCCCCGAGGACCACGACCGCGTACACGGATTGCCCGTATTTCCCGTGCGGGACGCCCAAGGCCATGGCCGCCCGGATGAAGCCCGACTTGTACAGCAAGTCCTCGATCTCCGTGGGGCTGACGCGGTTGCCGGCGGTCTTTATCATCTCGTCGTCCCGGCCCACGAAGTAGAGGAAACCCTTTTCGTCGATGCGCACCTTGTCGCCCGAGAATACCGCCATTTCCGGGATGGGCACTTCGGCGGGCTGCATGGGATTGCGCTTGTAGCGCTTGGCGGTGAGCTCGGGGGCGTTCCAATAGCCTTGGGCCACCAGCACGCCGCGGTGCACCAGCTCACCGACTTCCCCGGGTTTCACCGGCCGGCCCTGGGGATCGAGGATCATGATCTCCTCGCCCGGTATGGCCTTCCCCATGGAAGTGGGGTACAGATCCACCAGCTCCGGATCGAGGAAGGTGGACCGGAACGCCTCCGTGAGCCCGTACATCAGGTAGACGGAGACCTTGGGCAGCTTCCGGCGGATGGCGCGCACGAACTCCTCGGGAACGGCGCCGCCGGAATTGGTGACGTACCTCAAGGTGGGCATGCGCGCCTCCTGGAAATCCTCGATCGGCACCAATTGGATCCAGGTCGCGGCCACCGCTGCCAGCCCGGTCACGCCGTACTTGTTCACCGCGGCGGTGATGTCCTTGGGGAACAGGTAGTCCAGGAGCACGAGGGAGGCCTGCTTGAGGAAGCACGTGGTCAGCTGGTTGAGCCCATAGTCGAAGCCGAAGGTCAGGATGCTGAGCAGGCGGTCATGCTCCGTGATCTTGAGGTATTCGGAAACCGTGCAGGCGCCCGCCACCACGTTGAGGTGGCTGAACACCACGCCCTTGGGGCTGCCGGTGGACCCGGAGGTGTACATGATGGCGGCCAGGTCGGGCTCGACCACGCGCGGAACCTCCGGGCGGCCGGAAGCGCCGGCCAGCGAGGCGCTCCAGTCCCTGACCTCCACGCCGGGAAGCTGCGCGCCCTTCCCTTCCTCCGCGGACCCGATGGCCAGGACCAGGCGGAGGCAGGGCATGTCCTCGAGCGATTCCGCGAGCACGGGCAGGCGGGAATAGGTGGTGATGACCACCTGGGAACCGCTGTCCTGGACGATATGGGCGGCCTGCGCCGAGGTGGACAAGCGCCGGATGGGAACGAATACGCCGCCGGCCATGGATATCCCGAAGATGGAAGTGACCTTTTCGAAACGCTTCTCCAGGAAACAACCGACGCGATCGACGCGCTTGACGCCGGAGGCCATCAGCACTTCCGCGAGACGGCGCGCTTCCCCCAGGACCTCGGCGTAAGTCATGGACGCGTCCCGGATCAGGACCGCCGCCTTGTCCGGCCGGGCTTCGGCCGCCTCGAGCAGGATGTCATGCAGTACTCTCGCCATTACGCCTCCCTTCCCGCCCGGATGGCTCCCCATGCCTCCGCGCTCAATTCGCAGACCCGGCGCTTCGCTTCCCCGCCGGTAAAGGTATGATCCGCGCCTTCCACGTAACGCAGCTCTTCCGCCCCGCGGGAACCCTTGCCCGCCCGGCTCCGGAACAGATCCTCGAACTCGCGCGCCGTGAGATCGGCGGTGCTCAGGATCAGGCGCAAGCGGCCGCGGTAAGCCTCCAGCCCTTCCATCACCTTTTCCGGAAGCCGGGGAGGATCCTCCCCCGGGCCCACGGTCATGCCCGCGATGGGCGCAGCCACCGTTCCCCCGGATGCCGCGATCGCAACGGACCGCATCGACGAGAGGGAACCGAACGGATTGAACCGGAATGAGAATACCTTTTTCCAGAACGCCTTGTCCAGGAGCCGGCGCAGGTAATACTGCTTGAGGAAGGCCTTGGCCTGCCCTTCCGCCGAATGGACGTATGGGTTGGCCAGGATCATGCCCGAGACGCGCCGGTCCCCGGACGCATAGAGGGCGCATGCGGCGGAACCGTCGCAAAGCGACCATAAAGATACCCGCTCGAGGGAGGGGAAGGTCGCGTGGAGGAAGTCTATCGCGCCCTTGATGGACGGGCCGGCGTGGGCGAATCCCCGCCAATCGCCCTCGCTGTCCCCCAGGCCGGCATAATCGAACCGGAAGACGGGGATGTTCCGGGCCGCCAGGTCGCGGGCCACTTGGGTAAAGGATCGATGGCTTCCCGTCCGGTTCTGCGGGCCTCCGACCACCATGATCAGGAAATCGGCGTACTCCGCCCGCCCGGAAGGCAGATGGAGGATGCCGAAATGGGCCGTTCCGGAGACCTCGAACCGAACCGCTTCTTCCATGCGCGCCTTCAGGCCAGGGAAGAGACGCAGGCCGCCGCGCTCTCGGCGGCGGCGGGCGCATCCCAGCGCCAATACCTGTCCCAGAAAGGTTGTTCCCGGACCTGCACCAGGGGAACGGGGAGGTTGGACGCCTTGATGGAAGCCGCCATCCGCACCAGCCATTCGGGCGGCGAGTCCTCTTCCGTGAACGCGAACAGGGAAACCGGGAACGCGTAAGCGCCGGCGGCCGGTCCCGCCGTTTTCGACGCGAAGCTCCGGTACAGGGGCCCCCGGACGGGGTAGCCCATCACCTCCACCGCCTCCCCTTCCTCGATGCGCTTGACCAGCTCCTTCACGGAACCGCCTTCGCCGCCGGCGGCGATCCCGGTGGCCAGCTTCTGCCGGAGGAACTGGTGGATGTAGGACTTGAGATCGGGCACGGGCTGCCAGAGCATGGCCATGGCCACGTCGTTCCGGGTGGAAGCGTGGAGGGCCGCCAAGTTGGCGCCGGAGCGCAACCCCCAGAAACCCGTGCGGGACAATCCGGTCTTGGCGCGCAGCAGGTCCGCGGCGCGGCCTATCTCCCCGAGCCAATCGTCGGCGGAGGCGTCTTCGAGCTCGCCTTCGCTGTCCCCGCAGCCGCTGAAGTCGAAACGCAGCACCGGAGTGCCGGACTCGGCCAGGCGCCGGGCGGTGCGCGCCGCCACGACGTGGCTCTGGTTCTTCTCTTCCGCGAACGGGTGGCAATAGACGAGCCCGAAATCCCTGGGAACGCCGATCGGGGGATGGAAAAAGCCCAGGAGCCTGCGGCCGCCGCCGCCGTCGAAGAAGAACATCTCCTCCCGTCTCGAGGCCATCCGGTCTAGAGCTTCCGTTGCACTAGCTCGGAAAGCGATTCCACGGTGTCGAAGGCTTCGGCCGAGAGATCCTCGTCGTCGAACGCGAAGCCGAAATCCTCTTCCAGGGCCACGATCAGGCTGTTCACCGCCATCGAATCGAGCAGGTTGCCGATGAGCTTCATGCCGTCCGGGATCGGCTTGTCCTTGTATTCCCCGCCGATGCTCCGGGAGACTATTTTCCTGACGCGTTCCTTGACCTCATTGGCCATGTTGCCGATCCTTCCTATCCACGGGATGCTTGCCCTCAACGCGCCGGCGACAGGGTCGCCGCCGCGGCGGGGGCGGGCCGGCTTCCGGCTTTGTCCAGGTGCTCCCTCATCCAGAGCTCCAGGAAAAAAATGTAATATAAATAGGACCCGAAATACGTGGTTTTGTCCTCCCGGGAACGCTTGTAAAGGCCCTCCACGAAGCCTTCGCGGAAGATGCCCCGCGCCCGCAGCGTCCCGTTGAACAACGCGTCCCGGAGCATATCGTGCAGGCGGCCCTCGCGCAGCATCCAGCGCACCACCGGCAGGCCGAAACCGTGCTTCTTCTTGTTGATGATTTCCAGGGGCAGGAAGTCCTTGAACGCCTGCTTGTACAGGTAACGCAAGGCGCCCTCGCGCACCTTGAGATCCGGCGGGATGAGCCCCGTGAACTCCACCACGTCCGCGTCCAGGAAGGGATAGCGGACCCGCACCCCGGCCAGCTCCGTGACGGTGTTGACCTTGCGGAGATCATTGTCCATGAGCGTGTTCTTGAGATCGTGGTACATGTAGCGGTCCAGCTCGTCGGCCGCTTCCGCCTTGGACAGGATGCGTTCGGCCACCTCGTGGGGCCGGAGGAACGGTCCGCCCCGCTCCAGGAACCCCGGCGCGAAGATGCCTTCCGCCCCGCCCAGGTAATAGCTGAGATCATAGGCGTGGATGCGCTTGTGCAGGGGCGCGTCCTTGCGGCTCAGGTAGTTGGCGGCCTTCAGCAAGGGGCCTTTGCGGGCGCCGGGCGGCGTCACCGCCACCGCCAGTTTCATGGCCCATTCCACCGGGGCCGGGAAGCGGCTGAAATTCCTGTAATTGTCCGAGTAGCGGGTGTTGCCGCCGAAGATCTCGTCGCCGCCGTCCCCGCCCAGCATCACCTTCACGCCCGCCTCGCGCGCCTTGAGCGCGCAGAAATAGGTGGGGATCACGGACGAGTTGGCGAACGGCTCGTCGAACGCCCGCACGATGAGGGGCAAGGCGTCGGCCACGTCTTCCCGCGTCACGTAATACTCGTGCGCCAGGGTCTTGAAACGCCTGGCGGCGATGCGGGCGTATTCCATCTCGTCATACCCGGGCTCATCGAAGCCGATGCTGAAGGTGTTGACGCGGCCCGGCGCGAGCTCGCTCATGAGCCCGGCCACGACGCTGGAGTCCGTGCCGCCGCTGAGAAAGGCCCCGGCCTCTTCCGCGGAGGCCACGCCCAGGGAGGCCTGGCCCCGCACCGCGGCGAGCGTCAGGGAGCGGATGCGCTTCTCCATCTCCGCCTGATCGGACAGCTTGGCGGGGGGATAGCGCATGTTCCAGACCATGGCCGTATCGGCCTTGCCGCCGGCCATGCGGAGCACGTGGCCGCTTTCCAGCTTCCGGATGGACTTGTACAGCGTAAAGGGCGTGGGGATCATTTCCATGTACAGGTAGCTGAAGATGCCCTGGTGATCGAGCCCGGCCTCGAACCCGGGCAGGGCCGCGAGCGAGGAGATGCGCGTGGCCACGGCGATGCGGTCCGCGTCTTCATGGACGACGATGGAACGCACGCCCAGGCGATCGGACCAGGCATATCCCTTGCCCGCCGCCTTGTCCCATACGAAGGCGCCGTAAACGCCGCGCACCTTCTCGAACCAGGCTTCGCCCCGCTTGCGGAACAAGCCGGCCAGAAGCGCCGCCTCCCCCGCGTCCGCGGGGCACCCGGCCGGCGGGGCCAGGTCGGCGGCGTTGTAGAATTCCCCGTCGCAAACCGCCAGCAGACCGCCGTCCTCGTAAAGGCCGCGGGCGGATCCCTCGCCGAAAGCGCCGGCATGGCCGGCCGCGGCCGGCCCATGGGCCCGGACCGCGGGCGCTTCCGCGGAAACGCCCGCGGACGCGCGGCCGGAAACGGCTGCGGCCAGCATGGCCGCCACGGAAGCCGCGTCGCCGCGATCCTCGGGCCGCTTGTTCACGATGGCGCAAATGTATCCCATGCCTCGCCTACCTTTCCCGTCAGACCTTGCGCGTATCCGCGTCGAGGAACGCCTGGTGCCAGAACTCGAAGTTGAGGAGGCACCAGATCCACATCCCGTAATCCTTCCTGCCCGCCGCATGATCGCGGAGGATGGCCTCCACCCGGTCCGGGCGGAAATAACCCCGCGCCCGGAACCGCTCCGAGGTCAGGGTCCCGCGCGCGAAGTCCTTCAGCTCCCCTTGGAACCACTTCTCCCGCGGAATGGCGAAGCCCTGTTTCTTCTTGGCCAGGACGTGCGGCGGCAGAAAGCGCGAGGCCATCTTCCGCAGGATGTATTTCCCCCGCCCGTCCCTGGTATGCATCTCCGGCGGGATGGAGGCGGCGAATTCCGCCACGGTATAATCCAGCAAAGGCGCCCTCGTCTCCAGGGAGTTCGCCATCGACATGCGATCCACCTTCATGAGGATGTCCTCGGGCAGGTATACCTTGGTATCCAGGTATTGCAGGCGGCTCAGGCCGCCGGCGGGGGCGTTGCCCCAATAGCGCAGGTACCCGGCGGGATCGGCGCCCGCGGCCGCTTCGGCCCACTCGGGAGCGTACAAGGCTTCCTTGATGGGCGGGAACAGCTCGGGAACGTCGCCCCGATCGTAGGCCTCCAGCGCGCCGATGCGGCGGAGCAGGTTGCGCCCGGGGGCGTTCCAAGGGAGCATGCGCGCGGCGGCGCCCATGAACGCCCGGCGCAACGGCGCGGGGATGGCCTTGAACCCTTCGTAGCGGTTCCTCAGGTGATAGGAATTGTAGCCCGCGAAGAGCTCGTCGCCGCCGTCCCCGGAAAGGATCACGGTGACCTCCCGGCGGGCGGCCTGGGACACGTAGAAAGTGGGGACCGCGGAGGAGTCCCCGAACGGCTCGTCGAAGTGCCAGACCAGGGAGGGAAGGATGGACAGCGCGTCCGGTTTGATGAACTGCTCGTTGTGCCGGGTGCCGAATGCCTTGGACACCAGGAGCGCGTCCCCGGCTTCCGAGAACTCCCGCTCCGCGAAGCCGACCGTAAAGGTCCGCACCGGCTCGCCGGAGAGCTTCGCCATGAGCCCGACGATGGTGCTGGAATCCACGCCGCCGCTCAGGAAGGCCCCCAAGGGGACCTCGCTCATGAGGCGGCGCTTGACGGCCGCCGTCAGCAGCACCTCCAGCTTGTCCACGTAGTCTTCCTCGGTGCGGCAGTCGGGATCCGGGCGGTAGGCGACGTCCCAATATTGCGAGACGGTCACGCGCCCGTCTTCCCAGACCAGCTGGTGGCCCGGACGCAGCTTGCAGACGTCCCGGAAAATGGTCTCGGGAGCGGGGATGTATCCGAACGAGAAGAAGGCGTCCACGGCGCGCGGATCGATGCGGCGGGGAACGGCGGGTTCGGCCAGGATGGACTTCATCTCCGAGGCGAACAGGAACCGATCCGGGGACGAATGGAAATAAAAGGGCTTCTTGCCCAGGCGATCGCGTCCCGCCAACAGGCGCTTGCGCCGCGCATCCCACAGGGCGAAGGCGAACATGCCGTTGAGCTTGCCCGGCAGGGCGTCCCCGAAGGCGTGATAGCCGTGCAGGAGCACTTCCGTGTCCGATCCGGTGCGGAAGGAATGGCCTTTTCCCTCCAGCTCCCTCCGCAATTCCGGGAAGTTGTAGATCTCGCCGTTGAATACCACGGTCAGGGAGCCGTCCGCGGTGCTCATGGGTTGCGCGCCGCCCGCCAGATCGATGATGCTGAGCCGCCTGTGCCCCAATCCCGCTTGGCCGCGGAACTCCACGCCGGAGCCGTCCGGACCGCGATGGCGGATGAGGTCGCACATCGCCTCCAGCACCGGCCGCTTGCTTTCGGCGTTCCCCGAGGTCAGGAGGTATCCGGCTATGCCGCACATCGATCAGCCCGCCTTCCGGGTTCGCCGCTTCGCGCCGGCCAGGCCTGGATGCATCCCGGCCCGCCGCGAAAATCCATAAACTTACTAAGGACGGCCGGCCCCATCAAAGGACGCTCTTATCGAACGCGCTCTTCACGGAAGGGCCGCCGCCGGCTTCCGCGCCTTGGCGTTTTTCAGGATCATCCTCTGCTTATAATCGAACGCCCTGGGCAAGGCGTTGCCTATCGCCAGCCAGCTGAACAGGAATTCGCCGAAGGGCCGGTTCAGGAAGGTCAACGCGGCGAGATACCCCGCGATGCTGGACAGCAAAGCCGCGGCCAGGGCGGCGGTCTCCCCGTCCCCGATCTTGAGCGCCCGCCTCCGCACGTTGAACACCCGGTAGCAACTGATCAGCATGATGGACAAGTACAGCGCCAGGCCCGGCAGTCCGGAAGAGATGGCCACCATGAGATAGATGTTATGGGGGTTGTCCTGGAAACCGCGGCCATAGATGTAGGTGATTTGCTGCCAGCCCTCGGGGCCCACGCCGAACACGGGGAAATCCTTGATGGCTTCCAAGGTCCCCTGGATATGGATCAACCGGTGGGAGGCGGACGCTTCTTTCTGGTTCTCCGTGCTGAGGCTGATGGTGCTCATCCGCTCGACCCATTTTTCCGGAACGAAGAAGAATCCCGCGGCCACGCATGCCATCAGGATGGAAACGTCCCGGATCCGTTTCGGGGAGAAGACGAACGCGTACAGCAGGCCCTGGAAGCCCAAGGCCAGGGAGGCGCCGCGGGACAGCGACAGGAATATGATGCCCACCGCGAGCGAACCCAGCCCCCGGAAGGCCCATTTCCCCAGCCGCTTGAAGGCCAGATGGTAATGCACTCCGAAATAGAACAGGACGGGAATGGTCGAAACCACGGCGGCGGTGAAATCGTTCCGCTCCGCCATCAACCCGCCCTCGATGCCGATATCGATGCAGGAACCCTTCGCGATGCAATACAGGCCGTAATGCGCGATCCAGATCGCCATGGCCGACAACATCCCCAACGCGACGAGCTTCGCGTCCGCCAGGGTCTTGATTCCCGCGTGGATGAGGATGACGGGCAGCAGGTATTTCAGGAGGACGATGAGATCCGGGATCAGGACCGGCCGGAAAGGCGAAACCATCGTCACCAGGATCAGCCAGGCCACCTGCGCCAGGACCATGAGGGTGAAAAGGCCGAAGAGCGGCTTGTACCTGCCGCGGAAATAATGGTAGAGATGGGAGACGACCAGAAGCCCGGCGACGTACGTCGGCGCGGGGAACAGTCCCGCGTGCCGCGACCACTCCAGGGGCCGGAAGATATTGCTCCAGATGTACAGCACCGCCGCGAAATTCACGGTGCGGAACGCCAGCAGGGAGCCGGATCCGTAAGCCAGCAAAATGAAAAGGGTCCTCAACATACCGCCGCTTTATCCCGCATGAAGCCGTCAGTACGCGAAGTATACCATGGAAAGCCAGGCCGAGGCGCCCGCCCAGGCCGGCACCGAAAGGGCTCTTGCGGCGGTCCCCACGGAGGGCGGAAACAGCCGCAAGATCAGGAAGAAGATCTCTTGCGCCAGGAACAAGGCGAGCAGGATTCCGCTCCATTTGAGGCGGTAGGGCGAGTAGGATTCGGGATACCGCGCGTACCGCCCGGAAAGCGCCGCGAATCCCCCGGTCATGGCCGCGTACTCTCCTTCCGGGACGGATACCGGCCGCAGGTCCAGCCTTTGGCCGGCGACGCCGCTCTTTCCGTTGGACGGCCTGATGTCCAAGGCGGCCGCACCGCATTCGAGATGCAAGGTGTCGCCCGCGACCACGATCGCGGCCCGCCAGGATCCGTCTTCCGCGTAGTCCGACAGCGATGCGGACTCCAGGGTCTTGCCGAGCGAATCCAGGCCCCAGGCCAGGATCGATTGCGAGCGGCCCGAAAGGGCGAAGAGCAGGGAATGGGTCTTGCGGATGGCGTTCCCGATCGCGGTCCACCCCGCGAAAGGGTTGTCGCTGCCGGAGACGAGCTTCACCGGGACCGGACCGGGCTTGCGGACGTCATACGCCACGCGCATCGAAGCATGCGTGCCCGTGTCTTCGAACGCGAACCGGTTGCCGCCGAGTCCGCGCGCCGCCAACGCGGGGAAAAGCGCCCAGTCGATACGCGAACCCCTCCCGAGCGAATCGGAAACCGCATCGAGGACGATCCAGATTCCCGGTTGCATGAACACCAGCTGCCTGCGCGCGCGGTATCCTTCCGCCGTCCGTCTTTCCAGCTCCAGGGAATGGGCTCCGTTCCCGCGGGCGTACCGGACCGGACGGGTGATCCGCCCCACCTCCGGCCGCTCCCCGATGGCATGGGGGGCGTTGGAGCCGTCCCAGCCTTCCGCTTTGTCCCTATGCGCCATGCCGTACGGCCAATAGCCGATCCCCGTCCACCAATCGTTTCCCCTGGCCCAGAAGTGCAGGCTCATCTCATCCGCCCGCTTGTGCGCGCGGCTGGCGAAATTGGGCCAGGCCAACAGCGTTTGAGCCAGGGCCGGAGCGGCCTGCGGATCCCGGGAATCCCCGGGATCGCCCGCCAGGGTATCCCAGAAGATCGCATACGCCGCCACGGGGTCCAGATAGCCGGTATCCGCCGGCATGCGGTACCGCAGGGGCCGCAAGGGACCTCCGCCCTTTTCCAAATCGGCGACCAAGGGCTCGGGATGATGCATCCATTCCGTGTCCCCGTACAGGGGCAGGGTTCCATCGGGCCGCGTGATAAGCTGATGGAAACGCTTCATCCCCTCGTACTTCGCCGCCCAGACCGGGGGGATTTCCAGGCCGAGCAATTCGAAATACCGCAAGCCCATGCCCACCAGGCTCAGGCCGAAATCATGGTATCCCAGGGAGTGCTCCATGACGACGCCGGAATCGGAGACGTAGAAACGCATTTGCGCGGAAAGCCTCTCGACGGCCGTCTTCCGGAACGCTCCGTTCCCGTCCAGGCCGGGGAACGCCGCGCAGAAATGCAGGAGCGCCAGGTTCTGCATCACTCCGTGGTTGGTGGCGAACGTGAATGCGCCGGGCTTGGAAAGCATCAAGGCGCTACGGGCCGCGCCTTGCAGGATGAGCGTCGCGTCTCCGGGATCGAAGCCCGCGTGGTTCCGGTACAGTCCCCAAAACCGGGCGAGCACGGGAATCCTGCCCGCGATGGCATGATCGTTCCATAGGAACCCGTCCGGCCAATATCGCCTTCTCTCCTCCTTCAGCAAGTCCACGATGTGCGCGCGCGCGGCCAGGAGATACTTCGGGTCGCGGCTGATCCCGTAGGCGTCCATCAGGACGTCCGCGATCAGCAGGCT
>DATENA010000246.1:0-27515 GCA_035275285.1 Fibrobacteria bacterium | reverse complement strand
CGTACTTCTTATACGATGGTCTTTTACTTCAGGAAGCGAGAAAGTCCGATAGCTGCGCTTTCTGCCGTCATGGGGGGCGGCGTTTCGCCCGACGCCCAAGGGCGCGGCATCGGCCGCAATGGATTTGCCTGGCCGCCCGACGATGGAAGCCTTGGGAAGGCTACCGATCCTTATCGAACCGAAACCTTCTTCTCAGGATACTTCGCCCCGAGAATCTCCCTCTGCCTGGGGATGAAGCGTTCTTCCAGGATCTTGCGGATGTATTCGAAACGGGTTTCCTGGCTGGTGCCCGGCAGGCAGATTTCCTGGTAGGCGTTGAGATAGTTCCGGCCTATCTCGGCGAATTCCTCCACCAGGGGCGCGACCGTGAAGCGGTTTTCCACCAATTGCTGGGAGGCGGTCTGGAATACGTCCGAGGTCCAGCCTCCGCCGAACATGAGGCCCAGCTCGCCGAGCAGGTCCTGGCGCACCGGGATCATGCCGAAGGCGGAACTCTCCACGATCTGGTTCTGGGTGTTGGAAAGGTAATGGGCCAGCTTGAAGGACAGGTCCCGGTCGCGCGCCTTGCGGGGAACGCCCCACCAATAGCCGCGCGTGCCCACGCTGCGCCGGCCTTCGCGCAGGGCCAGGCCGCGCGGGTCCAGGAGCAGGGAATTGCCTTTGGGCATCAGGGCCACGCCCATGTCCTCCGGATTGGCCAGAAGGCCGGGCATTTCCGGGGTGTTGTTGCCGTGGATGAGGAAGGCTTCCATCTGGGTGGCTTCGGCGAGGAACAGTTCGCCGCTCTGGAACCCCTGGCGGATCTGCTCTTCGGACCAGCGCGCCTTGATCAGGCCGGGATTGAGGACGCCTTCGCGGATCAGGACCGATTGCCATTGGAACATGTCCACCACCGCGTCGCCGCTCATGCCCAGGAGCGCCTCGGTCCCGGCGCCGGCCTGGAAGCATTTGTCCATCAGGCCCTGGGGCGTGGCGGGCGAGCCCACCGGGCCCAGGGCCATGCGCCCGCGCTTCTGGCCCTGCACCTCCTTGGTCGACCAATAGTATCCCGCCACGAAGAGATCGAAATAATCCCATTGGGCCGGATCCTTTTCGAGCGCATAATTGCGCGGCAGGCCCTTGCCGTTGTGCTTGGCGAGCGCCCGGTTGATCTCGTCCTTGCGCAGGTCCCAATATTGGACCGCTTCGGCCACCTGGGACTTGAGGTAGACCAGCACCGGGGTCTCCAGGTAGCGCGGCAGGAAATAGGTCTGGCCGCGCACGGAGCCCAGGTCCATCAGGAAGTATTCCTTGCGCAATTCCGCCAGGTCCTTGGGCGTCGCGATTTCCTCCAGCGGCGCGATCAGGTTGCGCCCCACCAAGGTGCGCGTCATGGAAAGAGGCGGATCGATCAGGTCGACGGTGTCCGCGGAGGCGAGCAGATCCGGGAGCGTGGCCGGATCCTGGTACGTCTTGAGTTCCACGATGCATTTGTGCTTTTTCTCGAAAGGCTGCAGGATGCGGGCGCGGTACAGGGGCTCCTGATCGGGCCGCAAATGCATGACCACCTTCACCCTGACGGCCGGAGCGCAGCCGACGGCGATGCACGCGAACAAAAGCCATGTGCAGAGCTGCACCATGGACGAGACCCCATTTGAAGAGACTGTTTGATTTTAGGGGTTGGGAGGGGGGTGGGTCTACGGGGGATCGGGGTCGGCCCAAGGCTTCTATTGTCGGGAGTACGGGCAAATGCCGTGGGCCTGCCGCTTCGCCCCTCGGAGTCGGGGGTCGGGAGTTGAAGAAAAAGCGGGGAAAAAAAGTATCAGCCGCTGAATCCTCCGCATTTCTTCAACTCCCGACTCCCGACTCCCGACCCGAAGACCCCGCGGTACAGCCCCCCTGCCCCTTCGTCCTCAAAGCATGGACAAAGGATCCATATCCGCCCGCAATTTGGTCTTTTGGGGTTGTTTGGGTTTGAAGCGTTCCAGGGCTTGGCGATAGACCCATTGCAATTGGTTCGGGGCCTTGCCTTTGCCCAGGATCTGCGCCCGGTACTGATCCTTGATCTTCTTCATGGCCGCGAAGGCGGGACCCAGCACGAGCACGTCGGCCTGGGCGGCGAAGTGCGCGAAGGCCTCCGCGAACTCGCGCATGTGCGCGTCCACGATGGATTCGTCGTCGCCGGTGATTTCGATCATGAGCAGGCGGCGGAAAGGGGGGTAGTCCAGCTCCTTGCGCCGCTCGATCTCGGCCTTGAAGAAGCCGGCGTAATCGTGCGTGAGCGCGAAGGCGAGCAGGGGATTCTCGGGACGGAACGTCTGCAGGTAGACTTCGCCTTCGCCCTGGTGACGCCCCGCGCGGCCGGACACCTGGGTGATGAGCTGGAAGGCGCGCTCCTGCGCGCGGAAATCCGCCAGGCCCAGCCCCGAGTCCGCGTCCACCACGCCCACTACGTTCACCTTGGGGAAATCGTGCCCCTTGGCCACCATTTGCGTGCCCAGCAGGATGCGCAGTTCGCCGCTCTTGAAGCGCGCCAGGATCTTCTCGGCCCCGCCGATAGCGGACGTGGTGTCGCGGTCGAGCCGCGCGATGCCCACTCCGGGGAAGATGCCGTCCAGGTATTCCTCGACCTTTTCGATCCCGCGCCCCACGTCCAGCCAGGAGGTCCCGGCGCAGGCCAGGCAAGGCGCGTCCGCGGGAATGTTGAATCCGCAATAGTGGCAGATCAGGGCCCGCTTGGATTTGTGGTACACCAGGGGAGCGATGCAATGGGGGCATTCCCGCGCGGCCCCGCAGGCCTTGCACACGCGCCGATGCGCGTAGCCCCGGCGGTTGAGGAACAGGATGGCCTGCTCGCCCGCGTTCAGGGCATTCTGCAGCGCCTCGCGCAAGGGGATGGACAGCAGCGCGCTGCCTTGCAGCTCGTGCTGTTCCCGCATGTCCACGATGTGGATGCGCGGCCGCGGGGATCCGGTGGCGCGGGAGTTCATCTCCAGCAGGCGGAACTTGCCCGCTTGGGCGGCGTGGTAGGTCTCCACCGCGGGAGTGGCGCTGCCCAGCACCACCGGGCAGCCTTCCTGGCGGCCGCGCCACAGGGCCAGGTCGCGCGCGTTGTAGCGCGGGGAGGCGTCGGATTGCTTGTAGCTGCCGTCATGCTCTTCGTCCACCACGATCAGGCCCAGGTTGTCGACGGGGCAGAGGGCCGCCGAGCGCGCGCCCACGATCACGTCGGCTTCCCCGGCGTAGACCGCGCGCCAGAGCTCGCGCCGTTGCGGGGCGGAGAGGTTGCTGTGGAGCGCCAGCACGGGGCGGTCCAGGAAGGCCCGGAAGCGCGCCAGGGTCTGGGGCGTCAGGGCGATTTCCGGGAGCAGGACCAGCACGCGGCGGCCCAGTTCCAGGGTCCGGCGGGCCAGGTGCAGGTAGACCAGGGTCTTGCCGCTGCCTGTGACGCCGTGCAGGAGGAAGGTCTGGAAGCGGAAAGGCCGCAGCGATTCCATCACCGCGGCGATGGCGGCGTTTTGCTCCGGCGTGGGGATGAAGGCGGCGGCATCCGGAGCCGATTTTTTCGCGCGCATCCGGGCGGTTTCCGGCGCGGCGCCTCCCGCTTCGCCAAGAGACGGGTCCGCGCCTTTTTTCCGTTTCCGGGACTTGACCGGAGCGAAGAGGAAATCCAGGGCCGGCTTGGGCAGGCAGGCGGAGAAGACCTGGGGCAGGGGCGTGAAATAATACGCGCTCAGCCATTGCAGCAACCCGATCCACGTGCGCGGCACTTTCGCGCCGCCGGGGGCGAAGGCTTTGATGGGCTTGGTGCGGAACGCCAGCTCCGGCCGGCCGGTTTCCAGGATCACGCCGGGCACGGTTTTGGACATGAGCGGGACCTGGACGATGCCGCCCACCAAGGGGTCCCCGGGCCCCGGATCGGCTCCCCGGGCGGCTGCGCTCCGGACGTCTCCCTCGCCGGGAGTTCCTCCGTCGCCCAAATCGTACCAAAAGGGCTCCGACATCCCTCCGGCGATCAATATTTTGGCTCTTAGGGGATTTTCCAAATGGACTTAGTTTCCCACCATCCCCTATAATATAAGCAACATCCCGACCCCCGGTCCGGATGGGGTAAGGGCTAACCAAAGGCGCACGGACAGAGTAATGCTATCGGGTAATCCAGCCAATCCTGCCGCTTCCGCCTCCGAGGAGGCGTCGTCCCGGGCGGCCCAGGAGGGCGACGATTCCGGCCCGGCCAAGGTGCTCATCCGCATTTCCGACGACAAGCTCAGGGCTTTCATCTCCATCCGCCCTCCCTCGAAGCATCCTCCCGGCGCCCTGGACGCCGAATACGTGCTGGGCCGCTGGCGCGACAGCGGATTGGATCCGGAGGCGCTTTCCCATGCCGTCGCCCAGGGCTTCGCCGACGAATGGAACGCCGGCCGCGTGCTGGTGCCCGAACGCGAAGCGGCCGAGGCCCCCAATCTCCCCATCCCGGGCTCCGACGCCCGCATGGATTTCATCATCGATCCCTGCATGAAGTTCAAGCCGGTGGACCAGGGCGGCAGCGTGGACTTCCGCAATCTCAACCTGATCAAGCCCGTGAAGAAGGGCCAGCCCCTGGCGAGGAAGCTTCCCGCGACCCTGGGGGTCCACGGCATCGATCTGTACGGCCAGCCCTCGCCCGCCGGGGACGGGGCGGACATGGCCATCCCCCTGGGCCCGAACACGGAGCTCTCCACCGCCGATCCCAACCTGGTGATCGCTTCCGTGGCCGGTTTCCTGCAGCAGAAGGACGGCGTGGTCTTCGTCAACGAATGCTTCGTCGTGGACGGAAGCGTGGATTTCTCCACCGGCAACATCGCCTACGAGCAGTCCGCCATGATCCGCGGGGACGTTTCCGACGGTTTCACCGTCCAGGTGGGCGGCGCCCTGGAAGTGGGCGGCGGGGTCGGCGAAGCCAAGCTGCAGGTGGGCGGGGACGTGCTCATCAAAAAAGGCTTCGTGGGATCCGGCCATGGGCTCATCACCGCCAAGGGCGGGGTCAATCTGGGTTTCTCGTCCAACCAGACCATCCGGGCCCACGGGGACGTGATACTGGAGAAGGAATCCTTCAACTGCCAGATCTATTCCCGCAAAGGCATTTCCGTGTACGGGACCCTGGTGGGCGGCCTGGCCATGGCCTTCCGGGAAATCAATTGCCGCGTGGCGGGGAACGACCTGGGCACCAAGACCGATCTGGAAGCGGGGATGGACTACATCCTGCACGAGAACAAGCTCTTGCTGGAAGAGAAGCTCAAGGAGCTGACCGCGCATCTGGGAAAGATCAACCAGAAGCTCACGCGCTTCCGTGAAGCGTACCGCACGCGCAAGCGCTTCACTTCCGCCGAGGCCAAGCTGATGCTGGAACTGCGCGACATGCAGGAGAAGATCCAGGTGCGCCTGCCGGAGCTGGAAAAGCGCAAGCTGGACATCATGGAGCAGATCCGCCAGGGCTACCTGAAGCCCGGGCTGTGCGTGAAGGTGGAGAAGAAGGTGAACCCGGGAGCGGTCATCAAGGTGGGCCCCGAAATCTTCCGCGTGCAGGAGGAAATGTCGGGTCCCAAGGTTTTCCTGTATCAGAACGGCCGCATCAAGGTCCTTTGAGCGGTTCCGGAAAGGTTGAAAGGCTGGACATGGATCAGATTTCGGAAGAGGACAAGGAGCTCAATTCCCTCCTGGAACTGAACCTGGACGAGTTGGAGACCCTGGGCACGGAAGACGCGTCCTTCCGCGACAATTCCCCCCCGGCCGCCATGACCCTGGAAAAGCGCATGGCCGCAAGCCCGCGCCTGGGCCGCCTCCAGGCCCAGTGGGACAGAGGCGAACCGGGCGACAATCCTTCCGGCCTGCCCATGAACCGCGGCATGGACCAGATGTCCGTGATCGAACGCACCCTGACCTACAAGGCCACCGTGGTCAAGACCTGGGATTCTTCCGTGGCCCAGGCCAGGGAAACCTACGATCTGATCTGCCTGGGGGAGGTCACCTCCATGGGGTCCGTGCGCACCCTGGTCGGATCGTTCCTGGACGTGATGGAAAAGGACCGCAACATCCTCCTGGCCCTGTGCCTCTACCAGTCCCCCAACCTGGCGGACTATCTGTACCGGCATGCGGTCAACATGTGCCTGGTCTCCCTGGCCGCCGCCACCGCCTCCGGATTCTCCAAGGGGCAAGTGCTGGAGATCGGCCAGGCCGCCCTTTTGGCGGACGTGGGCATGATGATGGTGCCGGAAGCCATCCTGCTCAAGGCCGGCAAGCTCACGGAACCGGAGCTCAGCGAGATCCACCGGCA
This sequence comes from Fibrobacteria bacterium, assembly GCA_035275285.1. Taxonomy (GTDB): domain Bacteria; phylum Fibrobacterota; class Fibrobacteria; order UBA11236; family UBA11236; genus Chersky-265. The sequence continues at coordinate 21,223 of DATENA010000246.1, read as the reverse complement.
TCCCTCCACCAGTTTCGCCTTGCTGGAGAAGATCCAGGGCGCCTCCGACTACGTGCTTTCGGCCGCCTACCAGCACCACGAGCGCATGACCGGCGCGGGCTATCCCAAGCGCCGTTCCAACGCGCAGATCTCCCAGGTCGCCCGCATCGTCGCCATTGCGGACACCCTGTGCGCCATGGTCCACAAGCGTTCCCACCGCGACGCCCTCACCCCCCAGATGGCCATGGACAAGGTCATCAAGATGGGGCAGATGAACTTCCTCGATCCCGCCCTGGTGAAGAACCTGCTGCGCTACCTCTCCATCTATCCCATCGGCACCTTCGTGGAACTGGCCAGCGGCCGCATGGGACGCGTGGTGTCGGCGCATCCGGACGATCACACGCGCCCGGTGATCTCCGTCCTGCGGAGCGAGAAAGGGCAACCCCCGCCCATGAAGCAGGTCCTGCTGGTGGACCTGATGAAGGACAAAAACGACAAGATCGTGAAAGTCGTGGACAGCGAAGCCGCGAAATTCAAGCCCCTCGACGGTTTCTGATCCGGCCCTATCCGGTAAGCATCGTCCGCAATCTCCGCGCCCGCCTGCCGGCCGCGGCCCCTGGGCCGGGCCTCCGACCGCCAATAGGCCCCGATTGACGGGGAATCGCCCCGCGATCAATTAACGCGACTCCGGAAATCGACAAATGGTATTTTATCTGTATGCAGAGGATCATCTACAGCGTGGTGCACAAGAACGACGAATGGTACGTCGTGAAGTCGCCCGATCAGGCCACCGAAGGCCGTTTCAAGAGCAAACCCGACGCCGTTGAGCTGGGCCGTTTCCTGGCGATGCGCGAAGAAGTCGGCGAGTTGCGGATCGGAAAGCTGGACGGGTCCATCCAATCCGAGTTCCTATTCGGCAAGGATCCCCACCAGGTGGAAGGTTAGGCCTTCGGCCCCTCCCTTTAAGCGGCAATGGACCGGAGTTCCGGTCCGTCTTGCGGGGCTATCGCCGCCCGGACGGGTTTTTAATCCGGAAACCCTCCGGCCTTTGGGTTTTGGGCTGCGGGATGGCTAATTTCTTCCCATGGTTTCGAAATCCCCGTCCTCCTTCCAGGCCCTCCGCGTCTTCGTCCTGGTTTGCATGTGCCTCGGGCTCGCAACCGCCGCCCCGCCCGCCTTCGCCGCCGGGGCGGACCGCCCCGCCTCCGGTCCGAACGGCCAATCCCCGATGGATTCCATCGCTCCGGCGGATTCCACCGCGGCGGCCTCCCCGCTTACGGCCGATCCGCTGCTCCCGGAAACCCTGGGTCCGGGGGAAAGGCTATTGTGGGGCGAACACGGGGTGATGCGCTCCATCGGGGCATATCCCCTGACGGAGGAATCCCGGGAGCGGGAGCTGCTCCTGCGCCGCCGCATGCTCACCGCCCATCAGATCGGCGGCTTCCTGACCCTGGCCTCCATGATCGCCACGGCCTATTGCGGCCAGATGATCCTCAACGGCGAAAGCGGTTATGAAGGCGCCAAGTCCGTATTGGCGTGGACCACCGTGGGCGCGTATTTCACCACCGCCTCCCTGTCCCTGCTTTCGCCTCCCCCCGTGATCCGCCGATCCGGCTGGAGCAGCGTCTCCACCCACAAGGCCCTGGCCTGGGTCCATTTCACGGGCATGATCCTGACGCCCGTGCTGGGCACCCTGATCGAAGACGATCGCGATGTCCGCACCTGGCACCAGGTATCCGGTTACGTGACCACCGCCGCCTTCGCCGGCGCCATGCTCGTCATCACTTTTTGAGGATCGCCATGACCGCTTCCAAGGCCTCCGCAGCTTTTTCCGCCCCGGCCGCCCTTTCCGCCGTCCTGTTCCTGTTCCTGGCCGCGCCCGCCCCGGCCAAGCCCTACGAGGCCATCAAGGGCGAATCCTCCCTGACCTACGTGCTGGTCCATCCCATGCACACGGTGAAAGGGATCACCCGCGATTTCGAATGCAAGGTGGAGCTCTCGGACGATACCGTATCGTCCAGGATACGGGTGGCCGCGGACGTCAGGAAATTCGACAGCGGCAATTCCAGCCGCGATTCCCATGCCCTCGAGGCCGTCGACGCCCTGAAATTCCCGCGCGTGTCCTTCGAGAGCCGATCCATCAAGCCCGAGGGCGGAGGTTACCTCGTGGCCGGGGACCTCACCTTCCACGGCGTGACCCGCCCGGTGAGCTTCCACGTCACCCCCGCCCTGGGCAAGGACAGGGTGGAGATCACGGGAACCTTCGAAATCAACCTGTCCGACTACGGGGTGGAGCGGCCCAGCCTCATGTTCATGAAGTCCAAGGACCAGCTCACCCTCCGTTTCGACCTCTTCGCCAAACCGTAAGAAACGGTCTCATGAATAGGTTCGTAGCGAGGGCGCAGTTGTTTATGGATTGCCGACCGGATTCCGGGGATCGAGCCTATTCCGCCCAAAGCGGTTTTCCCGGAACCAACCCCCTGAAAAAATCCCCGCAAGGAAGGCAAAGAATACCCTTGCTCTCGATTCTCTCATCTCCCCGGTAAAGGATGACGCGTTTGGCGCCGGGATAGTCTTCTCCGAAGGAGGCCAATCCCGAAAAATCTTCGCTGCGGATGCGCCGGGAATTCTTGACCTCGATGGCGCGCATCCCGTCCTTTCCATAGACGACGAAATCCACTTCGTTTCCGGCTTGGGTCCGCCAGTAGCTCAGGCTGTGGTTGTCTCCCCCGTAGGCTATCCACGCGCGCAAATGCTGGAAGACCAATCCTTCCAAGGCGGGTCCCGACACGAGTTCAGGTTGATCCAATGGACCCATGGGCCTCAGGCTCCGGAACACGCCCGTATCGAAGTAATAGAATTTGGGATGGCTGGCCAAAGCGCGCTTCGCCCGTTTTTGAAAAACCGGCAGACGATGGGCCAGGAGCAGGTCTTCAAGCACCTCGAGGTATCCTTCCGCGGTTTTTTGGCCTACCTGGCATTCGCGGGAAACATGGCTCAGATTCAATACGCACCCGTGCGAAAAACTCAACGCTTCCAGGAATCTCGCGAAGGATCCGATGTTGCGCACCAGGCCTTCGGCCTGAACTTCTTCCTTCAGGTAAAGGGCGGCATAGGCCTTAAGGGTTTCCTCCGGTTCCGGCGAATCCACTACGAGAGGGATGAGGCCTCGAACCAGCGCCTTTTCCAAATCGAACCTTTGTTTCATCTCGGCCGCCATGAACGGGTGCAGCGTCCTCACGAGCGCCCGCCCCGCCAATAGGTCGACTCCGGAACGTTTCAGTTTCCGGGCGCTGGATCCGGTCAGGATGAACCGGATTTTTTTGTGATCCTCGATAAGGGAGTGGACCTGGTCCAGCAATTGGGGTGCTTTTTGGATTTCATCCAGGATTATCGTTTTGGTCCCGCGGTTTCCGGCGATAATCTCGCGCAGCCTTTCGGGCCTCGCCGTGAATCGGCGGAAAACATCCGGCTTCAGCAAATCCACGTACCGGGCCTGGTCCCGGAAATGGGAATGGAGCCATGTGGATTTCCCGGTCCCTCTGGGACCGAACAGGAAGAAGCTACCCGAGGGAGGCGTAAAAAATCGAGATACTGATTCCATTTTAGGTCTGAATTTAGAGTTATTATCTCTAAATTACTACCCAGAATCACTTTTTTCAACAAAAAAAGGCCCTTCCATAGGGAAGGGCCTTGAAATGGGAACGGCATCCACCTCCGCACCTCCTCCAAGGCCAATATCGAGGACGTGCTCCAGAAGCTCGAGAACATCGGGTCCCATGAACACCATCGGGTATCCCTTTTAGTCGCGAAAAATGGCCGACGGGTCCGAATAAAAAGGCCTCCGGGAAACCCGGAGGCCTTGCTCATTCAAAGACCCTGGAGCGGCAGGTTGCCGGCCCTGGACGGGGCCTGGCTTGCCCGCACGCCTAGTAGCGGTAGTGAGTGGGCTTGTAGGGCCCGTTCACCGGCACGTTGATGTATTCGGACTGCTTGGCGTTGAGCTTGGTCAGCTTCACGCCCAGCTTTTCCAGATGCAGGCGGGCCACTTCTTCGTCGAGATGCTTGGGCAGGGTATACACGCCCACTTCCAGCTTCTTGGTCCAGAGTTCGATCTGGGCCAGGGACTGGTTGGTGAACGAGGTGGACATCACGAAGCTCGGATGGCCGGTGGCGCAGCCGAGGTTCACCAGGCGGCCTTCGGCCAGCAGGTAGATGCTGTTGCCGTTGGGGAAGGTGTACTTGTCCACCTGGGGTTTGATGTTGGTATGCTTGATGCCGGGCCAGGCCTTCAGGCCCGCGATGTCCACTTCGCTGTCGAAATGGCCGATGTTGCAGACGATGGATTGATCCTTCATCTTGCTCATGTGTTCGGCGGTGATGATGTCCACGTTGCCGGTGGTGGTCACGTAGATGTTGCCTTCCGCCAAAGCGTCCTCGAGGGTGGTGACCTTGTAGCCTTCCATCGCGGCCTGGAGCGCGCAGATGGGGTCGATCTCGGTGACGATGGTGCGGGCGCCGAAGCCGCGCATGGACTGGGCGCAGCCCTTGCCCACGTCGCCGTAGCCGCAGACCACGGCCACCTTGCCGGCCACCATCACGTCGGTGGCGCGCTTGATGCCGTCGGCCAGGGACTCGCGGCAGCCGTACAGGTTGTCGAACTTGGACTTGGTCACCGAGTCGTTCACGTTGATGGCCGGGACCAGGAGCTCCTTCTTGTCGAACATCTGGTACAGGCGGTGCACGCCGGTGGTGGTCTCTTCCGAGACGCCTTTCCAGTCCTTGACGAAGCGGGCCCACATGCCCGGATGCTCGGCGAGGGTGCGCTTGAGGAGCTTCAGGATCACGGCTTCCTCTTCGCTGCCGGGCTTGCGGTCCAGGAAGGACGGGTCCTTCTCGGCCCTGACGCCCCAGTGCAGGAGCAGGGTGGCGTCGCCGCCGTCGTCGACGATGAGCTCGGGGCCGATGGCCTCGCCGTTCTTGCCGGGGAAGCTCAGGGCCGCCAGGGTGCATTCCCAGTATTCTTCCAGGGTCTCGCCCTTCCAGGCATAGACCGGGGTGCCGGCTTTGGCGATGGCCGCCGCGGCATGGTCCTGGGTGGAGAAGATGTTGCAGGAGGCCCAGCGCACGTCGGCCCCGAGCTCCTTGAGGGTCTCGATGAGCACGCCGGTCTGGATGGTCATGTGCAGGGAGCCCATGATGCGCGCGCCCTTGAGGGGCTTGCTTTTGCCGTACTTCTCGCGGGTGGCCATCAGGCCGGGCATTTCCTTCTCCGCGATTTCGAGCTCCTTGCGGCCGAAATCAGCGAGGCTGATGTCGGCGACCTGGTATTGGCCCCAGGCGGGGGCGTTGTACTGGGTGGATCTGACGCCCTTGGGGGCTTCCTGAGTCATGGTCGACATGTGATGGCTTCCTTGTTTTTGTTTGCGGCTTCCGCTGGGGACCGGCCGACGTGAAAAGCTTCGAATGCGAAAAAGAAAGGCCCGCCGCGCTTGCGCCGGGCGGGCCGGATGGGCCCTAGGCGGTGGCCATCTGGGGCTTGGCGCCGATCTTGGCGGCGGCCGCCTTGAGGGCGTCGGCTTTATCGGTCTTTTCCCAGGTGAAGGCATCGCCCTTGCGGCCGAAGTGGCCGTGGGTGGCCGTGGCCTTGTAGCGGGGCTTCAGCAGATCCAGGGTGCGGATGATGCCGCCCGGAGTGAGGTCGAAATGCTCGTTCACCAGGGTCTCCAGGGCCTCGGAAGAGAGCTTGCCGGTGCCGAAGGTCTCCACGAAGACCGAAACGGGCTTGGCGACGCCGATGGCGTAAGCCACCTGGACTTCGCACTTGGTGGCCAGGCCGGCCGCCACGATGTTCTTGGCCACGTAACGCGCGGCATATGCGGCGGAGCGGTCCACCTTGGAGGGATCCTTGCCGGAGAAAGCGCCTCCGCCGTGGCGGCCCATGCCGCCGTACGTGTCGACGATGATCTTGCGGCCGGTGAGCCCGCAATCGCCCATGGGTCCGCCGACCACGAAGCGGCCGGTGGGGTTGATGTAGTACTTGGTGTTGGCGTCGAGCAGATTGGCCGGGATGACGGCCTTGATGCATTTCTCGATGACTTCCTTCACGATGGCCTCGTGGGAGACCTCTTCGCCATGCTGGGTGGACACCACGACGGTGTCGATGCGCTTGGGTTTGCCGTCGACGTACTCGACCGTGACCTGGGACTTGGAGTCCGGGCGCAGCCAGGAGAGCACGCCCTTCTCGCGCAGCTCGGCCAGCTTCTCGACGAGGCGGTGGCTGTAATGGATGGGCATCGGCATCAGCTCGGGAGTTTCATCGCAGGCGAAGCCGAACATCATGCCCTGGTCGCCGGCGCCTTGCTCCTTGTGGAGGCCTTCGCCTTCGGTCACGCCTTGGGAGATGTCGGGGCTCTGCTTGTTGAGCGCCACCTGCACGCTGCAGGTCTTGGAATCGAAGCCCCATTCGGCATTGGTGTAGCCGGTGCGGGCGACGGCGTCGCGCACGACCTTCTGGAAATCGATGTTGGCCTTGGTGGTGATTTCACCGGCCACGACCACCATGCCCGTGGCGATCAAGGTTTCGCAGGCCACGCGGCTCTTGGGATCCTGCTCGAGCATGGCGTCGAGGATGGAGTCGGAGATTTGGTCGGCCATCTTGTCGGGATGGCCCATGGAAACCGATTCGGACGTGAACAAGTGTCTGGACATATGGAACTCCTGATGGTGTTTCGAAGCCGATTCCCGGGCGGCTGGGACCGATCCTGGTCGGCCGCGGCCGGCGAGGCCATGTCCTAATTGTACAATATTCCGGTCCACAATGCATCGACTTATCGTGATTCGTTGATATTTCTTTGGACTTCCTCGGAATGGCGAAAATGGCGAAAAAAGAGACCTCGCTTTGGTTTTTCGGGGGTTTTGCCGGGTAGGGAAAGCGATCCCGAGGATCCTATGGCCCTCAAGGCCGAAGCCGTGATCAGATCTTCGCGGTCAGCTTGAACATCCAGTACCAGTCCTTGCCGGGATCGCGGAACAAGGCCCAATACCGGCGGCCGGACGGATACACATACCCGCGCGCGTTATCGCTCGCGACCTGCCCCGTCAGGGAAATCCCTTTGACGATATCGCGGTTCGCCAGGACGGACCACCTCAGGTTGTCCTTGTTCCAATCCGCGGGATCGTAGCCGCCCTCGAGGTTGGAGGAAAAGATGGTCGGTTGGGCGGGCGCCGAGAACGTGCTGCCTTTGCGGCCGATATCCCGCTGGTTGTATTGGTTGGCGTTCGGGTAAATGGAGCCGTTCCTTTCCACCTCGATGGACAGGGTTTCCAGCAGCCGGAAGGTGGGGACGTTGAAGCCGAGCATTGCCACCGTCCTTTCCGACACCTTTTCATACAGGACGGGTTGATTCTGCAAGCCAAGGATGGCCGCTTCCCCGTACAGGACCAGGTCCTTCGGACCCAGGAAATCCAGGCCCAGCAGGCGTTTCACGTCCAGGGACGCGGAAATCACCGGCGTGATGGAGGAGTTGTCGAACTTGTCGTAGGAAGAGCTGCCCTGCGGCCGGAAAATACTGTCCAGTTTGGCCAGTGCCTGGGAGAAAGGCAGGGTGTTGTCCGCGCTCACCGCGGCCAGGGCCCCCAGGGTATCCGCCAGGAACTTGCCCCGCTCGAAGAGCAGGGAATCCTGGGTATGGCCCGGCTTGAGGGCCTTGAGACGTTGGGCGTAATAATCGCCGTTGTCGACGTAGGTGGTGTCGTTGAAGGTGAAATACCGGTTGAACTTGATGTCCGGGTTGGTCACGCTCGGCTTGAGCGCCAGGAGGCGGGCGAACTCCACTCCGGCGGCGAACTTGAAGACATTGGAAAAGTCGCCCCTGAACATGTAGGAGAGGCTGATGTCATAATGCGGGATCATCTCCGTTTCGGTCGTGATCAAGAGGTCGTGGGAGAAGATGGATCCCAGCGAATGCGTCAGCTTGAGGCCCGTGAGGGAAGGTTTGTTGATGTCGACCATGGTCAGTCCGCCCGTGAACACCAGTCCGGGATAGGCCGAGGTCCGGAACATGTATTCGCCGAGGTTGCGCGAATAATCGTTGTACTTGTACTGGAAAATCCCCCCGTCGACTCGCAGGTACGGATGTTCGAGGTCGCCCCAGATGTAATTCACGTCCAGCTTGGGGGCCGACCCGGCGAAATATCGGAGCACGCTTTCCGAGCTCGCGTTCTCATTGAAAGTGGGGTTCCAGTAGATGCCGCCCAGCATCAGCTCCATGCCCAGGCGATCGCCGTGCTTTCCCGTGAAGCCGATGAAGCCCCCGGTGCGCTGGACCCAATAATCCCGGAAGGAGGTCTTCTCGAATTCCACCCCCCGCTCGATATTGCCGAACTCATGGAAGAGGGTGAGGGAAGGCTTGGAAATCTCGAAATCCGCGGTTTCCTCGGCGGCGGCGCTGGCGAATAAGGCGGCCGCGAAGGCCGCCGGAAGGACGGAAAAAGACATCACGATTTTACCCCGATTGTTTTGGAATGGTTGTTGGATCAGCGGGCTGGAATCGGACCGGAGTGGATCTTGATGTCCCCGGACCAGATGGAGAGGACGGAGGCTCCTTGCGCGGCCACGGCGGGCAGCCAGGCTTCGCCCGCGTTCCCGACGTTCAATACCGAATGGGAACGGCCCAGCCAGTCCTGGGTGCGGATCTGGTAGTCACCGGTTCTGTTGAACCGGATGCGGTATCCACCGGCCGCCGGAAAAATGGCCAGTTCCGGCCGCGCGGAAAGCGGCGCCAGGGTGATCGTGGGCTTGTCCAGCATGAGATTGGAAAAGGCGAGATCCTTCAACGCAGTGGTATCGTTCGGGTTGGCCAGGTAGGGCGAGCCCACGGTCCAAGGGTTTTCGGTCAGCTTCTTGATGCGGATGTTCCGGAAGCGCGGGGCTTCGGCTCCGTATTCGCCATGGTGCTGCAGGTAGATGGAGCCCGGATGAACGGTGGCATAATCGGGATAGGACGCGTACTTGCTTGCGTTGTAGGCGGAGTTCCAGGCAGGGCTGCGGATGACGTACTCCAGGAGCTTGATCCCATTGCCGTAATGGGCGACGTGTCCTTCATAAGCGATGATGCGGAATTGCTGCCACTTGCCGTAGTTCGGGGTGCCGTCCCAGGTCTTGGCCTTATCCAACAGCGGAAACATGTCATAGCAGGTGCCGGCCCGGTATTTGGGGGCGGTGGCATCGCTGTTGTTCGTGGCCCCGATTTGCGCTTCCGGCCCGGAAGCCCCGCCCCATCCGTCCAGGTTGAATTTGTTGTACCGGATGAAGATGCCGCTATTGCCATTGGAAGCGATGTTCCATTCGATCATCAAATCGAAATTCCGGTAGGTGGCGTCGGTGGTTATCAAGGAGGACGTAGGCGAACCGGATTGGATATAGAGCACCTTCCAGGTGCTTTCCGCCACCACTTGCCAACTGGCCGGCGGCGTGGTGTTGTTGTAGCTGCGCCATCCATCGAGGTTGGCGCCATTGAACAGGAGCTTGTATCCCGCGTCCGCTTCGGCCTGGGTCAGGGTGTTTTTGGCCTGACCCCATGCGCCGCACACCAACAGGGCGCATGCCCCCAATATCCTCATGCCGGATTTCCGCCCAATGGTCGTTTTCATGGTTCTTCTTCCCTGGATAGGTTTTAGGCAAATATAGCCCCGGGGGGTTCCTTCTGCATGCGAAATTCGAACATTTTCACGAAGCAAAAGGCGCCCGAAAGTCGTGAAATATCCACAAAATTGGTTAAAATTTAAAGGATTAAGCAAAAAGTAAAAAACAAAGTTGGATTTATTACGAAGCAAAAAGGTGTGGCGCAGCGGTTTTGGGGCCTGGTCCATCCGGGTGGGGGGTCTACATTTCCCTGTCGCCAAATTCAGAAGGCGACTAATAACTAATATATTGGGCATGTTTCTGCTTCGCTTCGGAATCGCACTCTGCATGGCCTGTTCGAGTCTTGCGGCCGCTCCAACGCCGAACACCCTGACCCAGGCCGAAGCGGACGCGGGCTGGCAATTGATGTTCGACGGCGCTTCCCTGGCGGGGTGGCATTCCTATCAAAAAACCTCCATCAGCGAGAACGGATGGATCCTCAGGGACAGTTCCATCTACATGCGCGGCCCCGCGGCCGGAGCCTTGCTCGCCCCTGAAAAATTCGTGTACCGTAACTTCGAGATTTCCATCGATTGGAAAATCCCGGAAGGGGGCAATAGCGGGATTTTCCTGCGCTACCTGGAAACGGAGCCTTCCGAAAACATCCGCACCGGACCCGAGACCCAGATCTGCGGCAAGCTCCACCCCGATTACAAGTCTGGCATGACAGCGACCAGCCCGGGCGCTTGCTATGCCATGTATGCTCCGGCCACACCTTGGACCATGCCGTCCGATCAGTACAACACGTTCCACGTGGTGATGTATGAAAAGCGCGTCGCCCATTTCGGGAACGGGATCCGGCTCCTGGAGTACGAGATGGGAAGCCCGGATTGGTTGGACAAGTACGGGAAAAGCAAATACGCCAGTTTCCCGCTGTACGGGGATGTCCATGCGGGAAAGTTGTTCTTGCAGGATCATGCGAGTTCGGTCTGGTACCGGAACATCAAGATCCGGCCGCTGACGAAGGATCCGTGGACGGACAAGAATTTCGCCTGGCCGGACCGGACCATGCGGATTTCCCTGCGTCCGGGAAGCGCCCGCGCGCCCGCCCTGCGGATCACACGGGAAGGCGGCCGGCCCTGCCTCCAGCTGTCGCGCAACGCGAATTGGGACTTGCGCCTCGATGATGCGGGCGGCAATCGTCTGGGAGTCTTCCAGGGGAGCGGTTCCGGAAACCAGTCCCTCGCTTCGCGCGGCACGGCCGGTTTGCAAGCGGGCACCTATTTCCTCTCCGGTCTGGTGGACGGAGCGCCGTTCTCCCAGGCCTTCTTCCTGGCCCCGGACCGCTGAACCCTCCTCTCGGTTCCCCGGATCCCGACCGGGTGTCGGGTGCCGGACGCCCAAGGAAGGCCTCCCTTTCCGTTTTGGGCTTTGCTATACTTTGGACGCCCAGCCGGAAGTCGGCCCGGGGTTTGTGGAGTCGAACATGAATCTGATTTCCGCCGTCATCCTCTTCGTCATCTGGGCCGCGGGCGCGGCCGCTTCCATCGCTTGGGCCCTTTCCCTGGGCGCCACCCTGGTCCTGGGCCTGGTCCTCTGGAACTCCTTTTTCGGCTTCTGCACCGCTTTCAGCCTAATGCTCATCTGGAGCCGCGAACACTGGATGGGCTGAAAGTCCCTCGCAGACGTTCCGTCGCTTCCATCCGCAAACCCGCCAAGCCTGCCCCCGCTGCCGCCGAGCCGGTCCGGGCGGCTAAGAAGCCGGCCAAAGCACCCAAGGCCGCCAAAGCTTCCGAACATCCCGTCGCCAAACGCAAAGCTCCGATCGGCTTCGTGCTCTTGGCCCATGGCGCAGGGGGACATAAGGATCACCCGCACATGCTGGATCTGGAAGCCGCCCTATCCGGCACGCGCGATGCGTTCTGCACGCCCGCGCTCATGGACCGGGCGCTGGTTTCGGCGGCGGCATCCGAGCCGAAGTGGACCCATCATTGGATCGAGGGCGCGGATCACGGGCTCAGGGTGCCGAAGCGCTCCGGCCGGAGCCGGGCCGACGTCCTGGCGGAAATCACGGCCGTTTGCCGTAAATGGTTGGCCGGCCTCGGGGATTGAAAAGCGGGGAGGGGTTCCCGAGCCGGCGGCGGCCGGCTCGCGGAAGGGAACGGTTCAGCGCTGGACGCGCGCCCCGCCGCCCTTGACCAGGCTCTCGACTTCGGAGAGGCTGGCCATGGACGTATCGCCCGGCGTGGTCATGGCCAGAGCGCCATGGGCCGCCCCGTATTCCACCGCCTGGGCCAGATCGCCCTTTTCCATCAGCCCGTACACCAGGCCGGACGCGAAGCTGTCCCCGCCGCCCACGCGGTCGAAGATCTCCAGGCCGCGGCGCATGGCGGATTCGAAGAATTTCCCTCCGCCCCAAGCCACCGCGCCCCAATCGTTGATGGAGGCGGACTTCACGGTGCGCAGGGTGGTGGCGATGACCTTGAAGTTGGGGAACTCCTTGGTGACCTCGCCGATCATCTTCTTGAAGTTCTCGGCCTCGACCGAGGAGAGGTTTTCGTCGGTGCCTTCCACGTGGAAGCCCAGGGAGGCGGTGAAGTCCTCCTCGTTGCCGATCATCACGTCCACGTAGCGGGCGAGCTTGCGGTTGACCTCCTGGGCGCGCTTCTGCCCGCCGAAGTTCTTCCACAGGCTGGGCCGGTAGTTGAGGTCGAACGAGATCAGGGTCCCGTGCTTCTTGGCCGCGACCATGGCCTCTTCGATCACCTCGGGAGCGGTCTCGGAAAGCCCCGCGTAGATGCCGCCGGTGTGGAACCAGCGCGCCCCGCGCTTGCCGAAGATATCCTCCCAGTCCACGTCGCCCTTCTTGAGCTGGCTGGCGGCGGTGTGGCCGCGATCCGAGACGCCCACGGCCCCGCGCGCGCCGAAGCCGCGTTCGGTGAAGTTGAGGCCGTTGCGGGTCTTGCGGCCCAGGCCATCGTAGGGGATCCACCGGATGAAGGAGGTGTCGACGCCGCCCTGGAGGATGAAGTCCTCGATGAGGCGGCCCACCTCGTTGTCCGCGAAGGCGGTCACGACCGCGGTGCGCTGGCCGAAGCAGCGGCGCAGGCCGCGGGCCACGTTGTACTCGCCGCCGCCTTCCCAGGCGGTGAAGCTGCGCGCCGTCTTGATGCGCACGTCGCCGGGATCGAGGCGCAGCATGATCTCGCCCAGGGAGATCTGGTCGAACTGGCATTGGTCTTTGGGCTTCACGTTCAAAAGGCTCATCGTTCCTCCGGAAATCCCGGCTTCGCCGGGGGCCGACCGCGCAGCGGCGCCTAGGGTATCTGCAACGTTACTTCTTGGCCTTGGTGAGCGCCACCGCTTCGGCGGAGAGGCGCGTGACTTCGGCCCAATTCCCGGCCTTGAGCAGGTCCGGGGCCACCATGAAACTGCCGCCCACGGCCACCACGGCCTTGAAGGCCAGGTAATCCGGCAGCTTGGCCAGGTCGATGCCGCCGGTGGGGATGAAGCGGACCATGGAGAAGGGCGCGGCGATGGCCTTGAGGGCCTTGATGCCGCCGATGGATTCGGCGGGGAAGAATTTCACCACCTCGACGCCTTCGTCCAGGGCCATCTGGATCTCCGTGGGCGTGGCCACCCCGGGGAATACGGGCACGTTCAGCTCCCGGCAGCGGCGGACCACCTTGGCGTTGAAGCCGGGGGAGACGATGTAGGCGGCGCCGGCCGCGAGGGCGCGGTCCACCTGGTCGGGCTGGAGGATGGTCCCCGCGCCCAGGCAAATCTCCTTGTCCGCGGCGATGGCCTTGATGGCGGCCTCGGCGGCGGCGGTGCGGAACGTGACCTCCGCGCAGGGCAGGCCTCCCGCCTTGAGGGCCTGGGCCAGCGGCCAGGCGTCTTCGGCCCGGTCGATGATGACCACGGGCATGAGGCGGATGGCGGAGAGGCGGTCGATAAGAGGGCTCATGGGTAGGTCTCCAAGGGATTTTTGCAAATTGAAAATTGCAAATTGAAAATTGAAAACCGGCAAGGCAAATTGCGCCCCGGAGTCACCGTAGAGGCGAGGGAATGCATTCGCATTCCAATTTGCATGCTGCAATTTTCAATTTTCAATTTGCAAAAATCTTTCTCTTACTTCGTCTTACAACCGCGCCAGCGTCAACCCGCCGTCCACCATCAGAACCTGCCCCGTCGAATAAGGGAGGTCCCCCCGTGCGAGCATGGCCACGGCCTTGCCCACGTCTTCGGGGAGGCCCCAGCGGTTCTGCGGGACCAGGCCTCCGGCGATGAGCGCATCGTACTTGCCGGTTACGCCCGCGGTCATGTCGGTCTTGATGATGCCGGGGCGCACCTCGTACACCGGGATGCCGAACTCGGCCAGGCGCACGGACCAGAGCTGGTTGGACATGCCCAGGGCGGCCTTGGCCAGGCAATAGTCCCCGCGGTTGACCGAAGCCACGGTGGCGGAGATGGAGGTGATGTTGACGATGGACTGCGTCCGGGACGGATCGTCCTTGCGCTGGGCGATCATCCATTGGGCGGCCTTCTGCGTGAGGAAGTAGGGCCCGCGCAGGTTCACCTTGATGAGTTCGTCGAAGCTCTCTTCCCCGGCTTCCAGGATGTCGGCGCGCACCTTGGGCGCGATGCCGGCGTTGTTCACCAGCACGTCCAGGCGGCCGAAGGTCTCGCGCACGGCGGCCAGCAGGTTCTCCCGGTCGCGCGCCTCGGCCACGTTGGCCCGGACGTAGAGCACCTTGGCGCCCAGGGCCCGGAGGCCGGGCAGGGAATCCACATCCTTCTCTTCTTTCTGCCCGCAAACGGCCAGATCGAAGCCTTCCCCGGCCAGGCTGGTGGAGATGCCGAGACCGATTCCGCGCCCGCCTCCGGTGACTACTGCGAGTCTTTTGCTCATGTGACTAAGATTCTCCGTGGACTATGCTTTGTGAGGGTTAAGAGAAAGAAGGGAGTTCAAAGTTCAAAGTGCGAAAGTCAAAGTGCAAAATGGGGGAGCCTCCGATTTTGCATCGAGGCGCATCTCTTCGGGCCGTGCTTTGAAAGAAAGGCATTGCCTCATCTCTTTCAATTTGACTTTTGCATTTTGACTTTTGCACTTTGAACTCTCTCCCCGGCTTGTTCAGGCCCCGTAGAACGCATAGTACTTCCCGTTCTTGATGATCCTCTGCAGGTACAGCGCCGCTTCCCGCGCATGGTAGTCGCCCCATTGACTGGACTCGCCGAGAGGGACTTTGGCTCCGGGCGGGACGTAGTCCCAGCCGTTGGGGCGGTGGTAGACGTTGTGCAGGAGCAGGCCCTGATGCGCCGGATCCGTGCTCAGGTAGGGTTCCTCGAACAGGCGATCGACCACGGTGAGGCCGGCCTGCCAATAGCGATCCCCTGCGGCGGTCTCGCCGCGCGCGCGCAGCAGGCGGCCCAGGCGCAGGAGGCCCTGGCAGGCGATGGCGGCGGCGGAGCTGTCCACGGGCTCGTGCTCGTTGAACGGGTCGGCCGGCTTGTCCAGGTAATTGCCCAGCTTGTGCAGGTTGGGGGCGCCGGTGTCCCAATAGGGGATGCCGTCCCTGGGCGTCTGCGCGATGTAGAAATCGCAGGAGGCCCTGGCGGCCTTGAGCATCATGGCCTCCACGGCCTTGCGTCCGCCCACCGCGTCCAGGTCCTTGTCGGACAGGGTGGCCAGGAATTCCAGCTCCTCGGCGTAGCCGAGCATGACCCAGGCCAGGCCGCGCGTCCAGGTGGTGAAAGGCGCGTAGCCCTGCTGGGAGTTGGGGCAGCGGTAGCTTCCGTCGTTGGTGTTGAAGAGGATCTCGTGGGCGGCCCGGCCGCGCAGGGCGGGCACGTCGTAGCTGTCGCGGCCTTCGCCGTAGAACAGGGTGAACTCGGCGGTCACGGCCGCGTGATCGACCAGGCGCCCCAGCAGGTTGATCTTGGCGTCCTTCTCCCCCAGCAGGGTATGGCCCAGCTTATGGGACAGGGCGAGCGCGCGCAGGGAGCGGATGGTGTCCGCGAACAGGGAATGGGGGCCGTTGAAGGAATGGATGAAGCCCCGGCCGTTGTTGATGGGGGTCCAGCGCATGGCCTGCACGGCGCCGGAGCACTTGAGGGCCAGCTCGTAGAAATCCTTCTCGCGGCCGTCGGCCTGGATGCGGCCTTCGACGATGAGCCGCCACAGGTTGCCGTAGGTGCTGACGTTGTTGAAGCCGTGGTCGTGCACGCCCGTGTGGGTGATGTGCCCGGCCATGTCCTTGAAGGTGTGGCCGCGGCCGATTTCCAGGAAGGCCGCGTCGCCGGTGGCGTCGTATTGCAGGATCGCGGAGCCGTAGACGAACCCTTGCGTCCATTCGGTCCAGCCCTTGGAGGTGTACTTGCCCTTGACGGTGAAGACCGGGGAGCCTTGCGCCGGATCCCACGTTTTCTCGATGGATTCGATCTTCTCGGCGGAGGCCGCCCACAGGCGGTCCAGCTTGGCGGAAAGGTCCTGGGGTTTCAGGGAGTTCTTGATCTCGATCATGTTATCGGGTCCCGGGGCTAAGGAAGGGCGGAACGGCCCGCGGCCGGAGCGGCGGCGGGAACCGGGTGGGCGATGGGGGCATCGGCGGCGACGGAGCGGCCCACGGACGGCGAAGGGCGTGGGACATTGGTCCGGCGCTCGAAGCTCTTCACCACGATGGCGCGGGGTTCGGCCAGGGTGCCGGGGCGGTTGCGGCCCAGGAGGATGGTGCGGGGGCCGCCGGCGGCGGGGGAGACGTTCTGCGTTTGCATGGTTCAACCTTCCTTCTCGCCGCCTCGGGGGACGGCCCGGGGTTCAGATCTGCTTGCCCTTGCGGATGTGCAGGGTGAGGATGCGGCAATCGGACAAGGCGCGGTAGGTATGCGAGAGCACGGCGTCGAACTGGATGGCGTCGCCTTCCTTCAGCACGTGGCGCTCTTCGTTCAGCACCATCTCGATGCTGCCTTGCAGCACCCAGCAGATCTCGTGATCGTTGTGGTGGACTTCCGGGCGGCTGACGGTGCCGCCGGCCAGGGCGGAGCCCAGGAAGCACTGGATGTTCATGAAGTTGATGTGCTGGAACTGGAAGCCGCCGGACACGTAATGCTGGGACGCCGTGATCTGGGCGGTGCGGAACTCCGCCAGGCCGAGCAGGTCCGTCGCGGAGATGCCGAAGGCCTTGCCCAAGCGCGAGAGGGTGTCCAGTTCCGGCACGGCCTGGTTCCGCTCGATGCGGGAGATCACGGCCGTGGAAATGCCGGAAGCCTGCGCGATGTCCGCGATGGTGAAGCCCTGGGCCTTGCGCAGGTTGCGCAGGATGGAGAAGTCGTAGGGATACGTCTTGGCGGGGCGGGCGTGGCCGTTGGTTTCCTCCACGACTTCTTCTTGCTCGACTGCGGCGGCATTTTCGGTTCGGTCGATCATGGATCGCTCCTTTTATCCTCGATGACGTCTTCGGGGATTTCCGGGAGCCGCACGGGCTCCAGGTTTTCCCAATCCGGTTCGGATGCGGTGCCGAAACCGTTGCGATTGAGCTCTTTCAGAGAGATGAACCCGTCCTCGATGCGCACCACCGGCGAGCCATGCTCGCGGGCCTGGTAGAGGGACGGGAATTCGCGCAGGGCGTCCTGCCGCTCCTTGGGGGAGAGGAAATCGAACCCGATGATGTAATGGTGCCCGTTCCGTTCGCTGTGGCGGATGCCCAGGGCCGCGGCCACGCACAGATCCTGGTGGAGCGGGACGATGGGGGCGTTGGTCAGATCCTCGCTGGAGAGGATGGGGCTTTCCTTGCCTTGCGATTCCAGTTCCTTGATGGCGCGGAAGCTGTGCAGGGTGCGGAACACGCCTTTGCAATTCTTGGCGGAGATGCCGCGATAGCCCAGGGAAAGGGCCCGGCCCACGGAGTCGTCGCTGCCGTCGGACTCGTCGATGATGACGGGCTTGAAGGCGGAGACTTCCTTGAGCGGCCCGGCCACGGCGTCCACCAGGGAATGGGCGCGGCCCACGGGCTGCTCGATGAGGAGGGTGCGGTGCCAGAGGTTTTGCAGGGCCGGATCCCGGGACGCGTCCCGGATGAAGTCGGCGAACCCGCCCATGTCGTGGAACTGCTCGTTGCCGTCCAGGGTGGCGCGGTAATCGCCCGCCTGCGCGTCGAGCACGGAGGCGATGCGACGCAGGCGATCCCGGGAGGCGGCGGCGTCCCCGGAAATCTTGAGCTTGAAGAACCTGGCCCGGTAGTGGCGGACCACCTGCTCCAGCGATTCCGGCAGGCCGTCGCCGACGGGTTCCGTGACGTCGCCGTCGACGATGGGATCCACCAGGCCCACCGTATGGCGGAGGGCGATGCGCTCCAGGGGAGCCGCGGGGACCATGGCGGCGAAGTCCGCGCCGTAGCCGAACAGGTTCGCCTTCAGGGCCGCGTGGAAGGTAACTCCCGTGTGACGGCAGGCCGCGTCGATGAGGGCCGCGTCCACCAGGGCCACGCCGAAGCCTGCGGTCAGTTCGTTCAGCCCCTTGGCTTCCGCCGCTTTGCGCGTGACCGGCTCGGCTATCTTATGCAGGAACCACACCGGGGATGGATCCAACTGCATGTAATGATCGAGGGCCAGGCGCAGGGAAAGGGACAGGTCCTGGATGTTGTCCGCATGGGTCTTGCCGGCCGCTTTGTCGAACCACAGGGGCGGGATGCCGCTGGCGCTCACGCCCGTGAGGACCTCGCCCGTATCCGTTTCCACCGTCAGGCGGAGATGCAGGATGGGCATCTGGGTCATGGTCGAGCGGCCGAAGCGGAAAGGCATCCGGGTCTTGACCTGGCGGGAAAAGACCGAAGCTTCGCGAAGTCGAAATTGGGGGAGATTTACCATGACGCTACCAAATTTTCCGTTGTCGCATAATAAATTACGCAAACCAGTTGCATGGGCTCAAAGGCCTCGAAAATTAATCTACCCCCGAAAAGTACTTTTGTCAAAATAAATTACGTGTATTTTTTACGCCCGAGTTATATATTAGGCTCAAATGTGAACTGGAGCATATAATGGACCTGGACATAAAAAGACTCACATCCATCAAAACCCCGGCCGCATTCCGGGACAGGATGAAGGATCTTTCTCTCGACCTTCCCATCGACGATTCCATTCTCAAGGCCCCGGAATCGCCCCTGGGCCGGTCCATCGAACTGGGCGGTTTCACCGTCGGCAACCGATATTGCATCCATCCCATGGAAGGATGGGACGCCACCACCGACGGCCACCCCACCGCGGATCTGATCCGCCGTTGGCGCCGCTTCGGGGAGTCCGGCGCCAAGTTCATGTGGGGCATGGAGGCCGTGGCCGTCCGCCCCGATGGCCGCGCCAATCCCAACCAGTTGATGGCCAAGCCGGATACCATCGATGAATTGCGCCGCGCCGCGGACGAATGCCTCGCGGCGCACCAGGCTTCCTTCGGCACCACGGCGGATCTGTTGTGGGGCTTCCAGCTCACCCATTCCGGGCGCTTCTGCCGCCCCACCGACAAGAAGAAGCTCGAGCCCAAGCTGGTCTACGCGCACCCCATCCTGAACCGCAAGTTCAACCTGCCGATGGACTATCCGGTCATGACCGACGACGATATCCGGGACCTCATCGAGCATTACGTGAAAGCCGCGATCCTCGCCGACAAGGCGGGCGTTCCTTTCGTCGACATCAAGCAATGCCACGGCTACCTGGGCCATGAGTTCCTGTCCGCCTTCACGCGCAAGGGCCCTTACGGCGGCGAGGCGCTGGAAGACCGTTCCCGTTTCGCCCGCGAGATCATCAGCGGCATCCGCCAAGCGGCCCCCAAGCTCATCATCGGCGTGCGCCTGTCCGCCTTCGACTTCGTGCCCTTCAAGCCCAACCCCGTGCTGGCCACCGGCGGCAACCTGGGGCCGGGCATGCCCGAGGAATTCTCCGATTGCCTGCCCTACAAATACGGCTTCGGCATCGACAAGAACAATCCCGTGGCCTATGACCTGGCCGAGACCGCCCAGTATCTCAAGCTCCTCAAGTCCTGGGGCGTCTCGGTGGTGAACGTCTCCGCCGGCTCGCCCTACTATAATCCGCACATCCAGCGCCCCGCCCTGTTCCCGCCTTCCGACGGCTATCAGCCCGCCGAGGATCCCATCATCAACGTGGAACGGCAGATCCAGGTGGTGCGGAAGCTCAAGGCCGCCGCTCCGGAAATGCCCCTGGTCAGCTCCGGCCTCACCTACCTCCAGGAATACATGCCGCACGTGTCCCAGGCCCTGGTCCGCCAGGGTTGGACGGACTTCGCCGGCGTGGGCCGCATGGTGCTGTCCTACCCGCGCATCATCGCGGACTCCCTGGAAAAGGGCGCCCTGGAAACCAAGTTCATCTGCCGCACCTTCAGCGATTGCACCACCGCGCCCCGCAACGGCATCAAGTCCGGCTGCTTCCCCTTGGACGAATACTACCGCAACAGCGAGGCGGGCGAAGCGGTGCGCAAGTTCAAGAAAGAGCAGAAGGAAGCGCTGAAATCCGTGCAGGAGGCGGCCAAGGCCACGGCCTGAGCGCGGCCCGGGAAAAACCGGGCCGGTAGACGGGCCCGGGAATTACATTCCGGCCATGGCGTGCGTCCCATGGAAAAATGGCAGGTGCGCTCCCGCAATGCCTGCTGAAAGACGCCCATGCTGAAGCGAATCCTGCTTTTAGGTTGCCTCCTCGAGCCTTGCCTAGCCTCGGTATGCGGGGATTCGGCCTACGTCGCGCTCAAATCGGCCAAGGTGGGGGAAATCCCGGCGGCGGAGCTCAGGACCTTCCTGACCCTGGACAGCCTCTGCGCGGCGGAAACCGGCGCGGACTCCCTGGCCCTGGCCGAAGATACCGCAAGGGCGGTTCCGTCCCCGGATGCGCTTTCCATCCCTGCCGTTCAGCCCCCGATGCCCGTCACGGCGCCCGATCCTCCCCGCCGGCGTGCCGGCGGATCCAAGGCCCTGGCCTGGGTAATGGCCGGCGTCGGCCTGACCTCGGGACTTCTCTTCCTGGTCGCCAATGCGCGGTACAATTCCATCAGCGATGAGTGCAACCCTTTGTTCACCTTGGACCTGTTCAAATCCGAGGAAGAATGCCGGCAGGAAGCCAAAGGGGAGCGTTCCGATGCGCGTGGTATGATGACCTTAACCGGGACCGTGGCCCTGGCCGGCCTGGCCGGATCGGTGATCGCCGCGGTCGCGTCCTCGGCCAAGGAGTCGCCGCCGCAGAGAGCAGCGGAGAAGCAGGGAGCAGCGGAGAAGCAGCGGGAGTCCGGCTTCGCGACGGAAAGGGCCTGCGAGGACGAGGTGGACCGGGCGAAACGTTTCGATTGCTTCCGGAAACTCAGGCACCATGGCGGGCCTTAGACGCACCATTAAGATTGGTGCTTGCGATCCGGCGCGCGGCTCCGATGGGTCCGCCCCTTTTTGTTTCCGTCCCGGATGCCGGCGACCTCCGCGATCCGGATGGTGGTCGGGATGGGGAACAACATCACGGAAGCCAATTTCGAGTCCCTGATCAACGAACTAATCCTCAACAAAACGGTCGGGCTGGTGTCCAGTCAGAAGATCTGTACGGCCTGCTTGACCGACGTCAATACTTGGTTGAAAT
>DATENA010000245.1:0-4763 GCA_035275285.1 Fibrobacteria bacterium | reverse complement strand
CCTATAAGATTCAGCTGCTCGAGAAACAACGGCTCAAGGCCGTCTACGACGTTTCCGAGAAGCAGATGCGCGGCTATTACGCCAAGGCCGCCCACTCCCATGAGTCCACCGGCACGGTGCTGCTCTCCTATCTTGAAACCCGCGCGGACGCCGCTATCTTCCGCATGGGTTTCGCCCGGACCATCTACGCCGCAAGGCAGTACGTGGCCCACGGCCATTTCATGATCAACGGCAAGCGCATCCTGACCCCCAGCCATCAGCTCAAGGTCGGCGATGTGATCACCGTGGTCGAAAAGTCCAAGACCCATCCCCAGATCGTCGAAGCCCTGACCCACTCCGGTGGCATCCAGATCCCCGAGTATTTCGAGATCAACAAGGTGAAGATGGAAGGCAAGCTGATTGCCAAGCCCATCCGCGAGCAGATCCCGATCAAGCTGGTCGAGCAGCACGTGGTGGAATACTACTCCAAGTAAACTGAGTCACAAATGAGACTTGAAAGACGGTCCGGATTCCGGGCCGTCTTTTTTTTGCCACCATCCCTCATCTGTCTCCAACTGCCTTTTCATCGGAGGCCATTCGGCCCAGGTTCTGGGCTGCCTCAATTTGTTGGTTTATCAACTTTGACAATTGCTGCATTACCCTAAAGGGTGCCATGACCCTTGCTTCTTCTTGAAAGCCGGTTGGGGTCTGGCTGAAAAATCGGAGGAGCATCAGGTTGTCCTGTCGGGCTAAAACCTGAACCCTATCAGAAAAAAGGATATGCGGGCCGGGACTAGGAGTAAGTCCGAGGCTTTTAACTTCGTTCTCGAAAGGTTGTCGGGTTTCCGCCTCATTGCTCAGCTTCGGGATATTTTTCGGTTTCACAGACCGGCGTTTACTGGTCATTGGCAATGTCTCCATCTACCTCTGAAAAATGCATGGTTTTAAAATCACTCTCTGCAGGAAGGTATTCTGACTGTACCGAAGTATTTTCAGCACCAATAAAAGGTGAGGAGGGAAAAACGTTTTGTTCGCCTTTATAGATTGGGCCCAAGAAGAAACGGCCATCGCCATTTTTTTTGAAAAGCAAAACGGACTGCTTCAAATAGAACCGTCGGCCCGATAGATGGGTTGACATAATAAATCCATTTCGAATCTTCTTGTTCTTGTTTACCCCCTGCTTGGATTCACCCAATAAGCTTGCTGTCTCAATCTCGCTGATAAAATCGGAAATTGGCATTGCCCCCACTCTTTCAGATTCTTGCGCAAGGACGTAGCTGGAAAGTTTTTCTGATTCCCCAGGCAAAAGCAACTGGGTGTGGCAATTGAGACATTGATCCATTTTCAAATCAGGCACGACAATTTTACCTAAAACCTTACTCGGAAAGACAACACCACACGATACTCTATCGAAAGAGGAACCGCAATCACAATTCATATTTTCTTCCTTGCCAACGCTTAAAACTGTTGATAATCAACCGCCCATTTTTCATGTAGAAGTGGCAGTAAACGTCTTCTCCATTGAGGTTCGATGCCTTGTAAAAATCCAGCATCACGCCGGGAATTTTTTCGCTTGGTGCAGTTTTATAAAAATGCCCAACAGGCCGTGGTGCCCCGTTCAGCTTCAAAAATGCAGACTTGATATCCGCTTCAGTCCATCCAAAATCGTTTAGAGCATCTATTGAAACATCGGTGTTTATTCGATAGGAGTTCTCCCTGAGCAGCCGCTTCGCGTCTTTCAACTTGTATGTACTGCCGCTCATTTTCCACACCATTAAGATACGAGGTGGGGTTGACGATTGTCAACCATAAATTCAGGCTTAAATCTAAATAAACCTAAGAAAAACCAGGCACATTTGTGCATGTTCGGGTAACTATCGAATAAAACGTGAGGCTAAACACAGGTGTATCCCATGGCTGGGGACAGGGACTTGGCCAGCGCCAATCCCAGGCCCATGCCGCCGGAACTGGAAAGAGTCCCATCCCGATTGAGCGCGGATCAGAGCTTGGAGGCTTCCTTGCGGGATCCCTTGGACACCCCGAACACCTGGATCTTGTAACGCTTGATCTTGAAGCCCTCTTTGCGGGCCAGTTCGTTCAGGGCATCCTCGAGCTTCTGCGAGTGCACCTCCCTCACGTCCCCCGAGTCCGTGCAGATGAGGTGCACGTGCGGCTTGCTGCCCACGGCGATCTCGTAATGGGTGTGGCCATGGCCGAAATCCGATTCGGACAGGATGCCGGCTTCCACCATCTGGCTCAGGGAACGGTAGAGGGTGGCCCGGGAGACCTTGACGTCCGCCTTCTGCATCTCGAACATGAGCTCATCGGCGCTGAAATGGCCCTTTTGCTCGAAGATGAAATCCAGCAGCTGGGTCCGCTCCTTGGTGAAGAACATCTTGTTCTTCTTCAGGAAATCGGAATAGATTCCGCGGGCTTCCGGCAGATGCCTGTCTTTGGGGTCGACCACGGAGTGGAAAGATAGGAAACCCTTCCGCATTTTTGCCCATGGCCGCGGAGCGGGCGGGCCGCGCCGGAGCGCCGTCAAATCGGCGGAGGCAAAAACTCGAAAAAGAGCACTCCGGCGCATTTCCCCTTGCGGGACTCCAGGTATTCCTTGAAAGGCATGTCCACCACCTTGTGCTGGAGCTGGCTGGCGTTGCGGAGCACGGGCGGATTCTTGCCGTCCGCGACCAGGAAACCCGTATGGGTCACGTCCAGGCCGGGAATGTCCGTGACGAAGGCCACTCCCAGGAACTTCTCCCCCCAGGTCCGGTCGGACATCATTTCCAGGGCCTTGGCATAGGGCATGAAGGCGATGTCGGCAATGGGATTGGCCGCCGGGGCGGGGAGCTGCTTGGAGGAGAAGAATTTGATCTTGTCGATGGGCTTCCTGAGCAGGCTGTCCCCGGGAAAGCGGACCACGCGCACCAGGGAGGCGTTGTTGCGGAGCCAGTCTTCCACGAAATAGTGGTTGCGGGTGGCATAGTCCAGGGTGTCCGACCGGTAACGCAAGGCCAGGATGCGGGGCAGCATGTCCCGGGTCTGGCGCGAGAGCGCCAGGGACATGGCGCTTTCGATGTAGGTGACGCAATCGAAGCGATCCAGATCGATGAGCGGCGTGGCCTCGATGCGGCCGAAGCGGCCTTCTCCCGTGGGACCTAGGAAATAGGGCTTCTCGAGGAGCGCCTTGCTGAAATACTTCAGGCGCTCCGGGTAGGCCAGGGGTGCGTCCTCCCTGCCCAGGAGCTTGTGGGCCTCGATGAGGGCGGGCCGCTCCTTGTTGTAGAACAGGGCCACGTGCACCAGCAGGGAATCCATCAGGCGGGAGGCGGATTCGGGCGATCCGCGGAAGTCGTTGATGAACAGGGCCGCGGCCAGGGTGTCCCCGTCGATGCCGAAGGCGTAGCCGCACAGTCCCTGCACGCCGCTGATGGACCCGGTCTTGTAGCGCAGCAGGTTGGTCTGCATGTAAGGACGCATGCGCCGGCCCGTGGCCCCGTCCAGCCCGGGCGAGGCCAGCGAGGTGATGTAATCCCTGGCATAGCGGTGGCGGGCCATCGCCGCCAACAGGCCCGCCATGGCCCGCGGCTTGATATGGTTCCGGGACGAGAGGCCGCAGCCGTCGTGGAGCTGGAAATCGTTGGTGTCCAGGCCCTGGCGGTGCAGGAACTCCTTTTCGGCCCGGATGCCGGCCGCGGCCGAGCCGTCCCCTTTCACGAACTTGCCCAGCTGGCGCAAGGTCATCTCCGCATGCAGGTTCTGGCTGCGCTGGTTGATCTCCTCCACCACGTCGATGAGGGGCGCGGTGGTGAAGCGGAAGGAACGGACCAGGGGCGAACCCGCCGCGACCGTGTCCGGGCGCATGACGAACCCGTGCGAGGCCATGGACTTGAGGACGGAGGCCCGGAAATATTGGGTGGGGTTGCGGACCGGCAGGATCATCTGGAACCCCGGAGCCTTGTTGCCCACGTATCCGCTCAGGGTGATGACGGTGGAATCCGGATTCTGCGCGGGCACGATGCGGCGCTTGCGGCCCGCCACGGTCCTGGCCTTGTTCACGATGCGCACGTAGCCCACGTCCGGCTTGACCACGGCCACGGCGGGCGATCCGGGCCTGGCTCCCGGCAGCACGCTCAGGGTGAAGGTGTTGTCGTTATAGGACAGGGCGGAAACTTCGGCCCCGTACCAGGTGTTGAAATGATGCTGCTTCCAGGCTTCCGGCCGGCGCGGGCCGGTGAAAAAGGTATCGGTCACCTCGACCGCCCCCCGGATGGTGTCGATGCCCAGCGCCTTCAGGCTGTCCAGGAAAGGCTCCAGGGGGCTGAGCGCGTCCGGGAAGAAGCGATCGGACACGTTCGGATCGCCTTCGCCCGAGATGCGGATCTTGCCGGTCAGGGTCCTGTTCTGCACCGTGCCGAACACGTCCATCAAGGTGGCGGGGAAGAAGTTGACCGGAAAGGTGTCCAGGGCCGCCGCCGTGACGATGAGCTTGAGGCAGGAGGCGGGCGTGAACCACTCGGTGTCGTTGAGCGAGGCCTCGATGCGGCCGTAGCGCGTGGAATAGACGCTGAACGCCAGGCGCCCCTTCACGCGGCTGCGCTTGTAGACCTCTTCCAAATCCTTCTTGAGATAGGGCGACGGATTCGTCGCATAGGTCCTGCCCACCGGGGCCAGCACGGTTTGCGCGGGCGCGTTCGGCGCGCCCAGCACGGCGGATTCCGAAGGCGTCGGGTCCGCGGGGGCCGCCGATTGCCCGCCCACCGGGGCCGCAGGGGCGGTGGACA
>DATENA010000244.1:0-5533 GCA_035275285.1 Fibrobacteria bacterium | reverse complement strand
GGGCTCCCGAGCTCGCCGATCTGGGGCGCATCGCCGACGAACTGCCGGAGCCCGGAAGCTTCTTCCGCGGCGTGCAGCCGCAGCGGTTCGAGCCTCCCGCGAACGTCATCGTGTTCCATCGGAACCGGGCCTCCAAGCTCGGCAATGGACACCATTACCATTACCGGTTCGTCCTCATCGTCAGCCTCCAGGCCAGCGGGACCATCGTGGTGGGGGAGAAGAGCCTGGAACTGTGTCCGGGCGAAGCGCTGCTGGTCTTTCCGCATCAGTTCCACCATTTCGTCTTCAAGGAGTCCAGCCCCCTGAACTGGGTCTTCGTAGCCTTCGAGCAAAGCGGGGTGGAATGGATGGAATCCCTGCGCGACCGGGTCACGGTCCTGTCGCCGGCCGGGCTCGGCTACCTCAAGCGCCTGATCCTCGCCTATCGGGAAGGTGCCGCGGCACCCGGGGCGGGCACTTCCATTTCATTGCTCACCGGCCTGATCCTCCTGGAGCTGGCGGCGCGGAAGGGCCGCACGGGGACGCATCTCGGCGTCGTCCGTCCGTCTCCCATCGATCAGATCATCCGTTACATCTGGGACAACTTCGACAAGGAGATCAAGGTCGCGCGGCTGTCCGCCCTTTGCCCGTATTCGCAAAGCCATCTGCGCCTTCTCTTCCGCAAGCGCATGGGCATGAGCCTGCACACCTTCATCCAGAAGGTCAAGATGAACCGGGCCCGGGCCATGCTGCTGGAGACCCCGCAGAACGTTTCGGAAGTGGCCGATGCCTGCGGCTATTCCAGCCTGTACCGGTTCAGCCGGGCGTTCAAGAGGGCGACAGGCGTCTCACCCCGCGGATACCGCAAAGAAAAGGGCGCTTACTTATGAAAAGACTCGGATCCATCCCGGCAGGACTGTTATTGGCCATCGCCGGCGAAACCGCGGCGCAGAACTCCGCGCCTTCTTCCCACATGGTCTTCGCCAGCGGCAGCAAGGGGGACATCCTCGTCAACGAAGTGAGGGTGCCCGGGAAAACGATGTACACCTATTACGAGACCCTGGGATGGGGCGGGAGCGCGGGAGGCTATGCGGGCATCCAGGAGCATCCCAACGGGCGCAATTTCATCTTTTCGATCTGGGACAATCCGGAGCACAAGGCCCCCATCCGTTCCGTGTTCACCGGGCACGGCACCACCACGGAGAAGTTCGGCGGGGAAGGTACGGGATTGAAGTCGTGGAACTTCAAGCTGCCCTGGGCTTCCGCTACCTGGTACGCGCTGGCCGCCCGGGCCTGGCCGGTGGGCCAGGACACCTATTACGGCATGTGGGTGCGGGACGGCGTCTCCGGGAAATGGCGCCATCTGATCACCATGGACGTCGCGGCCGCCAATTCCACCTTCAACGGCGGCTTGGACGCCTTTATCGAAGACTGGTCTTCAACGGGAACGAGCCGCCGGGAAACCAACATCCGGGGCGCATGGAAAAGGACCACCGCCGGCGCCTGGGAATCCCTGGGCAACGCCCGCTATTCCGTGAACGGGAACGATCTGGCGGCGGGCGGCAGGTCCTACAATTTCCGGGGCAACTGGGACGGAGGCAAGGCGCGGGATGCCACGGGGGACTATTTCTACATGGTAGCCGGCGGCAGCGCCACCGCGGCTTCGGTATCCAACCCTTCCACCCATGCCATTCCCCGCGTCGAGGTCCGGCCCGCCTATGCGCCCTTGGCCGCGGACCGGGTGGCTGCGGTCCTGCTGGGAACCGATCGCGTGGCCGTTTCCTGGGAGATCGATTCCCTCAAGCTGCCCCAGTTCAGGTACGTCCTGGAGGCGTTCGACAACCCGGGTTTCGCGGGCAAGCCGCTCTCGGCCGCGGAGGAAACCGCGCCCGACAAATCCGCCGATACCCTCGCCCTCCCCGCGGCTGGACAAGGCGCGGGCACGGTGTACGGAAGGCTGACCCTGATCGACCTGTTCGACAACCGCGCGGTCTATCCCGCTTTCACGCTGCGGAACGGTTCCCTGGCCGCCGTCCGGCCCGCAGCGGGCGCGGCACGGGGGATTTCCATCCGGTCCCGGGCCGGTTCCGTCGTGTTGGCTTCGGCCGGCGCGGAAACGTACTCGGTGGACTTCCTGGACGCGGACGGCCGGATCCGCTACGGAGAGTCCGGCATCCGGCAATCGCGCAAGGAGTTCACGTTCAAGGCCGTCGGACTGGGCCAGGGCGTCCATCTCCTGCGGGTGCGCACCTCGAAGGGCACCTTGGAAGCCGTGCTGCCCGGAATCGAATAGTCCGCCCTCCCTCCCTTGGGTAGCGCTCACGTTACCCAAGGGCGGCCGCGCGCAGCCGGGACGGGAAAGGCCATGACGCAGCCGGCGTCCCCATGGCCGCGTTCCCCCGGAATCCGGATCCATCCGCCGCGGTTACGCGGTGCTTCGAAACAAAAAGCAACGTATGTGATATATGTTGCGCACTTGGCACCTGATCGCATTGATCCAGTGACAAATAGTTTCAAAAAAAACTTGCGATTTCCGCTTGCATGTCATTAGATTTGCCTTGCGTTTTTAAATGGGAACGCCCGGTACCGCCCGGGGATCGGTGGAGCCGAATTGGGGCGGCTCCGCCGATTCCGGCAAGACCGCACTTTTAGCTGCACACCATCCCCGTACGACATCCCACCCGGCGGTTCCCGTCCGGCATGGGGTTTTCGTTTCCCGGAAAGGATCTCATTTGAATTCCATACACTGCTTCGTTTCCAGGCCCCGCCTGGCCGTTTTCGCTTGGGCCGCCCTTGCGGCCGCCCTGCCGTCCCTGGCGGCGGTGAACGTGAAAATCAATTTCCAGCCCGATGCCTCCGCGGTTCCGGCGGGCTTCATCAAGGATATCGGCCTGCCCTTCGACGCCGCCCGGGGATTCGGCTGGGTCACGGAAGCCAGCCTTTCCACGGCTTCGCATGTTCCCCTGGATTTGCGGCCCAACTCCCGGGACCGGGCCCGCGCGGGCATCGCTCCGGAATTGAACACCCAGATCCAGTTCCAGGATCCCATCGTCCAGGCGCCGCGGATCAACACGCGGGGGGCCTGGGAATATGCGGTGCCGGCCGGCACCTACCAGGTCACCGTGTCCGTGGGCGACCAGAGTCCCTATGACAGCCACCATTTCCTGAACGTGGAAGGCGCTTCCGCCGTCAGCAATTTCGTCGGATCGGCCGCCAAGGAGTTCCAATCCGCCACCGTGTTCGTCACCGTCACGGACGGCCGCCTCACCGTGGACGGACTCGGCGGGACCAACACCAAAATCAACTACGTATCCATCCTCAGCGCGGACGGCCCTCCGGGGACGCCGGGCGACATCGGCATCGAGAACCTGGACGGCGTGCCCTATCCGGACCGCTTGGTGTTCAGCCGCATCAACGGCAGCATCTCCACCCACAAGTTCCACGACGTCTCGGTGCTGCGCGTGCGCAATACCGGCGCGGGCGCGCTGACCCTCACGGGACTGGATTTCACCGTGGCCGGCAAGTGGCGGTTCCCCAACAATGATCAGAACGCCCTGCCCTTCTCCATCGCCCCCGGCGGCTTCCGGGACATCCCCATCAAGTTCGTGGAAAACACCGGCGGCAAAGGCATCCGCGAAGGCGAACTCGTCATCGCCAGCGATGATCCGGACGAAGCCCAGGTCCACGTGCAATTGGCCGGCGCCTACATGACCGCTCCCGAGGGAGGCAATGAAGTCTTCAACCCCGCGATCATGGCCGCCTACGGGTACAGGCTCAGGCAATTGCTGAACGGAGAATCCCTCTCCATCCCGTACCTGTCCACGGGCGAAGAGATCTTCACCACCGACTGGCGCCGTGCCGCGCCGGCCTTCCCGGTCACGGTCCGCCAGATCGCCGCGTTCCACGGGTGCTGCGGTTCCGCGGTGCTGTTCGAAATCGTGGGCACGGGGGGCGCTTCCTTCCGCCACGACCCGGCGTACGGCCAGTCCTTCCTGCCCTTGAAGCAGAACTCCACCGGCCCCGCGGCCGCCACCCTGAACCCGACCTCCACGTTCAAATTCCGCATCGCCGGATACACCGCGCCCTACAATGCCGCCGGCCATGGCGGCGTGCGCGTGTGGCCCGCGCGCGATCGCGACGGTCTCCTGATCCCGGACACCTATTACGTGATCCAGGATTACGTGAACGCCGGCGCCTCCGCCAACTACGATTTCAACGACGATATCTACATCGTCACCAACATCCAACCGGTGGACAACAAGCTCAACCCGAACATCGCCGGCCTCTATCCCGGCGTCCCCGGCCTGGTGCTGGATTTCAACCGGGATTATCCCGGTACCCTGGCCGACAAGGACGGCCTGGCCACCGGCTTCGCCAAGACCGAGTCCAACAAGATCGACCGGTCCAATGTCGCAAGTTCCTACCTGCCCGCGAACCTGGACAAGGACGTCTCCGCCGGCACGCTGACCGTGACCACCGCTTCCGGCAGCAACGCCGGTTCCGACAATACCCTGGTGAACGGCCTCGTCCTGCCTTTCGACGGCCGTTTGACCCGCTTCAGCGTGCGCGGCACCTTGCTCAATCCCGCGGCCACCTTGAACGCCTCCGGGCGGCAGGCGGGCGTGATGATGGGCCCCAACCGCGACAACGGCATCCGGCTTACCGCCGGCGTGTTCACCGCGGGCGGCGCCTTCTCGGTGCAGTTCCAGAAGGAATCCGGCGGCACGGCCTCCACCGTGTCCACCACCGCCATCAACGCCACGGGCCTCAAGTCCCTGGAGCTGGTGCTCCTGGGCAATCCGGCCACGGGCGTGGTGACCGCGGCGTACAAGGCCGTCTATGCCTCAAGCCAGACCGGCTTGGTGGCGTTGCCCGGCAGCGTGACCCTGCCCGCCGGAGTCGAGTACAACAAATATTTCGATCGGCGCAGCTACGGCGGCATCCTGGCCGCGCACGGCGGCAGCACCGCAACCCAGGCCGTGTTCGATCGCTTCGCGGTGCAATCCGAGGCCGGTTCCGGCACCGGGACCATCCGCCTGGTCGACGTCGCCGCCGCCGCACCCTACACCGCCGCGGACGGCCGCGTCTGGGGGACCGATGCCGGATTGTTCACGCCTTCGACCACCAAGGCCGAAAGCTGGGGCGCGCCCGCCATCGCCAACACGGTCGACGACGTGCTCTACCATACCTATCGTTCCCAGATCCCCGGCAGCCCGCCCCAGGACCAGCGCACGCTCACCTTCAACATCCCCATCGCCTCCCCGCGCACGGTGCTCGTCAAGCTCCATTACGCGGAAGTCTATTGGGGCGCCCCGAACGGCGGACCTGCGAACCCGGGACCCGGGAAGCGCGTCTTCGACATCATCGTCGAAGGCAAGACCGTGCTGAAGGACTTCGACATTTCCGCCGCGGCGGGCGGTGCGCTCAACGCCCTGGTCATCCCGATCGAAAACGTCCAGGTCAACGACGGCAGCCTGACCCTGTCGTTCAAGGCCAAGGTGGACTTCGGTTCCCTCAACGCCCTCGAGGTGTTGCAACAATGATGGCCCGGTCC
>DATENA010000243.1:0-15202 GCA_035275285.1 Fibrobacteria bacterium | reverse complement strand
GGAGAACTGCGCCGGGTCCTTCCGCACCCTGGGCGGGGCCCACGGCCTGCTCCTGGGGAAGCTGCTGGCCGATCTGAAAGCGACGGGCCCGGATTGCCGCCTCTGGTTCTGCCCTACCGTCTACACCGACCAGTTCGCTTCCGGACCCGTGGCCCGGGATCCCTATCTGCTCGACCTGGCCGCGAACATGCCTCCCGAAATCACGGTCATGTGGACCGGCCCGCGCATCATCGCCGAACGGCTGGACGGCGAAGCCCTCGCGGACCCGGCGCGGATCTTCCGGGGCAATGTCCTGCTGTGGGACAACCTCTACGCCAACGATTATTGCCCCAACAAGATTTTCCTGGGTCCTTATGAGGGCCGCACGCGCGCTATCTGGCGCTTGACGCGGGGCGTCCTGTTGAATCCCACCGGGCTGCCGGTGACGGATCGGATGCTGCTGGATCTGCTGGCGGCGTTCCGCCAAGGCAAGCCGGCGCGGAAGGCCTGGCGCGAAGCGATGGCCGCGTACGCCCTGCCCAAGGAATTCCTGGTCGTGGCCCCGTTCCTGGCCTCGCCCTTTTTCCGTCCCGGCCCCAAGGACCTGGCTCCGGCGCGGGTGGCGGCCCTGCACAAGGCCTTGAAAGCGTTGATCTGGGATTGGAAGGGCGTCCTGCACCAGGAATGGTATCCCTATCTCTTCATGCTGGACGCGGATCTCAAGGCTTCCGCCCGGGGCAAGGACCGGCCCGATGCGGAATGGGTGAGGAAGAGATATCCTCCGTTGGTCGCGCAGTTGCTTCTGGAAAGGGGCTAGTCAACGACCGCAGGGAGTCCCTTTCCCTCTTTTACTATTTTCCCTGCTTCCACATCCAAGCGGAGCGTTCCATGGACAGAAAGAACATATCCACCGGTTCCAAATGGGAACCCATCATCGGCTATTCCCGCGCGGTCCGTGTGGGCGGCCAGGTTTTCGTTTCCGGGACCACGGGTTCGGATGCGGCGGGAAAGATCGCGGGCGATACCTATGCCCAGACCAGGCAGGCGCTCGCCAACATCGCCTCCGCCTTGACCCAGGCCGGGGCCTCCCTTTCCCAGGTGGTGCGCACCCGCATTTTCATGACGGACATCTCGGCATGGGAGGCGGCCGGCAAGGCCCACGGAGAGGTTTTCGGGGACATCCGTCCCGCCACCACCATGGTCGAAGTGAAGAAGCTCATCGCCCCGGAAATGCTGGTGGAAATAGAGGCCGATGCCGTCATCGCCTGACGAGCCGCTTAACGCATGATTCGTGCCCGCGCGCTCCGCAAGACCTTCCGCATCCATCGCAAGGAGCCGGGCCTGCTGGGCTCGGTGCGTTCCCTGTTTTCCCGGAAATGGCAGGAAGTGCACGCGTTGAAGGGCGTGGACCTGGACGTGGAGGCCGGCGAGATCGTGGGCCTGGTGGGGGCGAACGGGGCGGGGAAGACCACCCTGGTCAAGGCCCTGGCGGGCATCATCCATCCCACTTCGGGCACGGCCGAAGTGCAGGGATACGTTCCCTGGCAGCGCAAGAACGGGTTCCGGCGGCAGATCGCCTTGATCATGGGGCAGAAGGCGCAACTCTGGTGGGACCTGCCGGCCGGGGACGGTTTCCTGCTGCTGCGCGAAATCTACCGGGTCCCCAAGGAAACCTTCGAGGCCAACCTGCGCGCCCTGGCCGCGGCCCTGCGGGTGGAGGACAAGCTGAACATCCAGATCCGCCGCCTGAGCCTGGGCGAGCGCATGAAGATGGAGTTGATCGCCGCCCTGCTGCATCGGCCCCGGGTGGTGTTCCTGGACGAACCCACCATCGGCCTGGACCTGGCCGCGCAGCGGGCCATCCGCGAGTTCATCCTGGAATACCGCCGCAAGGAGAACCCCGCCATGATCCTGACCTCCCATTACATGGAGGACATCGAGAAGCTGTGCGAACGCATCGTGCTGATGCGGGACGGGGAATTGGTGTACGACGGCCCGGTGGCCAAAATGGTTTCCTCCTACGCGCGCCACAAGGTGCTGACCGCGCATCTGCGGACCGGGGAGACCGGCCCGGACGGGCCCGCGCGGCCGGACTCCGCGCCCGGCGAGATCCTGGAATGGAGCGGGGCTTCGCTCAAGCTCAAGGTGGAGCGGACCCGGGCCGCGGCGGCGGCTTCCCATCTGCTGCAGACCTACTCGGTGGCGGACCTGAGCATCGACGAGGAGGACATCGGCACCGTGATCGAAGCGATGCTCCGCAAGGATCCGGCCGCGTGAACGTCGCCCTGAGCTTCTACCTGATGGAGCTGAAGAAGATCATCTCCTACCGGGCCGAGTTCTGGCTGGGATTCGCGGGGAACGTGCTGAGCCAGTTCGGGGTGGCGTTTTTCCTGTGGAAGGCGATCTTCGCGGCGCGCGGCGGCGAAAGCATCCAGGGTTATACCTTCGGCGGGCTCATGCTCTACTACCTGCTCGTGCCCTTGGTGGAGCGCGTGGTGCACGGCCAGGAAATGGGATACGTCTCCGCGGAGATCTACGACGGCAGCCTGAGCCGCTATCTCATCTACCCGGTTTCCTATTTCCGCATCAAGTACCTGGGGCACCTGGCCCAGGCTACGGTGTTCCTGGTCCAGCTTTTCCTGGGGCTGGCGTTGTTCTTGGCGGTCTTCCATGCGCCCTTTTCCCTGAGCTGGCAGGCGCTGGCCAGGACCTTGCCCGTGCTGTTGTGCTCGGGCCTGCTCTTTTTCATCGTCACCGTGAACCTGGAGATGCTCGCTTTCTGGGCGGACAATGTCTGGAGCATCTCCGTACTGCATCGCCTGGCATCCCATCTGCTGGGCGGGGGCCTTATCCCCCTGGCCTTCTTTCCGGGGTGGGCCCAGACCTTGCTGGATTGGCTCCCGTTCACGCGCATGGTGTCCTTTCCCATCCGCTGCCTGCTGGGGCAGGTGGGCAACGCGGAATGGATCCGCGGCCTGGGGCTGACCCTGATGTGGGCGTGGCTGTTCGCGCTCTCCGGGGCCTTGCTCTGGCGCAAGGGGCTGAAAGGCTACAACGGGGTGGGCATCTGATGCTGCGCTACCTCAGGCTGTACGGCCATTTCATGCGCTTCTCGATCAGCCGCGCCCTGGAATTCCGCATCGATTTCTTCTTCCGCGTGTTCATGGACCTGGCGTACTACGGCATCCAGATCGCCTTCTACCAGGTGGTCTTCCTCCAGACCCCGCTGCTGGGCGGTTGGGATTCCCGCCAGACCTTCATCTTCATGTCGGGTTTCCTGGTGGTGGATGCGATCACGATGACGGTGGTTTCCAACAACCTCTGGTTCCTTCCCGTGGCGGTCAACCGCGGGGACCTGGACTATTACCTGGTGCGCCCGGTCTCTTCCCTGTTCTTCCTCAGCCTGAGGGATTTCGCCGCGAACTCCTTCCTGAACCTGCTTTTCGCGATCGGCATCTTCGCCTGGGCCCTGTCCCGCGCCTCCTTTCCCCTGACTTTCGCCTCGGTCTCCCTGTACCTGGCCATGCTGCTGGCAGGGGCGTTCCTGCATTACATGATGCATCTCATCATCATCCTGCCGGTGTTCTGGCTCCAGTCCGGATCGGGCCTCCACGCCATCTTCTACAGCATGTCCCGTTTCATGGAAAGGCCGGACCGGATCTTCACGGGATGGGTGCGCAAAGTCCTGGTCACCGTCTTTCCCTTCTGCCTGATGGCCTCCTTCCCCGCGCGCCTGTTCCTGGAGGGGTTGCGCTGGGAGGTCCTGGCGCATTTCCTGGCGGTGACGGCGGGGGTATTCGGGGCGATACTTTTGATATGGAGGGCCGGGTTGAGGGCCTATTCCTCGGCGTCTTCCTGAAGGGATTCCATGTCCTATGCCAGCCTGAAAGCATGCGTCGACGATCTGGAGCGGACCGGCCGGTTGCTCCGCGTGACGGAGGAAGTGGATCCCCATCTGGAAATGGCCGAGATCCAGCGGCGCGTCTACGCGGCCCGGGGCCCGGCCCTGTTCTTCGCGCGCGTCAAAGGCACGGCGTTCCCCTGTGTTTCCAATCTGTTCGGAACCGGGGAGCGCACGCATTTCATCTTCCGCGACACCCTGGCCGGAGTCAAGGCCCTGCTGGCCCTCAAGGGAGACCCGATGGCCTGGAGGAAGGATCCCGCGGGCCTGGCGCGCCTTCCCTTCACGGCCCTGCACGCCCTGCCCCGCAAGGTTTCCCGGCCGGCCGTGGCCGAATGCGAGACCGCCGTGGAGCGGCTGCCGCAGATCGTGTCCTGGCCCAAGGACGGCGGAGCCTATATCACCTTGCCCCAGGTCTACACCGAGCATCCCGACAAGCCTGGCCTGCGCTTTTCCAATCTCGGCATGTACCGCATCCAGCTTTCCGGCGGGGAGTTCCGCCCCGGGCGCGAGCTGGGCTTCCACTACCAGATCCATCGCGGCATCGGCGTGCACCACCACGCCGCCATCCGCAGGGGGGAAAAGCTGCGCGTCAGCGTGTTCGTGGGCGGTCCGCCGGCGCATGCCTTGTCCGCGGTGATGCCGCTCCCGGAGGGGATGCCCGAGGCGTTCTTCGCCGGCATGCTGGCCGGCCGCCGGTTCCGCTATGGCTTCGCGGGCGGACCAGGCGCCGCCGCCGATGGTCGCCTGCTTTCCGCCGACGCGGATTTCTGCATCACGGGCGCCATCGATCCGGCCCGCACCTTGCCGGAAGGGCCCTTCGGCGATCATCTCGGCTATTACAGCCTGGCCCATCCGTTCCCGGTGATGGAGGTGGACAAGGTGTACCACCGCCGCGGAGCCATCTGGCCGTTCACCGTGGTGGGCCGGCCGCCCCAGGAGGACTCGCATCTGGCCGAGCTCATCCATGAACTGGCCGGGCCGGTGCTGCCCGCGGAAATCCCCGGCCTCCACGCCGTGCACGCGGTGGAGGCGGCGGGAGTGCATCCGCTGCTGCTCGCCCTGGGCAGCGAGCGCTACGTGCCTTACGGGGAGCGCAAACCGCGCGAACTGCATACCCTGGCGCATGCGGTGCTCGGCTTCGGCCAGCTTTCCCTCGCCAAGTACCTCCTCATCGCCGCGCACGAGGACGCTCCGGGATTGGACGTCCGGGACGCAGGGGCTTTTCTCCGGCACGTGCTGGAGCGCGCCGACTGGAACGCGGACCTGCATTTCCATACCCGTACCACCATGGATACCCTCGATTACAGCGGCACGGGGCTGAACGCCGGATCCAAAGTCGTGATCGCCGTCGCGGGCGGCAAGCGCAGGGAGTTGTCCCGGGAGATCCCGCCCGGCCTGGAACGGATCCTGCCGGCGGGTTTCGGCCGCATCGACCTCGCCCTGCCCGGGGTGCTCGTCCTGAAGGCCCCGGCCTTCACGGATCCGGTCCCCGCGCGCGCGGACGTGCGGCGGTTGATCCGGGAATGGGAAGGCGCCTTCCGGGATCCGGACGCCCCGGAATACCGGCCACTGCAAGGCTTTCCCCTCATCGTCCTGGCGGATGATTCCGCCTTCGCCGCCAAAAACCTGGACAATTTCCTCTGGACGGCCTTCACCCGATCCGATCCCGCCAGGGATGCGCACGGCCTGTGGGCCTTCAGCGAAGACAAGCATTGGGGGTGCCGCGGGGCGCTCCTCCTGGACGCGCGCATCAAGCCGCACCATGCTCCCGCCCTGGAAGCCGATCCGGCCGTGGCCCGCCGGGTGGACGCCTTGGGGGCCGCCGGTAAAAGCCTGCATGGGCTGATCTGAGCCCCGTGGGCGGTGCCTGCCCGGCCGCGGCTTTCGCGGTGATTGCCGTCCCGGGAGACAGGACTTAATTTTACTCCATGGAAGAACGCACCCTGGCAACCGAGCCCGCCGAACAGCGCATCGATCCCAAAATGGAACCCTCCTGGAAGGAGCGCCTGGCGGAGGAGTTCCGCAAGCCTTATTTCGCGGAACTGAAGCGGTTCCTGAAAGAGGAAAAGGCCAACGGCGCGGTGATATACCCTCCCGGCCCGCTCATCTTCAACGCCTTCAACAAGACGCCGTTCGACGCGGTCAAGGTGGTCATTCTCGGGCAGGACCCCTACCATGGCCCGGGACAGGCCCACGGCCTCTGTTTCTCCGTGCAGCCCGGCGTCAAGCCGCCGCCCAGCCTGGTGAACATGTTCAAGGAGCTGCACCAGGACGTAGGCTTCCGAATCCCGGACCATGGCAATCTGGAAAAGTGGACCGGGCAGGGCGTGCTGCTCCTCAATGCCTGCCTTACCGTGCGCGCGGGCCAGCCGGGGTCCCATCACGGCAAAGGGTGGGAAACCTTCACCAGCGCGGTGGTGAAGACCCTGAACGATGAGAAAAAGGGATTGGTTTTCCTGCTCTGGGGCCGGCCGGCGCAGGAAAAGGGGTCGATCATCGATCCGGCGCGCCATCATGTCTTCAAGGCCGCGCATCCCTCGCCTTTTTCCGCGGACCGGGGCTTTTTCGGGTGCCGGCACTTTTCCAAGACCAATGCGATACTCTCCGCGTCGGGGCGCGATCCGGTGGATTGGCAGATCTAGGCGCGGGGGCGGGTCCAAACCTAGGGACCTCGCCGTGGGCTGCCGGGGGGTGTGGTCCTTAGGTGCAACCTGGCGGGTACGGTGGGCCGCGTCGCGCATCTTTCCCTGAGAATTCCATTGTCGTGGATCGGAGAGTTCACCGGGCGCGCCTTGACCGGTTGTCCGTTGGCTTGGCGAGGATTCGGTTTGGACTCCGCCCCCGCGCGCGGAAGGCCAAGCCGGCACAAGCCCCCGGCGCGGGTTCTTTCGGGGTAAGAGGGGGAATGGTCGTGACTGCGGAGGCGCGGGGGGGAAGAGGGAGTGGGGCGTTGGGGGGTGGCGGGAGTCTTGTGGGTGGGTTGTGGGTCGGTTGGGGTGTTGCCGCGAGGGGGCGCGACGCGGAGAGGGAGAGTGGGTCTGGGAGGGTTGGGGGGACAATGTATATGCACGCGGTGTATATGCATTGCATATGCAGCGCTTGTAGAGGATATGGCAGGGTGGGGGATGGAGCCGAGGCGATGCGGGGGACCGCTGGATTGGGGTGTGGTTCGGGTTTCTCCGGTGTGGGTTCTTGACTACATTTACCGGTTCCTATGAAGGATGCGCTGCTTTCGGAATATGATTTCGTGGTGATCGGGGCCGGGCCTGCGGGGTTGCTGGCGGCCTTGAATATCGGTTTGGCGAATGCCAGGCGCGGCGGGAGGAAGCCTTATTCCGTGGCGTTGCTGGACAAGCGGGACCCTTGGCGGGAGCCGGTGTCCTGCGCGGAGGCGGTGTCGGCGCAGGGGTTGCGGGCATTGGTGCCCAAGGTGGAGCCGGCCTGGATCCGGGAACCCATCGATGGGGTCGTTTTCATTTCGCCCAATGGGACCCGGGTGACGTTCCGGCATCCCGGGAGCGGTTTGCTGATCGATCGGGCGTTGATGCACAAGAACCTGGCGGAGGAGGGCCGGAGGCTGGGGGCGCATTGCAATTTCCGCGCGCGGGCGGTGTCGGTTTCCCGGTACGCCGGCGGATGCCGCCTGGTGAAATACGAAGGCGATACGGCGGGGGAGATCAAGGCCCGGGTCGTCATCGATGCCAGTGGGCCGGGGTTGGGTTTCGGGCAGGGCGAGAAGATCACCCAGGGCAATTTCGACGTGGAACCGGCCTTGTTCGCCCTGGTGAGGGGGTTGGAATATCCCACCAATTACATCCAGATGTTCTTCGGCAAGCGGTATGCGCCGGGAGGCTATGCCTGGCTGTTCCCGCGCGATAAGGACGTCGCCAACGTCGGCCTGGTGATCGGCAAGAAATTCTCCAAGGAGGCGCCGGCGCGCAAGACCATGACGGATTTCATGAACCAGGTGTACCCGGGCGTTACCGTGGAGACGGTCCACGGGGGCGTCATCCCTTGCGGCTACACCCATGATCCGTTGGCGGTGGAGAACCTGTTCAAGGCCGGAGACGCGGCCAACATGGTGAACCCCATCAGCCGGGCGGGGATCCTGGAGGCGATGAAAGGCGGGCAATTGGCCGCCGAGGCCGCCTTGGCCGTCATCGAATTGAAGGACGAATCCGAAAAGCAGCCGTTTTACAAAGGCTTCAAGGAGAAATGGGACGCGGCCTACGGCAATGCGAATCTGCGCATCCATCGCGCCAAGGGGCCTTTTTCCGAGATCCAGGACAAGACCTTCGACAAGGCCGCGGGCAGCCTGGCGCGCATCCCGGTGGAGAAGGTGACCATGGCGCGGATTTTCCTGACGACCTTGTGGAGCACGCCTTCCCTGATCTGGAAGATGCGCAGCCTGATCTCCCGCTAAATCGGGCCCGTTTCGGGCGGCGTACCGCCCGTCTCGGACGGCGCGCAGACGTTGTCGTATTTGGAGAAGTCTATCCAGCCGACGGGTTCCCCGCCTTGGACCAGCACCGTGGCGGCTTCCGCGGGACCTTCGCTGCCCGCCGGGTAGTTGGGGAACTTGCCCCCGGCCGGAGTTGCGGCCCAGTTCTTCAGCAAAGGATCCAGGTATTTCCAGGACAGTTCCGTTTCATCGGAACGCACGAACAGGGTGGGATCCCCCAATACGGCGTCCAGCAGCAGGCGTTCGTAGGCGTCCGCGCTGGTATCGAAGTGATCGCTGTAGCAGAAGTTCATGGATGTGTCCGAAAGCTCGAAGCTCTGGCCGGGGTTCTTGGTGGTCAGCTCCAGCAGGATGGCTTCCTGGGGCTGGATCTTGAAGACGATACGGTTGTTGTTCAGGCTCACGTTCTTGTTGAAGAGGATGTGCGGCAGCTTCTTGAAGGTGACCACCACCTCCGTGCCCTTGCGGCCCAGGCGCTTGCCGGAGCGGAGGTAGAAGGGCACGCCGGCCCAGCGGAAGTTGTCGATGTTCATGCGCAGGGCCACGAAGGTTTCCGTGCTGCTTTCCGGCTTGACGCCTTTTTCCTGGCGATAGCCTCCGACGGGCTTGCCCTTGATGGCGCCGGGGCCGTATTGGCCGCGGATGGCCACCGGGGGCTTGGTTTCCAGGTCCAGGGGCCGCAGGCTGCGCAGGACCTTGACCTTTTCGTCGCGGATGGCGTCGGCGGAGAGGCTGACGGGCGGCTCCATGGTCACCAGGGAGAAAATCTGCATGAGATGGTTCTGGATCATGTCGCGCAAGAGCCCGCTCTGGTCGAAATAGTCCGCGCGGTCCTCCGCGCCCAGGATTTCCGAATGGCTGATCTGGACGTGTTCGATGTAGTGGTGGTTCCACATGGCCTCGAACACGGAGTTGGCGAAACGGAAAACGAGCAGGTTCTGGACGGCCTCCTTGCCCAGGTAATGATCGATGCGGTAGATCTGCTTTTCCGCGAAACAGGACAGCAGGTTCTCGTTGAGCACGGTGGCGCTTTCGATGTCCTTGCCGTAAGGCTTCTCCACCACCAGGCGGGACCAATTGGCGCCTTTGGGGGGATAGACCAGGCCGCCGGCCTTGAGGGCCTTGGCCACTTCCGCATAGCCCTGGGGCGGGATGGCCAGGTAGAACAGGTAATTGGGGGCGATGCTGGATTCCTTGCAGATCCGGTCGCAGGCCTCCTTCAGCTTCCGGATGCCTTCGGGACTATAATCGGTTTGCAGATACGTGAAGCATTCCAGGAAGCCGGGGGGGTACTTCCCCATGGAAAGGAGGTCTTTGTTCTCCATGGGTTTGCGCCCCACGGCGATGATCTTGAAACGCTCGGGGAGCATTTTCTTGAACATCAGGTTGCCCAGGGCGGGAAAAAGCTTGCGCTTGGCAAGGTCTCCGGAACCACCGAAAATGATGATCAGGCATTCATCTGTGCATCGCCCTTTATTGTTGAAAAAATTGGACGTGCTGCGGGTTTTTTCATCAAAAGTCATCGGCATCGGACAATCCAGGGTTGGTTTCCCTCAAATTTATAATTTTTCGGTTCGGTTCCGGATAATTGGAAAGTTTCGGCAAGATGACATCGGCAGGTTTTGAAAAGGCCTTGGATTCGGCTTGGCAGCGGCGCGCGCGCCTGAGGGAGCATACCGACGCCTACCGGCTCCTGAACGGTGCAGCCTCCGGCACGCCCGGTCTGATTGTGGACGTATTCTCCGGCCATCTGGCCGTTTACGCTTACGACAAGGAAACCGCCGAACGTTGCGCCGGATTCGCCGAACGGTTGGCCCGCGTCACCGGCGCGGCGGGGATCTCCCTCAAGGACCGCAGCGCCAAGGGCGAGGCGGGCAGGGAAGAGGGGCGCGACCTGTTCGGCGCGGTTCCCGAAAGCGTCGAGGTCCGCGAGGGGATGCTCCGGTTCCGGGTGCATCCGCGCCATCCCCGCAACGTGGGGCTGTTCCTGGACACGCGCCTGCTGCGCCGGACCCTGATGGACACCTGCCGGAAGCATGACGTGCTCAACCTGTTCAGCTATTCCTGCTCCCTGGGGATTGCGGCGGCGCATGGGAACCTGGGCGCGGTGGCGAACGTGGACGTATCCGCCCGCTACCTGGGATGGGGGAAGGAAAACCTGGCGCTGAACGGATTGCCGGCGGACCGGATGAAATTCGTGCGCATGGACAGCGGGAAGTACCTGGACTGGGCGGCCAGGAAAGCCCTCGCCTACGACGTGATCATCCTCGATCCGCCCAGCTTTTCGCGCTCGGAAGCGGGCACGTTCTCTTTCGCCGGCGACTACTGGCGGCTGGCGGACAAGTGCGCGCGGCTCCTGAGGCCGGGAGGCCGTCTGTACGCCCTGACCAATTTCGGAGGCATCACGGCGGACCGGTTCCGGAGTAACCTGGACGAGACGGTGCGCGCGTCGGGCCGGGGTCGCGCGGAGATCGCCCGGCTCCCGTTGCCGGAGGATTTCGACGGGGCCGGGGATCCGGAAGGCGCGGACGGCGGCGGACGCGGCGCCAAGGCCGCGGTGGAAGGCACCTTGCTGGCTTTCGAAGCCGTGCTGCCCTAGCTTTATGCCGCCCTGGCTTTGCCGCCCGCCCCTTGAATCGAACGGATTGAGCCACTTTAAGTTTGCGGAATTTCAATCCCGGACCGTAACCGGAAGGGAAAATCCGCCCCGTACCATGGGCGATCCGGTCCAAATAGCTATTTTTCTCGAAACTCCCCGGGGAATGCTTGATGTCCTTCCAGGTCACACTCGATTCGCGCAACGTGCTGGTCCCGCTTTCGTTGGAAGACCGCAACGGAGAGCGGATGAACGGATCCCTTTCCAAGCTGGATACGGCCACGGCCTTGGTGATCCAGGTATCCGCGAGCGGCGCGTTCACCCAGGAATTCGTCCCCTTGCGCGTCTGCCAGGACGCGATGCGCGGCTATGGCGGAGGGGAATGGGAATTGTGGATCCAGAAGGCCGCCGGCGAACTCCATGCGTATTACCTGGGCGTACCCGACAGGTTCTTCGCGGCCGATGCGGAAGGCAAGGCCCTGCGATCCCTTTCCGTGCAGGTGGTGGGAACCTCCCCTTTGACCGGCCGCGAGGATTTTTCCGGCGGCGTGGACATCACCCTGCAGGCCCAGATGGTGCCGCCGCTCATCCCCGGCTTCCTCAACCTGGGCGCGCGCTTCTTCCCGGCCCTGTTGCCCGATAATTTCATCGAACGCCACGCGGTGGACGCCTTCGAATTCGGGGGCAAGCGCCGGGCCTTGCTCATGGCCGCGCTCCAGATGGATCCGGCCGACCGCGTTCCCGTCAGCCTGGAAAAGCATTGGGAGCCCAAGAACTGGATCCAGGCCGTGGTGGAGAACCT
This sequence comes from Fibrobacteria bacterium, assembly GCA_035275285.1. Classification (GTDB taxonomy): domain Bacteria; phylum Fibrobacterota; class Fibrobacteria; order UBA11236; family UBA11236; genus Chersky-265. The sequence continues at coordinate 3,459 of DATENA010000243.1, read as the reverse complement.
GGCGCCCGCCTCCCGGAGCGATGGCAAGGCCGGCGGCTATTACTCCATCAAGGGAGGATGCTTCTACGGGCGCAACCGCAAGATAACCCATTGGTTCGGCAGGGACATCGGCCTGGAAGAGGCGGGATTCCGCCTTGCCGCCACGGAAAAGATCCGCGGAATGGGCCATAGCGGCAACGGCGCCTGGGTTTTCTGGCTCGAGCCCCAGGAAGGGGCCGATCCGGAGGAACTCCTGCGGGATCCGGCCGCCGCCGCCCGGCGCCGCATCGCCATCCGCCATCCCATGATGCACCGGTTGCTCCGGCATCGCGGCGCGCCCGCCGCCGGGACGCGGGCCTCCATCGCCGATCTCCCCGCGGAGGAAGCCGTGGCCGCCCTGGTCCAGGTCGCGCGCATCCTCATCGCCCACCAGGACGCGCTGCAAAGCGCCTTGGCCGAACCCACCCACGCCGATTGGTCCGAGCGCGCCGCGACCACCGCTGCGGCGGCGTTGCTCGCCTTGGAAGGCCGCCCTCCCGCGCCGCCTTCGCAGGCGCAGGCTTCCCAGGAAGGCCTGGATGCGGATATCCGCGACCTGTACCGCGCCCATGGGGAAACCTTACGCTCCCTGGAATCCATGTTCGACGAGACGTACGGCTATTCGGCCTGGGACGCGGTCGGCAACCCCATGCGCGAAATGCTGAGCGAATACCTCGTGGAGAAGGCCGCGGACGCGCGCGCACCGGCCTGATCGGCAACCCGCATGAGCTTCGTCGTACTGGCCAACAGCACCCGCGTGATCCTGCCCCTGCGGACGCGCCTGGAGACGCCGGCGCGCCTGCCCGTCCTGGCGGGCATCCTGGTTTCCCAGGCCAAGAGCTCCGGCCATTGCCTGCAATCGTTCATCGAACTCGGCGAGCCCGGCCTGCCGCGGCCCTACCGGGGGGAACGCTGGCGTTACGAATGGCGCAGCGACGGCGACGATATGCTCGCCTGCTGGCTCGGCTTTCCCAACGTGTTCTTCTCCGGGGGCATCGATCCCAACATGCGCGTGGCCGTGGAGGCCCTGGGGCGTTTCGGCGAAGGGCCGGGAATGCTCCGTTCCTTGTCGCGCATCTCCGTGACCATCAAGTCCGGCCACCTGGTGCCCGGTCCGGGCGAAGTGGTCTGGATGCCGGAGGATTCGCCCAAGACCTACCCCGCGGTCTGATGGGGAAAGTCAAAGTGCAAAGTTCAAAAGTCAAAGTGCAAAATTGAAAACCGGATGCGGATACACCAAACCGGTTTCCGGCATTGTATTCTCTTCACTTTGCATTTTGAACTCTCCTGCTAACGCAGCTTCTCCTTCAACTTCAGCGCGAACCCGTTCCTGGGGTTGATGGCCAGGATCTGGTTGATCGCGTCGCGGGCCTGGTCCCGCATGCCCATGGTCTGGAAGGTCACCGCCAGCCCGCCGAAGGCCAGGATTTTCTGCTTGTCGGCGACGTCCGAAGCGATCAGGGCCTTGGAATAGGCCACGTTGGCCTCCGCCGTCTTGCCCAGGTCGTTCAGCTCGTCGCCCGCCTTGAGGCATTCCGAGGCGGAGTTGGGCCAGGTCCGGTTCTGCACCATCCCCATCAGCGCGGCTTCCCGTTCCGCAGTAACGTGACTGTTACCTTTGTAGGCCGTGCTGCCCTTGTAGGCGACGGGCTTGGGAGGCTTGGCCGCCTGCGGGGCCTTGGGGGATTCGCCGCCGGCGCCGGGGCGCGGGGGTTCCACGGGCATGGGGGGGTCGGAATACGGGGTTTCCGGAGCCGCGGCTTGCGCGGCGGGAGCCGGATCGGGCCGGGAGGCGGGCTCCGGTCTCGCGGCCGGTTCGGGCTCCGGCTCCGCTTGGGGAGGCGGAGCCTGGGCGCGCGGCGTTTCCCGGGGCTCCTCGGCGGGCAAATCCTGCGCGATTTCGGAAGCGGGGTCCTTGTGGGCCGCATTGCTCCGGAGGAACAGGAACAGGCCTCCCAGGCCGAACAGCAGGATCAGGACGCCGGCCGTGCCGAGCAGGATCATGAGCTTGGTCCTGGCCGCGGCGGCTTTGGCCTCGGGGGTGTAGATGCCGGTGCGGTTGTCGCCCGCGCCTTTGAAGCCGTAGGCGGTGAATCCCCCGGGCTCGCCGTTGCCGGCCATTTCCAGAGGATCCTTCTCCAGGGCGGAAAGGCTTACGGCCGGCGGTCTGGCCGGAGCGGGCGGCTCGCTCCGGGGCGCGGGCTTGGGAGCTTCCAAATCAGCCAGGCCGGACTTGGGAGCCTCGAAGCGCTGGGCCGGGACGGGAGGCGATCCGAAGAGGGTGTCGCCGGCGGGTTTGGCCGGGGGGAAGAAGTTGAAGAACGAATCGTTGCCGCTCGCGGGTTGCGGCGGATCCGGGAACAAGGGTTCGGCCATGCGGGCGGCCGGTTCCGGGACAGGCCTGGGGGCGGCCCGGGGCGGGGCGGAATGGGACTGGCGTTCCTGCAATCGCGTCATGGCGGGCTGCAGCCCCCAAAGCGCATCGGAGAAAGCCCCGGCGTCCTGAAAACGCTCTTCCGGCTTGGGATGCATGGCCTTGCCCAGGAAAACCGACAAGTCCTTGTCGAAAGCGAGAATCTCGGCAAGGGTTTGCGCCGGGTCGACGGAGGGATGCTCGCCCTTGACCAGGCGGTACAGCAGCCCGGCCACGGCGAACAGATCGGTGCTGGGATAGCTCAGGAAGCCGTTGCGTCCCGCCGCTTCGGGAGCCCGGTATCCCTGGTATTCGGAACGGACGGGCAAGGCGTCCGGGGTCATTTCCGTGTTACCCAGGGCGCGCGGATCCCAATCGCACAGCCTGGCCACCAGCGGGCCCACGATCACGTTGCCGGGGTGGATGTCCAGGTGGCGGGTGCGTTCATGCATGACCGCAAGTCCTTGGCAGGTCTGCCACAAGAGCTCCAGGCCCCGGGAGAAATGGTTGGCGTCCCCGCGGTGCTTGCGCACCCATTCTTCGAAGGATTGTCCCTCCGTGAAGGCGCGGGCCACGAATACCAGGCCCATTTCCTCCTGCACGTCCAGGCAGGCGCACAGATTGTCGTGCTCCACTTCCGTCATCACGCCGGCCTTGAGGAAGAAGTCCGGGGCGGCCAGCAACCGGGAGGAGACCTCCGCCCGGTAGAATTTCACGGCCAGTTTCCCCGCGCTGCCGTTGGCGAGGAAGGTGCGGGCGGCGGGCGACTCTCCGAGCAGCGCCTCCACCACGTACTTGTTCGCGATCACTTCGCCTTCGGCATATTGCGGGTTCGCGGCCATCGTATCCTCTCCCGGGTCGCGGTCCTGCGGGGCGCATCGCCCCGGGAGCCGGTTTGGGAAAGTATACATTTTTAGCCTCTTGGAATTCCTTTCCGGGAGCTTCCGGTCCCGGGATGGAGGCGCTCCGCCGCCGGGGGCTCCGGGGCTTTTTTATATATTTTGCCAGGTACGGCCGACACGGCTCCG
>DATENA010000242.1:0-12559 GCA_035275285.1 Fibrobacteria bacterium | reverse complement strand
ATTCGGCATGAGCCTAGTTGAGCCGCCGGAGCGGCCGCCCGGAAAAGTAACAATTACGGGGAATTTGCAAGTTATCTTTCAGCCCATGAAAACCGTCAAGCTCCTGGCCTTCGCAGTCGTCGTCCTCGCGCTCCTGGGCGCGGGATATTATCTCTTCGGCAATTACGGGGACGGGTACCGGGCCGGCACCGTCATCAAGCTGAGCCGCAAAGGCCTTCTCTTCAAGACCTATGAAGGCCAGTTGAACATGGGCATGGGCATCCACGATTCGGGCGCCGACATCGCCGTGTCCAATGTCTGGCCGTTCTCCGTCAGCGCGTCCGATAGCGCCGCCCTCAAGGCCCTGGACTCGGCGCTCATGTCGGGGAAACGCGCCAAGCTCCATTACCGCGAAAAATTCGTCACCGTCCCCTGGCGCGGGGAGACCAAGTACCAGGTGTACAAGGTCGAGCTTTCGGAATAGCCGCGGTCCGCGCTTCGCGGTGGACTCGGACCGCCCGCTCGGCCCCGGGGGCCGGTCATCGCGCGATTATCAGGGCGTTGGAGACTCGCGCTCCGGCTTCCGGAATCCGGCGGCCGGAAGGCGTATAGAGGCCGGTCCGGCCCGACCGGGGGGCCGGGAGGGAGCGGGCCGGGGGAGCGATGGACACCGCCGGTTCCATGGGCATGGTAACGATGGTGCTACCCCATCCCACGGCCACGGCCAGGCTCCCGGTCCAGGCCACGGCCTGCAGGCGCGGGAGGGTATCCGCGGCCGTCCGCGTCCAGGCCGCGCCGTCCGCGGAGAACATCCTGACCCCGTCCCAACCCACCGCCACCAGGCCGCTGCCGGCCCAGGCCACCGATTCCAGGATTTCTTCCGCGCTGTCGGACGCGACCGTCCAGGCGTTTCCATCGGACGAGGTGGCGCCCAGGCGGGAAACGACCTTGTCGCCATTGCCGTCGAAGATGCCTCCCACGGCCGTCCATTGCTTGCCCGTCCAGGCCGCGGAACGCAGTCCGGGAGCCCGTTCCAGGGTATGCTTGGTCCAGGTCATTCCATCCGGGGAGGTATGCACGGATCCGTCCGCCACCTTCCATCCCGTTCCCCCCAAGGCCACCGCCTGGCCATGGGCCCAAGCCACGGAATTGAAATAGGTCCGGGGCCCCGCATCCCCGCCCAGGCGGATCGTCCAATCGATTCCATCCGGGGAGGTCAAAATGGTTCCCAAGCCGGTCACGGCGATCAAGAGGCTGCCGGTCCAGGCCACCCCCACCCAGGCTTCCGGCCAGGAATTGAGCCGCTGGGTCCAGCCAATCCCGTCGGGAGAGGTGAGCACGTTCCCGTTGGGGCCCACCGCCACCAATTGCGTACCGGTCCAGCATACCGCGTTCAACCCGTCCTGAGTGGTCCCGGCGACGGGTCTCCGATCCCAGGCGGCGCCGTCCTTGGAAGTGTAGACCACGTTCTCCCCGCTGAAAGATCCGCCCACGGCCACCAATTGGCTGCCGGTCCAGACCACACCGTTCAGATCGAAATCCGTGTCCAGGGGATGCACGGTCCAGGCGGAAGCGGCCGATGCCGGCAAGGCCGGGAGGAAGGAAAGGCAAAGGATCCGGAGGAAGAAGCGCATGGGTTGGATCCTACCACGAAAGCCCACCCCGTTCAACCGGACCGGATGCGGCACGGACCCCAGGCCGGGAAATCCGGCCTCCGCTTTTTCCGGGATCCGGCCACGGGCAAAATCCGCAAAAGCATCCAGCTTCCCTGAAAAAACGCATCGCGCGATTCCCCAACTGGAGAATCGCGCGGGATTTTGGTAGCTTTCCCTTGCCCGGATTCCTGAATCCCTTGTCTTGCGAATTCCTCGAAAGCCCTGGGAGCCACCGTTCCGGCCGGGGAGGTATTATGCGCTCATTCATTCGGAAAAACGGAAGCCCCTTACGGACCCGGTTCATGGGCGTGGCGCTCTCCTTGGCCGCGGCGGGGACTTTCCTGGCCGCTTGCGATTCCAAGTCCACGGAACCGCAAACCGATCCCAATGACGAGATCGTCATCCAAAGTCCCCGGGGAGGGGAAGCGTTCCGGGTGGGAGACACTTTGCGCGTGAAATGGACGCTGCAGGGAAAGGGCCTGACCGAAGTGAATGCGGTCAATATCTCCCTGTCCCCGGACAGCGGCAAGACCTGGGTGGGCCTGCTCAAGAAATCGATCGGCTTGGACGATTCCCTATGGGGCAATTATCCCTGGGCCATCCCGGTCGCCGTGACACATCTCGGGACCACGTACGATTTGCCCGCCTCCAAAGGCCTTTTCCTACAAATCATGCAATACAGCACGGCCGATACCAACAAGATAGCCGTTACCAAGAAGCCCTTCACCGTCTCCGCCCGCTGAGGCGCGCTTTCCATCCGCCTGGACCGGAACGGTTTTCGGCTTGAGCGACCTGGTGGGCGGAAGGCCCGCGAAGCTCGCAAATAAGAACCTCGGCTGCGGGACCGCTTTCCCGATCCGGGCATGCTTTTGTCGTCCTCCCCGACGATGAGCGGCAGCGGGGCCCGGAAGGGATTCCTGAAATCGACCCCGTTGCCGAAGTACGAAATGAAATGGGCATTGGAATTGCGCAAATCCGCCCGATTTCCTTGTTTATCAGGGATGCCCTCAATCCCGCATGGTATACTATTACGGACGCCGGAAAATTGCGGACACCGGAAAAAGGCCTGGACCGGAGGGTCGATGTGAGGAAGGCTGGGAACGGGGTTCTCCCCAATGGGTGAATCTCCTTTGGCGAAAGCGGCGATGAAGGCCGCCTGGGAGCCCGATGCGCGCGTGCGAACGCGGGCGCGGCTCACCCGTTTCATCGAAATGTGCGGCTGCGAATCCTGGGAGGATCTGTACCGGCGTTCCGTGGCCGACACGGCATGGTTCACGGAAAGGGTCCTGCGCTTCCTGGACATCCGCTTCCAAAGGCCTTACCATCAGGTCCTCGATCTGTCCCGCGGCCTTCCCTGGGCCGAGTGGTGCAAGGGCGGCTTGCTGAACATCACCCAGAGCTGCCTGGACAAACACCGCGACACTCCGGCCTGGGCCATGCCGGCCGTGATTTGGCAGGGCGAGGAAAGCGGCGCCTCCCAGGTCCGCAGCCTGACCTACGCGGAATTGGCGGAAGCAACGGAACGGTGCGCCGCGGGCCTCAGACTGCTGGGCCTGGGAAAAGGCGATGCCGTCGGCGTGCACCTTCCCATGATGCCGGAAACGGCCGCGGCCCTGCTCGCCATCGGCCGCATCGGCGCCCTCGCCGTTCCCCTCTTCTCGGGATACGGTCCCTCCGCCCTCGCCGCGCGCCTCCGGGACGTGCAGGCGAAGGCGGTTTTCACCTGCGACGGATTCCCGCGCCGGGGCAAGCCCGTGCCCGCCAAGGCGGCCCTGGACGAAGCGCTGGAGGAATGCCCGGGCGTGAAGCATGTGCTGGTCGTGGAACGCCTGGGCATCCCCGTCCCCATGCAAGCGGGCCGGGACCGGAGCTGGGCGGCCTTGCTCGCCGCCGGATCCGCCGCGCCGGAAGCCCTGCGCCTTCCGGAAGCCACCGCCGCGGAAGATCCCCTCCTCATCCTCTACACCTCCGGCACCACCGGGCGGCCCAAGGGCATCCTCCATTCGCATTGCGGCTTTCCCGTGAAAGCGGCCCAGGACATGGCCCTGGGAACGGACGTGGGGACGGGAGACCGTATCTCCTGGGTTACCGATATCGGCTGGATGATGGGACCCTGGCTGATCTACGGCGCCACCCTGCTCGGGGCCACCCTGGTCCTTTACGACGGGGCCCCGGACCATCCCGGCCCGGACCGGCTGTGGGAATTCTGCGCGCGCCACAAGGTGGGGATCCTGGGCGTTTCGCCTTCCCTGATCCGGGGGCTCGCGGTCCACGGCGACGCGCCGCCGGCCCGGCATGACCTCTCCTCCTTGCGGATCCTCGCCTCCACCGGAGAGCCCTGGAACCCGGATCCCTGGCGCTGGCTGTTCGAAACGATCGGGGGCCGGCGCCTGCCGATCATCAATTATTCGGGAGGCACGGAAATCTCGGGCGGGATCCTGATGGGCAATCCCCTGCTTGCCTGCGAGCCTTGCTCCTTCCCCGCCCCCTGTCCGGGCATCGCCGCGGACGTGGTCGACGAGTCCGGAAAGCCGGTGCGGGGCGCGGTGGGCGAGCTGGTCATCCGCGCGCCCTGGATCGGCATGGCGCGCGGCTTCTGGAACGATCCGGACCGTTACCTGGCCGCGTACTGGTCGCGCTGGCCCGGCGTCTGGGTGCATGGGGACTGGGCGCGCCTCGAGGCGGACGGGCAATGGTACATCCAGGGCCGCAGCGACGACACCCTCAAGGTGGCCGGCAAGCGCGTGGGTCCCGCGGAAGTCGAATCCATCCTGGTCTCCCATCCCCTGGTCGCCGAAGCGGCCGTGGTGGGCGTGCCGGACGACAAGAAAGGGCAGGCCATGATCGCGTTCTGCGTGGCCGCATCGGAACCCGCCCCGGGATTGGCGGAAACCTTGCGGCAACGCGTGGCGGACGCGCTGGGGAAGCCCCTGCGCCCGGATGGGATCCACTTCGTCCCGTCCCTGCCGCGCACCCGCAACGCGAAAGTGATGCGGCGCGTCATCCGCGCGGCCTACCTGGGGCAGGATCCGGGCGACGTGTCGGCCTTGGAGAACCCCGGATCCCTGGAGGCGATCGGACGGGCGGGGGGACGATGAAAATCAAGCGGATCCACCACATCGAATTCTACGTGGGCAACGCCAAGCAGGCGGACTATTTCTACCGCCAGGCCTTCGGCTTCGAGCGCCTGGCCTATGCGGGCCTGGAAACCGGGGTGCGGGATCGCGCCTCCTACGCGCTGAGGCAGGGGAAAGCCACCTTCGTGCTCACATCGCCGTATGCGCCGGAAAGAGAGGCCGATTGGACGCCCGCCGGGGATATCGGCGAGCATATCAAGCGCCATGGGGACGGCGTGCGCGACATCGTCCTGGAAGTCGACGATGCGGCCGGCGCCTTCGCTCTCGCCGTCTCCCGCGGGGCCGAACCCGCCGCCGAACCCCGCGGGTTCAAAGACGGGAACGGCACGGTGATCCGGTCCGCGGTGAAGGTTTACGGGGACACCATCCATTCCTTCCTCTCCCTGGGCGATTACAAAGGGCCCTTCCTTCCCGGCTACGCCGCCTCCGCGGCGGAGGGCCGGGACGCTGGCCTCTTGAACATCGATCACTATGTCGCCAACGTCACCCTGGGGGAAATGAAGAAGTGGGAAGAGTGGTACGTCCGCGTGCTGGGCCTGGAGCGGTTCATGACCTTCGACGACGCGGACATCGGCACGGAGTTCACCGCCCTCAACAGCGTGGTCATGGCCAACCCCTCCCGCAGCCTCAAATTCCCGATCAACGAACCGGCCCCGGGCAGGCGCAAGAGCCAGGTGGAGGAATACAACGATTTCTACCGCGGCCCGGGCGTGCAGCACATCGCGCTCCTGACCGCGGACATCGTCCGGACCGTCTCCCGCCTGCGCGCCAACGGGGTCGAGTTCCTCAAGGTGCCGGACTCCTATTACGAGGCCCTGCCCGGGCGCGTGGGCGATATCCGGGAAGCCGTCGGGACCCTCAAGGATCTGGGCATCCTGGCCGACCGGGACGATCAGGGCTATTTGCTGCAGATTTTCACCCGGCCCCTGGAGGACCGCCCCACCCTCTTTTTCGAAATCATCCAGCGCAAGGGCTGCCAGGGGTTCGGCAAGGGCAATTTCAAGGCCTTGTTCGAGGCCATCGAGCGCGAGCAGGAGCGCCGGGGCAATCTGGTCTGACGGGAGGTATCATGGCGCTTTCCTACCAATCCGGATTCCTGAACGCCTTCGCCACCGAAGCGCTGCCGGGCGCGCTGCCGCAAGGGCAGAACTCCCCCCAGCAGGTCCCGTACGGGCTGTACGCGGAGCAATTCAGCGGAACCTCCTTCACCACCCCCCGGCATGCGAACCGGCGCACCTGGCTGTACCGCATCCTGCCCTCCGCGAAGCAGACGCCTTACCGGCGCATCGCCGACGGCCTGGTCAGAAGCGGACCCTTCGATGAAATGCCCGCTACCCCCAATCCCCTGCGCTGGGATCCATTCCCGATCCCGCCGGTTCTTCCTGCGTGCACGGTTCCTCCCGCGTCCACGGTTCCTCCGGCATCTCCGGTTCCCGCGGCTTCCCCGGCCCGCCCTTCCTCCGCTTCCGTGGACTTCCTGGACGGCCTCTTTTCCATCGCCGGCAACGGGGACGTGGCCGCCATGGCCGGAGTGGCCCTCCATCTCTATGCGGCCAACGCCGCCATGGCCGATCGCTTTTTCCACGATGCCGACGGCGAACTGCTCATCGTCCCCCAATCGGGACGCTTGCGTCTGCATACCGAGCTCGGCACGCTGGAAGCGGAACCGGGGGAAATCTGCCTGGTGCCCCGGGGCCTGAAGTTCCGCGTGGAACTGCCCGACGGAACCGCGCGCGGGTACGTGTGCGAGAACTACGGCGCGCCTTTCCGGCTCCCGGAACTGGGGCCCATCGGGTCCAACGGCTTGGCGAATCCCGCGGACTTCCTGGCGCCCGTGGCCGCCTTCGAGGACCGGGAAGGCCGGTTCACCTCCGTCGCCAAATTCCAGGGGCACCTGTGGCAGGCCGACCTGGAGCGATCTCCGCTGGACGTGGTCGCCTGGCGTGGGAACTGCGCCCCCTGCAAATACGATTTGCGGCGTTTCAACGTCCTGGGTTCGGTGAGCTTCGATCATCCCGACCCCTCCATTTTCACGGTGCTGACCTCTCCCTCGGACGCCGAAGGCGCGGCCAATGCCGACTTCGTGGCGTTCCCCCGCCGCTGGCAGGTGGCGGAACACACCTTCCGCCCGCCCTGGTTCCACCGCAACGTGATGAGCGAATACATGGGACTGATCCAGGGCGAGTACGATGCCAAGGCGGAAGGATTCCTGCCGGGAGGATCCAGCCTGCACAATTGCATGTCCGGCCACGGGCCCGATGCGGGGACGGCGGAGAAGGCGGGACGGGCCGAACTCTCCCCGCAATGCCTGGACGGCACCCTGGCCTTCATGGTCGAGACCCGATGGGCGCTGCGCCCGACGCGCTTCGCCATGGAGGCTCCGGAACTCCAGACCGGGTACCACGAATGCTGGCAGGGGCTGCCGAAACTTTTCCGGCGAGGGTGAAGCATGGAGGCGTCGCTGCAGGTGCTGATGAACGGTTTGATCGATTACGCGGGGCTGTTCCCGCCCGCTTCGTTGGACATGGGCGCCGCGGTGCGCAACTTCGCGGCCTACCGCAAGGGACCGCATTCGGCCTGGCTGGGGCGCTTCGTGCTCCCCGCCTCCAGGCTCGGGGAATTCGCGAACGCGAATGCCCGGCTGCCGCAGCCTCCCGGTTCGGAAGGCATGCCCTGGCGGCTTTCCGTGCTGATCAGGTCCGACCTCCCGGGGGATTTCAAGAACGCGGCGGACTTCAACAAGGTCGGCCCCTCCCTGGGGCAGCCCGCCATCGTCGATACCCTGGAAATGAAGGCGGACCGGCCGGAAGCCATCCTGCAGGCCCTGGAGGCCCTGCCCCCGGGCATCATGCCCTATTTCGAGATCCCCATCCAGGAGGATCCCGCCCCGCTCCTTGCGGCCATGGCCCGGGCCGGCGGGCGCGCCAAGATCCGTACCGGCGGCGTTACCCCGGCCCAGTTCCCGGCCCCGGAGGTGCTGGCCCGCTTCCTGATCGCCTGCGCCGCGGCCGGCGTCCCGTTCAAGGCCACCGCCGGGCTGCATCATCCCTTGCGCGCCCTGCGCCGCCTGACCGACGCCCCGGAAAGCCCCACGGCCGTCATGCACGGGTTCCTGAACCTGTTCCTGGCGGCGGCCTTCGCCCGGGACGGCATGGACGCGGAAACCCTCGTCGCGCTCCTGCGGGAGGAATCCCCCCGCGCTTTTTCCTTCCGGGGCGAAGGCGCATCGTGGCGGGGCCATAAGCTGGCCGGGAGCGGCTTGCTGGAGACGCGGCGGGACTTCGCCATCGCTTTCGGCTCCTGCTCTTTCGAAGATCCGGAACTGGACCTGGGCATGGCGGGCTGGCTGTGACCTCCCGGCTCGATGGAACCCATGATGCGGCCCTCAAGAGCTGGGTCGCCTCCGCCAACCTGCCGGAAAGCGATTTCCCCATCCAGAACCTGCCCTTCGGCATCTTCAAGCGGCGCGGCGCGGACGAAGGCCCGCATGCGGGCGTGGCCATCGGGAACCGCATCCTGGACCTCTCCGCGTGCGGCCTCGCGGGCCTGTTCCCCGGCCTGGAGGCGGAGATCGCGGCGGTTTTCGCGGACGCCTCGCTCAACCGCCTGGCGGCCCTGGGCCGGGGCTTCCGCGCGGACCTGCGGCGGCGCCTCAGCGGATTGCTCAGGGAAGGATCCGCCTCCATCCGGGCCTTTCCCGCTTGGGAAACCGCGCTGTTACCCTCCATGGGGGACGCCGAACTGTTCCTGCCTGCCGCCATCGGCGACTACACGGATTTCTACGCCTCGGCATACCACGCCGCCACGGTGGGAAGCCTGTTCCGGCCCGATCAGCCCCTGCTGCCGAACTACAAATACGTCCCCATCGGCTACCATGGGCGCGCCTCCTCCATCGTCGTGAGCGGCACGCCCGTCCGCCGCCCCCGCGGGCAGGCCAAGGCCGAAGACGCCCCGCATCCGGAGTACGGCCCCAGCAGGGTGCTGGACTACGAAGTGGAGGCGGGGTTCCTGGTGGGACCGGGCAACCCGCTGGGAGAACCCATCGCCATCCAAGCGGCCGAGGATCACCTGTTCGGGGTCTGCCTGCTCAACGATTGGTCCGCGCGCGACATCCAGAAATGGGAGTACCAGCCCCTGGGACCCTTCCTGGCCAAGAGCTTCGCCACCTCCCTCTCTCCCTGGGTCGTGACCCTGGAGGCGCTGGAACCCTTCCGGGTGCCCGCCTTCCGCCGTCCCGAAGGCGATCCCGCCCCTCTGCCCTATCTCGATCCCGCCGCGCAGGCCGCGCGCGCGGGCCTGGACGTGAAGATCGAAGCCTACCTGTCCACCCCGCGCATGCGCGAAGCCGGCCGGGCCCCGTTCCGCCTCAGCCTGGCGGCCACCCGGGACCTGTATTGGACCCCGGGCCAATTGCTGGCCCACCACACCGGCAACGGCTGCAACCTCAGGCCCGGCGATCTGCTGGGCTCGGGCACCGTCTCCGGGCCCGCCAAGGAAAACCAAGGCTGCCTGCTGGAACTGACCCGCGGCGGCAAGGAACCCATCGCCCTTCCCGGCGGCGAAACGCGCCGCTTCCTGCTCGACGGCGACGAAGTGATCCTGAAAGGCCATTGCGAGGCCGAAGGGTTCGCGCGCATCGGATTGGGCGAATGCCGGGGCCGCATCCTGCCGGCGGGATGAGATGGATTCGCCCATGGACATCCGTCCCGATCACACCCTCGACCAGCCCCTGGCGCGCTATACCGCGGAAGACCATGCCACCTGGCGCGCCCTCTTCGACCGCCAGGCCGCCCTGCTGCCCGGACGCGCCTGCGCGGAGTTCCTGCGCGGCCTGAAGGGCCTGGGCGTCGCCGCCGACGGCATCCCGGACTTCAACCGCCTCTCGGACATCCTGGCCAAGGCCACGGGCTGGTCCCTGGTCGCCGTGCCGGGGTTGGTCCCGGACATCGTCTTCTTCCGCCACCTGGCCGAGCGGCGCTTCCCGGTAACCTGGTGGATACGCAAGCCCGCGCAGATGGATTATCTCCAGGAGCCGGACGTCTTCCACGATCTCTACGGCCACGTGCCGCTCCTGATGAACCCGGTGTTCGGGGACTACATGCAGGCCTACGGCCGGGGCGGCGTCAAGGCCGATCGCCTGGGGGAAATCACCCACCTGGCCCGGCTCTACTGGTACACGGTGGAGTTCGGCCTCATCCGCGACGCCCATGGACCGGGCGGCCTGCGCATCTACGGTTCCGGCATCCTGTCCTCGCAAGCCGAGTCCATCCATTGCCTGGAAAGCGCCGCCCCCAACCGCATCGGATTCGATCTGCTGCGCGTGATGCGCACCCGGTACCGCATCGATACGTTCCAGAAGACCTATTTCGTCATCGAGGACTTCGCGCAACTGTTCGACGCCACCCGGCCGGATTTCCGGCCCTACTACGATCGATTGCATGGGATGGAGGATCTGGGGGCGGGAGAGGTGGTCCCGGGGGACCGGGTGCTGAACCAAGGCACGCGCGAAGGCTGGAGCGACACCGGGGACGTGTGAAGGGCGTGGACCCCGCACTCGCACGCTTCGCTTTTTATCGGTCGGATGATCCGCCAATTTCGGGTGGACTATCCAAGCTTCATTCCGGACCGGGGTGCCGTCAGGCCGCGCCTCTCCTCCGCATATTTCCGGAACCCGAACTTCGCATAGAGCTTCCGGGCAAGCCGGTTCTCCTTTCCGACCGCCAACTGGATCGTCTCCAGGCCCTCCACGAACTTGCCCAAGACGAAGTCATACCCGCTCCGCCATGCCTTCGGCATCCATTCCCGTAAGGGAAATCACCCCGCATGCCCGCGGAACACCAGCGGAATGATCAGTGCGGACAGGATCCCCAACAGCATGATGCCGCCGAAGAAGATGAACCAGGCTTTCAGCCATTTTTTCTCCCGCAGGAACAGATCCTCCACGCTTTCGTAGCGGTTGTTCTTCCAGGCCCATTTGTATCCCTGGGCGCCTTGCCAGATCGCGAAGACGAGGCCGATATAAGGCAGGAACGTCAGCAAGCCGATCCAGGACCGATGGCCGATGGCCCAGATCCCACCCCACAGGAAAGCGGGCCAATTCCACCGGTCCAATCCGGGAGGATAAGAGGTGATCGATTTGTCTCCGGAGGTGTTCACGCCGGAATGGTCCACTGCGCTCATGGGTCTTCCTTTCGGATGCGGGTGCGAGCCTCCTGAAAGGTAGCATACGGGCGCGCAAATGCGCGGGACTACCCGCCGTTTCGCGGTTTGATCAGCGTTCCACCTTCTCCGCGCCCGAGGAGGAATACAGGGTCCCGCCCACCAAGGCCGCGAATCCGGCCATGGACACCCAGGTGCGCAGGCAATGGAACCACTCCCAGCGGTCGCGGATTCCGGTCCAATCGGACGGCAAGGATTGCAGGGTCCAAGTCTTGATCTGGTTGTCGATGGGCAGGTTCACGATCGAGGGCCACCCTGGGCACTTGCGCTGCCGGATTGTCAACCGGCAGTCCATCCGCCTTCCCCGCCGCCGGGATTCACGAATTGGAGGAAGACAAATTTTCAAAATGTGTGACACTAATGACATTTTGTTCTTATTCGGCCGCGGCTTATTTCTTTTGCTTTCCGTCCCGGGGGGAGTTTAGATTACCGCTGTGACCCATGAACGGGAGCCGGACGGCTCCGCGAAAGGAAGAGCGTCATGAAATCCTTCAAGCATCTCCCCGGCCTGAATTGCCTGTTCACGGCGATGATCGGAGCCGCCTGTACGCTTATCGCAGGCTGCGGTTCCGATGGAAGCGACAGCGTGTATTATACCGGCGGCGCGCCCTATTATTACACCTCGGATTTCTACACCATGGGCACGTACTACGATCCCTATGCGTATTACTTCAAGCGGTCCGCGTCCGATACGGTCACGCCGGGCGAGGTCGTCCTGGAGCCCTTGACCTTCCACCCGGAATGCACCTGCTTCGTGCGCCGATCGACTTTCACCGGCCAAAAGGGCTATGAACGCGATCGCACGGATTCGGTGACCTTCCTGGACGCTTCCGGCGCGCCCATCCCGGATTCCGTCAAGAACCGGAAGGCTTCCAAGATCCTGCATAAGCGCCACATCGTGAAAGCCGACGGCGGCCGCGACGCGAACATCCTGATCGACGTTACCGTGGACCTTGTCAGGGACACCGTCGTCAAGAAGGGAATCTGGAACGGCAGCATATCCGGCAGCTTCGACGGGAATGCCATCACCACCGGCACGGTGGATTCCGTCAGCCGCCCCTGGAAAGGCACGTCCTTCGGATACCCGGAATCCGGCAAGTTCGTGGTGGAAGGCCCCAAAGCCGATCTGATTATCGAATTCCAACCCGACAGCACGGCCAAAGTGACCATCACCGACCTCCAGAACGACAAAGTCTATGTCCAGACGGTGGATCAAGCGTTCAGGGAAACGGACCCGGTGCCGAAGCCCTGACCCGATCTGCGGCCGGGAAGCCTTTCGAACGCTTCCTTGGATAGCTTCCCGTCTTGGATAGCTCTCCGTCCGAGCCGCTCGCCCATACTGGCAAGCGGCTTCGGGCCTTACAGTAGTCTCGGCTTCAAGAGGGATTCGAAACCTTCTAGAATCTCTAAGGGTCCGTTAAGAAATAAGGCTCTTCACGGTTTCAAATGGGTAAAAAATGGGGCGTGACACGCTTCCAGACCGCTGTGGGCAAGGGTTCCCGCGTTTTTGCAGGCTCTCGAATTTTGGTACGTTTTGCGGATGGTTCGTTCCAAGAAGCTTGAAGATGC
>DATENA010000241.1:0-8061 GCA_035275285.1 Fibrobacteria bacterium | reverse complement strand
GGGAGGAAACTATTTTTCAAGCATGCAAGCGATCAAATGGATCCTGGCCGCTTACCTCTTGGGTTGGCTGGGAATGTGGTCTTTCCAGAAGCTCTCCGGCCGGGAGCGCATCCGCATTCCGGGCCTCACCCATAGGACGGCCGAGCTGGGAGTCGCGCGGCGTTCGGAACGGGAGGCGCTGGTTTCCCGGACGGCAAAGGTGAGCTACAACCTGATCCTTTCCCATGGCTTCCCGTGGTTCCTGCCCAAGAGCGTCGTGAGCGTCTGCAAATACGACAACATCGCCGACAACCGCGGGCTGCTCGTCCTCAGGAACGATCCCGCGACCCTCCAGGTAACCTGCATGGGACGGGGGGAGGCGGTGCTGCGGTGCCTGGACGCGCGCTGGGTGTTCGCATGCGATGATGCGGGCCGCCTGTCCTTCCGCGGGGAGTAACGGGGAAGGTACGGGGCGCGGCGGTCCGATTGGCCTCTTGGAGGAGTTTGGCCTTGCTTCATTTTCCGAAGCGGCGCTAAAATTTTCTTCCGGAGTCCGGAAGCCGCCGCTTTCATCCGCTAAGCAGGGGAATATGAGGATTTCCAGGCGACTTTGGCCGCCGGGAAGCTTATCTTAGAGATGCTTTCCGGTTTCAAGGCGTATGGTTTGGTTGGGGGGGTGGCATGTTTTTTTGCGGTTCGAAACTGCGCTTGGGCATGGGCCTGATCGTCCTTTCCGCGTCCGCGCAAGCGCAGACGCCCGGGGATCGCGATCATCTCAAAGGGGTCCATCCCGGATATAAGCTGGTGGGCGTGGCGCCGGCGGGGCTGCAACCGGGGATGTCCGGCATGGACTTCCTGTCCGACGGGCGCCTGGTCATCTGCACCTGGGGCGGGGATCACAAGGTCCTGGTGCCGCCCTCCAGGAAGGGCGAGATCTATATCCTCAGCAACGTGGCCCAGGACGATTCGTCCAAGGTCGCCTACAAGAAGTTCGCCACCGGCCTGCAGGAGCCCCTCGGCCTCAAGGTGGTGAACGATACCATCTACATCTCCGAGCGCCAGGCCCTGGCCGCGCTCGCGGACAAGAACGGCAACGGCATCCTGGACGAAGGGGAATACCGGAAGGTGGCCGCATACGCCTCGGGGGCCGACCGGCATGAATTCTTCTTCGGCCTGGTTTACAAGGACGGCTCCTTCTACGGGGCGCATTCCCTCTCCCTGGTGCCCGGCGGCAAAGCCGCGCTCCCCCAGCCCAACGCCAATCGCGGCACCTACGTGAAGATCGACAAGGCCACCGGCCAGACCGAATACATCGCCGGCGGCGCGCGCGAGCCGTTCGGCTTCGTCATGAACCCCGCGGGCGAGATTTTCAGCACCGAAGTGCAGGGCACCTGGAACCCGGCATGCGCCTTCACGCAGGTGCGCCCGGGGCGCTTCTACGGACACCCGCAGGTGGGGCAGTCGCCTCCCAATCCCTGGGACGCCATGCCCTACAACGCCCCGGCCGTGCTGATGCCCGAAACCGAAATCGCCAATGCTCCCGGCGAACCGGTGTACGTCGACAAGGGCATTTTCCAGGGCCAGTACCTTTTCGGCGACGTCACCTACGGCGGCATCCAGCGCATCTTCCTCGAGAAGATCGGGGACAACTACCAGGGCGGTCTGGTACGGTTCTCCGCCGGCTTCGCCGGCGGCGTGAGCCGGCTCAAGTTCGGCCCCAACGGCGATCTCTACGTGGGCCAGATCGGCGACGCGGACGGCAACTGGCACGAGCCGAACCGCAAGCTGTACGGTTTGCAGAAGCTGAAGCCCAACGGCAATACCGCCTTCGAAATCCTCAACGTGCGTTCGCGCCCCAAGGGCATGGAACTCGAATTCACGGAACCGGTGGCCCTGGACGCGGACCAGGCCTCCCGGTACGAGGTGAAGAGCTGGACCTATGTCCGCACGGCCGCTTACGGCGGTTCCAAGGAGGGCAGCAAGACTCTCGGCATCACCAAGGTGCAGGTGGACGCCTCGCGCAAAAAGGTGTACCTGGAAGTGTCCGGCCTGGCCGCGGGCAACCTGATCTACGTCCGCCTGGTGGGACTGAAGTCCGCCACCGGCACCGGCGCCTGGTCCACGGAAGCCTGGTATACCCTGAACGCGTTCGGTTCGGGCTCGCCTTTCGACCCGCCCGTGGCCGTGGCGCCGGGCAAACCCGCGGCCGCCATCGCCGGCGGCTTCGCCGTGAGCAGGGCGGGGGGAGAGGTGTCTTTCCGGATCGAATCCGCCCGGCCCTATCTCCTGAAGGTATGCGATGCCCGCGGCGCGGTGGCGGCCGAGTTCCGGGGCGAGGCCTCGGGAACCCGTTCCCTGCCGGTCTCCGGATTGTCCCCCGGCCTCTATACGGCCACCCTGGTTTCCCAGGGCCGGCGCCTCAGCAAGACCTTCACGAACTTCTGACGGGTTCCCGGCCCGCCGGCCGGAGGCCGGGTGTCCCCCGGCCGGAACGTCATTCGATGATCCGGGAGTCCTCCGCGGCTTCCGGGCCGCCGCCGCGCAGCAGGCTGTTGCCTTCGAACTCGCGCTTGGGATCGATGGCCCGGGCGTCCAGCCAATCCGATTCCTTCATCTGCCCGCTTTGCCCGTAGGCGGCGAGGGCGTTGGCATAGCACATGGCGTGCACGGCGGCTTCCGCGAGGCCGCTGGCGAGCATCAGGTCCGCGGTCTTGGGCACCGCCAGGGCGTCGCTGATGCCCCAGTCCGCGCTGGAGTCCACGATGACGCGTTCGGAGCCGTAGCGCTTGGCGATTTCCACCATGCGCTTGTTGCCCATCTTGGTCTTGGGATAGATGGTGAAGGCGGCCCAGAAGCCCCGGTCCAGCACTTCCTTGCAGGTTTCCTCGTTGTTGTGGTCGATGACCACCTTGGAAGGGGGGATGCCGTGCTCCATGCATACGTCCATGCTGCGCGAGGTGCCCGCCTTCTTGTTGCGGTGGGGCGTATGGATCATCACCGGCAGGTCCATTTCCCTGGCCAGTTCCAGCTGCACGCGGAAGAACTTCTCCTCGGCCTTGGTCATCTCGTCGTAGCCGATCTCGCCGATGGCCACCACGCCTTCCTTGCCGGCGAAGCGCGGGAGGAGCTCGATGACTTCCTCGGCCAGGGCCTCGTTGTTGGCTTCCTTGGAGTTGAGGCCGATGGTGCAATAATGCTTGATGCCGAACTGGGAGGCCCGGAAGCGTTCGAAGCCCACCAGGCAGGAGAAGTAGTCCTTGAACGTGCCGATCTCCGTGCGCGGCTGACCGGTCCAGAAAGCGGGTTCGATCACGGCCACCACGCCGGCGTTGGCCATGGCCTGGTAATCGTCCGTGGTACGCGACACCATGTGGATGTGCGGATCGATGAGTTTGCGCTTGGGGGCGGGGGTACGGGGTGCGTCGGCCATGTCAGAGGTTCTCCCAGGTGAGTGTTCCCTCGCGCGCGGCGGCCGCCAGGGCGGGTTCCGCCTGGAGGATCAGGGCCGCCTGCGGATCGGGGCAGGATTGCAGAGCCAGGACGGCGGCGCGCTTCTCCGCCGGGGCGCCCTGGGCCAGCGCTTTCTTCAGATTGTCCAGCCCGCGGGAGTCCGCGCACGGGCCCACGCAGCGCCAGAGCTGCGGGCTGAAGGCGCGGCCGGCGGCCCAGCGTTCTTCCGCCAGATCGGAGAGCATGCGGGACAGCGGCGGGTTCACGCGGCGGTCCAGGCCCTCGATTTCATGCACCGGGGATTCCACGAAGAAGGTCTTGACCACCATCTGGTTCCAGCCCACGTTGTCGAAGTTCAGGGCCGGGTACGGATTGCGCAGGGTAATGGCCTCGAAAACCGCCTTGATGTTGCTGCGCAGGGCCTCCCGCGCCCGCGCCAGATGGCCCTCCGGGAAGGCGAGCACGGCCACGGCCTTTTGCAGGGCCGCGGCTTCCGCCACGTCCGCGGTCTGGTAGAGCCTGTCCATGATGCCGGAAGAAGCCGTTCCCGGCGGCAGGCTCAGGAGCAGGAAGACGCGCGCGGCATCATCGCAGGTCCAGTCGGAGGGATTCCACCCGGGAACTTCGGTCCGGGCGGCTTTCAGGGCGGCGGCGTCCAGGGCCAGGGGCGCTTTGCCGGAATAGCGCAAGGCCATGCTGAAAGCCAGGGAGACGGTTTTTTCCGGGGCGCCGGTGGCCAGCAAGGCGGCTTTTTCCTCCAGCCAGGCCAGGGACTCCGGGGCCAAGCGGGGTTTCAACCAGTTCAGCAGCAGGGTTTGGGCCGACAATGGGAGCCTTTCTTTAGGGAAGGGGTAAAGATACAAATATGGCCATTCCGGCGTTTTTCAGCTTGGGAAAATACGGGATTTCCGAATTTTGCCCTTTGAACTCTCTTAAATGTGGCAACCGGGCATTCCCCGCTTCGCCAGGTAACGTTGATGGTACTCTTCCGCCCGGTGGAAGGCGGACGCGGGGGCGATCTCCGTGACGATGGGGCGGCGATGCTTTCCCGAGGCCTGCCGCCTTTCCCGCGAGGCCAGGGCCTCGAGCCTTTGCGCCTCGCCGTGGACGTACACGGCGGACCGGTATTGGGTGCCTACGTCCGGACCCTGGCGGTTCAGGGTGGTGGGGTCGTGGTTCTCCCAGAAAATCTCCAGCAGGTCCGCATAGGACACCTTGGCGGGATCGAATTCCACCTCTACCGCCTCGGCATGTCCCGTGGCGCCCGTGCATACGGCCCGGTAATCCGGATCGGCGGTGGATCCCCCGGTATAGCCCACGGCCGTGGCCAGCACGCCCGGAGTGCGGCGGAACGTCTCTTCCACGCCCCAGAAGCATCCGGCCGCGAAGGTGGCCCGTTCGGTGTTTTTCGCAAGGGATTCCCTCGCTTCGAGGGAATCCCCGGTGGCGGGTGCGTTTCTTTCCATTTCCAACTCCCTTCCCATCCCCGTTAAAATACCAATAAGTCCGGGATCGGGCCCGGATGTGACATTCCCGTTGCCCGATCGCCCGCAAAGTGTTTAACTAGATGGACCATGCAAACCGAAACCAGGCATATCCTTACCATCCGGGCTTTCCAGATCGCCGAAGGCATAGACATCCGGCGCTGTCGGACCGAGTTTCCCGGGGAACTGATCGCGGCGGCCCCGGGCGAATTGTTCTACCGCCGCAAGGCCGCCTCCCCGGACGGCACCGGGGAGCGGGAGGAAGGGTACCTGTACGTGATGGATTACGGAGTGGTGACCTTCGCGGGACACGGGGAAGAAGAGATGGCGGCCGTGCTCGACAGGCTGCGCCCCTTCTGCGAGAACCTGCTGGACAAGCGCATGGGCGAGGATTTCCGGGTGCACGCGGACGGTCAGGAGCTGGGGTTCACGTTCAACGATATCCACCTGCCGGCCTTCAATTCCGACGTGCTGCGCATCATCATGCTCTATGTGGGGCAATCCGCGGCCCTGGACCATTACGAGGCCGTGGTGGACCGCCTGCTGGCCGAGGCCGGGCGCGTGTCGCAGGAACTGGAGCGCTACGGGCGCCTCAAGACCTCGCGCCGCAACGTGCAGAAATTCATCGGCAGGACGCTGGGCATCCGCAACCGCCTGGTGGACAACCTCTACATCATGGATGCGCCGGACATCACCTGGGAGAACGAGTACCTGGACAAGATCGATCGCGGCATGAAGAAGACGTTCGACATCTTCGAGCGGTTCCGCTCCCTGGACTACCAGTTGCGGGAGATCAAGGAGAACCTGGAACTCTTCGCCGAACTGCTCCAGTTCCGGCAAAGCAACATGCTGGAATGGATCATCATCGCCCTGTTCCTCATCGAAACCGTCAACCTGTTCAGGTGATCCAGTCCAGGCGGTCCCGGCGCCGGAGGGACCCGACGCCCTTCGATCAGGCGAGCACGTCGTGGGTCTTTTCCCAGGCGTGCCGGTCTTTGATGGCCTTTTGCAGATCTTCCAGGCCGCGGAAGTATTCGCCGTCGAGCTGGACGACCAGGTCATGCAGCTCCGCGGCGCGGCCTCCGTCATGGATGAAGGCATCGATGGCCAATTGCCGGGTAATCGCCTCCTTGGAAGCGGGGAAGGAGAAGCTCCCCAGGATTCGGTTCAAGGCGATGGTTTCCGGTTCCGCCCTGCGGCCGGATCGGGACCAATCCCCCCCTCCGGACGATCGCCTTTCTTCCGCCACGAACCTGCCGTTTTTCCGTTCCGTCATGAGAGCACCCCCTCTGTTTGCGGTGAATTGGGTCCGGGCCGCAGGCCGAATCCCGGCATCGGGCCCGGGGTCCCGATCAGGGACTCTGATCTCAAGATAAAAGCGTGCCCGGGGCCTGGGGTAAAAAGTACGCCCCGCCCTCCTGGGACGGTCTTTCCGGCGCACCGGACCTCCATTATTAATGGGCATTCCCGAAAGGCGTGGCGGGTCCCGGAAACCGCCCCCCAAATCCACCTGTTTTCGGGCCTTCCGAATGATACAATCAGGTCGGCATCGCCATCATCCGGAGGACCCGCTACCCTATGCTCCAGAAGAAATCCGCGACCGAAAGCGGCCTAGGCGCCGTGGCGGCCGGGGAGGAATCCATTTTGCGCCGCCGGGTGGCCGAGCTCGAAGCGGAAATCCGGGAATTGCGCCGGGCGGCCGCCTCGGTGGACGCGCCCTTGCCGATGCGCGAGGCGCTCCTGAGCGAAGCCGAGAAGGCGGTCCATCTGGGAAGCTGGTTCCTCGACCCCGGCACCGGAGAGGTGAAGTGGTCCGAGGAGTTGTACCGCATCCTGGGATTGCCCCGGGATGCAACCCTCGATCTGAGGACTTTCGAATCCATGCTCCATCCCGAGGATAGGCCCA
The DNA here is from genome assembly GCA_035275285.1 of Fibrobacteria bacterium. GTDB lineage: Bacteria > Fibrobacterota > Fibrobacteria > UBA11236 > UBA11236 > Chersky-265. Next base: position 1,242 of record DATENA010000241.1, on the reverse strand, counting down.
AGCTCTTCAAGCACCGGGAAGTCGTGTACGAGAAGGGGTGCGTGGGGCCGGTGGAACTGCGGTTCATCCGGACGGACGGGACCCTGAGGCATACCTTGGTGCTGGCCAAGCGCCTGGAAGACGAAATCACCGGCGCGGAGGGGTTCCTGGGAACGGTCTGGGACGTCACGGAGCGCAAGCAATTGGAAGAGCAATTGCGCCAGTCCCGGAAGATGGAAGTGGTGGGGCGGGTGGCGGGCGGCGTGGCGCACGATTTCAACAACCTGCTCACCGTCATCACCGGCAATGCGGATCTGCTGCTGGAGGAATACGACGAGGATCGCCTGCGCCGCATCCGCGACGCGGCGGACGTGGGAGCCGCCCTGACCCGGCAATTGCTGGCCTTCAGCCGCCAGGCGATGGTCAAGCCCGCGGCCCTGGACCTGAACGCGGCCGTCCGGGACATCGTCCGCATCGTGGACCGCCTGATCGGGGAGGACATCTCCATCAAGCTGGAACTGGCGGAGGAACCGGCGGTCATCCTGGCGGACGGCGCCCAAGTGCAGCAGATCCTGCTCAACCTGGCCGTGAACGCCCGCGACGCCATGGGCAACGGCGGCGATCTGATCTTCTCGACGCGGCAGGCCCCCGGCAATCCTCTCATGGCGGGGAGCGAGCCTTCGCGCTGGGTGGAGCTCAAGGTGCGGGACACGGGCAAGGGGATGGATCCGGCGACCCGGGAACGGGCCCTCGAACCTTTCTTCACCACCAAGGAGCCCGGCAAGGGGACCGGCCTGGGGCTTTCCACCATCGCCGACATCGTGATGCAGATGAAAGGGACCATCGCCATCGCCTCCGAACCCGACCACGGCACCACGGTGACCATCCGGTTCCCCCATAGCCGGGCCAAGGTGGCGCCCCCGCCCCCGGTGGAACTCAAGGCCCGCAAGGGAAGGGAGTCCATCCTCCTGGTGGAGGACAATGCGGAGCTGCGCGAGCTGGTGCGGTTGTTCCTGACCTCGGCGGGGTACAAAGTGCAGGCCGTGGGACGTCCCGGCGAGGCCGAAACCCTATGGAAGACCGACAAGGACGCCATCGATTTGCTCCTCACCGACATGGTGATGCCGGAGAAAAGCGGCAAGGATCTGGCCAAGGCCCTGCTGGCCATGAAACCGGGATTGAAGACCCTGTTCATCTCCGGCTATCCCCCCGGCCGGAACGGATTCGGGGAATGGGGCTTTTTGCAAAAGCCCTTCACGCGCA
>DATENA010000240.1:0-12447 GCA_035275285.1 Fibrobacteria bacterium | reverse complement strand
CCTTCGCGGCCACGCCGGCTCCGGCGGCGGCCGCAACGGCCCCGCGCCCCGGCGCCCTCGCCCCGGACTTCAGCCTTCCGGACGCGGCGGGCAAAAGCCATTCCCTTTCGGAATACCGCGGCAAGTGGGTGGTGCTGGAATGGGTCAACTACGATTGCCCCTTCGTCAAAAAGCATTACGGCTCCGGCAACATGCAGGCGCTCCAGAAGGCCTCGCGCGAAAAGGGCGCGGTCTGGCTCTCCATCAATTCCTCCGCGCCCGGCAAGCAGGGCCATTTCGAGGGCCGGGAGCTGGCCAAGCGCATGGCCGATCTCAAGGCCCAGCCCGACGCGTATCTCCTGGATCCGGACGGCAAGGTGGGCCGCGCCTACCAGGCCAAGACCACGCCGAGCATGTTCGTCATCGATCCGGACGGCAAGGTGATCTACGCCGGCGCCATCGACGACAAGCCTTCCACCGATCAGGAGGACATCGCCGGGGCCAGGAACTACGTGCAGGCCGCGCTGGACGCGGGTCTGGCGGGCAAGCCGGTGGCAACGGCTTCCACCACGTCCTATGGCTGCGGCGTCAAATACAAGGATTGATGCGGAACCTTCCGCGCCGGCCGCATCAGGTCGGCAGCCGAAAACCGAAGGGCGATCAGGGAGGCGCAGGTTCGGCGGAATCCGGTTCCGGGGCGGCCGGAAGCGGGGAAAGCGGGGCGGCCGGGACGCTTTCCGCCTCCGGAGCGGCTTCCGGGAAAGGCGGGTCCGCCGGGGCCGGGGAAGGGCCGGAAACCGGAGGAGCCATCCGGCCCGCTTCCGAATCGGCGGGAACGGCGCTGTCCGTTTTCCGGGGTGCGGGCCGGGGGCGGGGAGAGGCGTAGCCCTCCGCGGATCCGGGACCGCGGCGGGACAGGCCGTCCGGCAAAGGCCCGAGATGATCCATCTGCCGCAGGATCCAGGTCTGGCGGCGGCGCAGGTATCCGGTGGGGTTAGCCGGGGACCAGGCGCGCGGGTTGGGCAGCACCGCCGCGATCAGCGCCGCCTGCGGACCGGACAGGGCCGAGGCGGAAACCTGGAAGTAACGTCTCGCCGCCGCTTCCGCCCCGTAGGCCCCGTCCCCGGTCTCGATGACGTTCAGGTAGACTTCCAGGATGCGCTGCTTGCTCCACAGCAATTCCAGCAGGAAGGTGAAATACGCCTCCAGTCCCTTGCGGGTCCAACTGCGGTCCGGCCACAGGAACAGGTTCTTGGCGGTTTGCTGGGTGATGGTGCTGGCCCCCAGCTTGCGCTTGCCCCGCCCGTTCACGGTGAACGCGGAACCGATGGCTTCGAAGTCGAACCCGTGATGGTTGAAAAAACGCTGGTCCTCCGAAGCGACCACGGCCTCGGCCAGGCGCGGGGAGAGCTTCTCCAGGCGGGTCCAATCCTTGTCCAGGGCCGGAACATGCCCGTCCAAGGCCTGCTGGAAACAGCGGATGGCCATCAAAGGCGTGAAGGGCGGGGGCACGAAACGGAAGAACAGCACCGCGGCGACCGAGGACGCGAAAAAGCCAAGCGCCAGGATGCGGATCCAGCGCAGGGGCCGGAACCGGCCTTTTTTGAGCTTGGGGCGTAATGGGCGTCCCGCGGACTTGGAGGGGGATTTCGGTTTCGGGGAGCGGGACATGGCCAAATGCCAAATGTAAGTTTATATTCCTTCGCGGTATGGGAAGCCGCCGTCATCCGCCGGTAAAGCTTCAGCGGCTGCTGCTGGGGACTTTTCTCCTATACCTGTTCGGAGTGCTCGGCTACCTGGGAACCTCCCATAAGCACGAGACTTCCGGCAAATCCCATCCGCCGTCCCATTCGGAATGCCAGCTCTGCCACGTAACGGCCCAGCCCTACGTGGTCCCGGAGCCCTTGGTATGCCCGGAAAGCCCCACCGTCCCGGTCCAGGTGATCGAAGCCGTGTGGGCGCCCATCCTCGCTTCCCGCTTCCAGCCTTTCTCCTCCCGGGCTCCGCCCTCCGCCTGAACCGATCCCGCTCCTGATCCCCCGCCGTTCCGCGTCCGCGTCCTTCGCGTCCGCCATGGCCGCGGCGATCAGGTAACGTCCGGAATACCGGGCGCATCCCTCCCCGCCATTTTCGGTTCACCACTTTCCAGGAGGATCCATGCATTTCCGAATGCCCACCCTGCGCGGTATGCCGCGCGCCCGATTCCGGACGCCGGTCCGCTTCCGGACGCCGGTCCGCACCGCGCTTCCGGCGTCCCTTGCAGCCCTGCTCTTCTGCCTTTGCCACCCCGCCCAGGCGGGCGTGGCCAACCCGGACATCTCGGCCCTGGGCCAGGTGATCGGGGGTTACACCGATGATCCGGGTTCGTCCGCCGCCGACGAGGCCACCCTGCGCAGCGGCGAGATGGAACTGGTGCTCGACGCCTATCTCAATCCTTTCCTCAAAGGCTGGTTCACCCTTTCCGGAAGCGAAGACGGCTTCGCGATGGAAGAAGGCTACGCCTCCGTGGTGAAGGGACTGCCCTGGGGCCTGGCCCTGAAAGCGGGCAAGTACCGGCTGGGGTTCGGCAAGCTCAATCCCATGCACCCCCATGCCTATCCCTTCATCGATCCGCCCCGCAGCCTGGTTTCCCTGCTGCCGGGAGGCGAGGAGGGTTTCAACGAGACCGGCGTCCAGGTCTCGGAACTCCTGCCTACCCCGGGCGATTGGGCCTCCACGTTGAGCGCGGACGTCATCGAAGGCAAGGAGTTCCATCCGGACCGCGACTTCACGCGGCTGGGCTGGGTGGGACGCTGGGCCAACGATTTCCTCATCGGGGAAACCGGCGCGGTGGAGACGGGCCTTTCCGCGGCCACGGGCAAGTCGATAGCCCCGGAATGGGGGTCGTCCCAGCTGTACGGGGCCGACGTGAAGGCCAAGTTCTACCTGCCCGGCGCCTCCCAGCTCACCCTCCAGGCGGAGGGCGTGGTCCGCGACTTCCTGGACCTGGACCCCGAGGTCGTGGAAGGGGATTCCGTGGTCATCGCCCACAACCGGGCCGGTTTCGTGGCCTTCGCCGACTACCGTTACCATACGCGCTGGAACGGGGGCGTCCTTTACGAGCAATGGGAGTCCGGGGACGAGACCGATATGGAGGACCGGGCCTTCCGCGTCTTCGCCGGCTATGCGGTCCTGGAAGAAAGCACCCTGCTCCGCGTGGCGTACGAGCATTTCATTCCCGAGGGATCGGATCCCGTGAATACGGTTTCCCTCCAGCTTTTGTTCAGCATGGGCCCCCACAAAGCCCACCAATTCTAAAGGAAGATGAACATGGAACACGTGCATACGATGAAAAAACTGGGCGCCTTGCTTTTCTCCTCCGCGCTCGCGGCGGCGCCCGTCGCGGCCAAAATCAAGGTGGCCGCTTCCCTCACCGACCTGGCCTCCATCGCCTCCTACGTGGGCGGCGGCGAGGTGGAGGTCTTCTCCATCGCCAAGGCGAACTCCAACCCCCATTTCGTGGAGGTGTTGCCGTCCTACATGATCAAGGTCTCCCGGGTGGACGTCTACCTCAAGGCGGGCCTGGCCCTGGACCAATGGGCCGATGCCATCATCGAAGGCTCCCGCAACAACAAGCTCGCCGTGATCGATTGCTCGGCCGGCGTGGAGGTCCTGGAAAAGCCGTCCGGCAAGGTGGATGCGTCCATGGGGGACGTGCATCCCCAGGGCAATCCGCATTATTGGCTGGACCCGGCCAACGGCCCCCTCATCGCCGAACATGTGCGGGAGGCGCTGTCCAAGGCCGATCCCGCCCATGCCGCGCTGTTCGCGGCCAATGCGAAGAAATTCAGGGAAGAGAGCGATCGGAAGATCGCCGCGTGGAACGGCCTCATGGCGCCCCTCAAAGGCTCCGCGGTGGTCACCTACCACTCCTCCTGGGTCTATTTCGCCAAGGCCTACGGGCTCCGCATCGTCGGCTACGTGGAACCGTTCCCGGGCATCCCGCCCACCGCCAAGCATTTGCAGGAGCTGGTGGACCGCATCAAGGCCGGAAAGGCCAAGGTGCTGATCCAGGAACCCTATTACGGGGATTCGGATCCCAGGTTCCTGGAGCGGCAGACGGGCATCAAGGTCTACCGCTTCACGCCTTCTTGCGTGGGCACGGGCGCGGGGGATTATTTCCGGCATTTCGACGCGATGACCGAAGCCCTGGCCAAGGCGGGCGGTTGATCATGCTGCTCCTGCAATATCCCTTCGCGCTTTCGGCCTTGGCCCTGTGCCTGCTCCTGACCGGGGTGCTCAGCTTCTTCGGCTACCACGTGGTGCGCAGGGGCGTCATCTTCGTCGATCTCGCCCTGGCGCAGGTCGCCTCCCTGGGCGCCTGCATCGGCATCACCCTGGGCCTGGGCGAGACCCATCCCGCGGAGAACTTCGCCCTGTCCCTGGCCTTCACCCTGCTGGGGGCCCTGCTCTTCTCCTGGTTCCGCGGCCGCAAGGCCCTGCCCATCGAGGCCTTGATCGGCGTCACCTACGCCGGGGCCATGGCCTTTTCCCTGATCGTGCTGGAGAAGTCCGCCACGGGTTCGGAAGAGCTGAAGGAAATGCTGGTCGGCTCCATCCTGACGGTCTCGCCGCGGACCTTGGGGCTGGCCGCGGCCCTGTGCGCGCTGGTGTCCCTGATCCTCGCGGCCTCCCGCAAACCCTTGTTCCAGATCACCGAGCAGCCGGAAGCGGCGCGCGCCCAGGGGCGCAGGATCTGGCTGTGGGATTTCCTCTTCTACACCGCCTTCGGAGTCATCGTCACCTTCTCGGTACGGGTGGCCGGCGTGTTGCTGGTGTTCGCGTTCCTGATCGTGCCCTCCCTGGCCTCCATCCTGTCCGTGGGCGGAAAGTGGAAGCGGGTGGCCTTCGGCTGGGGCTTCGGCACGGTGGGCTGCCTGGCGGGGCTGGAGGTTTCGCTGCGGCTGGACTGGTCGGCGGGCCCCACCATCGTGGCCGCCTTCATCCTGTTGCTGGCGGCGGCGGGCGCGGTGGCGAAGGTGCGGGGTACGTAGCGGAATACGGAGGAAGTTACGCCTAAGGTACCGCGGGTTCCCGGGGAGGGCAAGAGGATTTTTCCCCCGATCCCGCAGGATGCCGGTTGCCGAAATGCTATGCTTCCCGATATGAAGTTGGACAAGAAGGTCTGGGGATTCGAAAGCTTCAAAGCTGCCGAAAAGGCGGAAACGCTCGAATTGCGGAAAATGAGTTATCAACAAAAATCAAGCACGATAACCTTTCTTAGGGAATGCTTTTATGGCCGAAAGGCAACTACCGGAAGACTTCAAAGAATTTTTGAAGTATCTGAATTCTCGTAAAGTAAAGTATCTGCTCATTGGTGGCTGGGCCGTAGGAATCCATTCCAATCCGAGGTTGACGGCGGATATCGGTTTTGAACACCTCAAAGCAGGCTGATCTGCGTCGCCGCTTCTCCCGCCGCGGCTTTCATGGGACCGGGCAAGGGCTCCGGGGCCGCCGGAAGCGGCATCGCCGTCCCGTCAGTAGCGGCAGCAGAGGCAACCGGCGGGACTTCCGCCGGCGAAGGCGCTTCCTCCGCCACCGATTCCGATTCCCACTCCAATTCGTACCCGCCGTACTTGCGCATGTTGATCACGCCGGTGCTCAGGATCAGGTATTGGCCCTTGATGCCGAGCAGGTCCCCGGCGACTTCCGGCTGCTTGTCCAGGTTGAGCGAGGTGAGCTTGGTGGGATAGGCGAGCACGGGATAGGCGAAGGCATGCTCTTCCTCGAAGAGCTTCTCCCCGGGCAGCTCCGCGGCCAAGGTCGAAAAGACTTCGTCCCGCTTCGCCTTCAGGTCCAAGGTTTCCATCTTGCCTTGCAGCATCAGGCGCCAATTGGTCTTGTCCGGAAGCGCCTTGGCCAGGGCGATTTCCACCTTGCCGGAGTCCAACCGGTTCTTGACGCGCACGATGGGCAGCGCCTGCACGGCTCCCTGGTCCATCCAGCGCGTCTTCATCTGGCGCGAACGGGTGATGCCGACCTTGATCCCGGAAGAGTTGGCCAGATAGACGGTATGATCCACCATGCAATGGGCCGCGCCCCATTCCGGTTCCCTGCAGGTGCCGAGGTGATGGTGGCAGAGTTCGGGCTTGAGGATGCACATGTCGCATTGCGCCAGGGTCTGCATGCAGCGGAAGCAGTAGCCCTGGGAAAAGCTGGACTTGGTGGCCTTGCCGCAATGGACGCAGAAGATGCGCCCCGTATGCTTGAAGCGGATCGGCTTGCCCACCAGGGGATTCAGGGAAATCCTGGCCTCCCCGACGGGAAGGGCATAGCGGACGACGTCGCCCGCCTGCGTGTGCATTTTATCGATGGGTCCGATGCGCTTTTCCATGTGGCCTACAAGATAGCAACCGGGGCCGGTGACCGGCCCCGGAGGCCGGGACCCGGGCGAGACTGCGCACGCCTCGAGGTTGCGCACCCTCACGCCCCGATACCTGGGTCCCAGGCCTTTGGCGCGGGGCGGTTCCGCTGCTATTATTCCTGCCGGACAAGAAGGGTGGATCCATGCTGAAATTCTACGGGTACAAGAAATGCGATACCTGCCGCAAGGCGGAAAAGGCCCTGGCGAAACTGGGCCGACCCTACGAGTTCGTCGACATCACGGAAGCGCCGCCCTCCCAGGCCGCTCTGAAGAAAATCGTCGGCCAAAGCGGGGCGGAACTCAAGAAGTTCTTCAACACCAGCGGCGTCCAGTACAAAGAACTCAACGTCAAGGACAAGGTGGGCGGCATGACGGAGGCCCAGATCCTGGCCATGCTGGCGGGGAACGGCCGCCTGCTCAAGCGCCCCCTGGTGACGGACGGGTCCAAAAGCACGGTGGGTTTCGACGAGGCCGCCTTCGCCAAGGCCTGGAAATAGGATCCCGGCGGATGCGGGGGATTCCTTTTGTACCTTTTCCCGCATGACCCCCGAAACCCTTGGCTCCGGCCCCAAGGCCCTGGCGGCCGTGGACGCGGAGACGCGCGCCCTGCTGGCCCCGGAGGACGTGGCCTTGCTTTTCCGCCTGGAGCGCGAGTTCGCCTTCTCGTTCCAGCAATTGCGCCTGTTCGCGCGCTGGAGCCTGGACTGCGCCGCCTGGGGCGAATCGTCCTGGCGTTCGGACCTGGCTTCCGCCCTGGAATCCGCCGTACCGGCCGCAGCGTTGGGATCGGCCGGAATCAATCCGCGGCAGCGCGGCGACCGGCTGTTCCGCTCCCTGCAAAAGACCTATGACGGCCTGGCGGCCAAGGCCAAAGCGTATCCCGTGGAAAGCCCCAAGGAAAAGCTGCCCGCGCACAAGTTCGCGGAAAAGGAACTCAAGGGGCGCATCTTCCGCCTCTGTCCCGCCGCTTCGGAAAAAGCGGTATGCTGCAATCTCAAGGTGCTCAACATCGTGGACAATTGCGCCATGGCCTGCTCCTATTGCGTGCTGCAGAACCATTACGATGAAGCCGTCATCGCGGTGCCGGTCAATCTCAAGGACAAGCTGGCGGAAATCCGGCTCGTCCCGGAAAAGCGCTACCGCATCGGCACCGGGGAGTATTCGGATTCCCTGCTCTGGGGCAACAAGAACGATATCCTCCGGGACCTGTGCGATTTCGCCCGGGACAATCCCAACGCCATCCTGGAGCTCAAGACCAAGTCCGCCAACGTGGGCTGGATCCTGGAGAACGGCGTCCCCGCCAACGTATGCTGCACCTGGTCGCTGAACCCGCAGGTCATCATCGCCAACGAAGAGCATAAGACCGCCTCCCTGGACCGACGCCTGGAAGCGGCCCGGGCCGTGGCCGACAAAGGCGTGAAGGTGGGATTCCATTTCCATCCCATGTTCTATTTCGAAGGTTGGGAAGCCGGGTACCAGGCCTTGATCGCCAGGGTGATGGCGGCCTTCCGCCCGGAGGAAGTGCTGTGGATCTCCCTGGGATGCATCACCCTGCTGAAGGGGTTCGCCCAGGACTTCAGGCTGAAGTATCGCCACTCCAAGCTATTGCAGATGGAAACGGAGACCACGCCCGACGGCAAGATCACCTACGCCTTCGCCGTGCGCGAGAAGCTGTACCGCAATGCGCTCCAGGCCCTGGAGCCTTGGCGGGGGAGCGTGTTCCAATACCTGTGCATGGAACACAAGCCGATGTGGGATGCGGTGATGGGATTCGCTTATCCCAATATGGCGGTCTTCGACGACGCCTTCAACGATTCCGCCTTTTCCAAGCTCGGCAGGCCCTGAGAAATCCCCGGGGCCGCGCGCCGGGGGCCTTGGCAGGGTGCTTCGCCCCGGCCTATTGCAGGGCCCAAATCATGAACTGCGAGTCGGTGAGGGCCCCGTTCACGCCATGGCATCTTACGTTGGCCGTCAGGTCCGGATTCCCGCCCCAGCCCGCGACCTTACAGCGGGTGGCGGTTTCCACTGCGTTCACCTGGACATGTCCGCCGCGGGCCGGATTGATTGCGCCGATACCGGTAAAGGTCACGTTGTAGGCTCCCGTGCCTGAATGTGTGACCGTGATGGGGGTCCCGGTGCCGGATGCGGTGTACCTGTTGCTGATCGTTTGCGGCGTCCCGATGGGGATATCGTGGGTGACGTAAGCGTATGCCATGACATGGGGATTGCTCCCCATCAGCGGTTCATTGAGGAGCGCCGAGAAATTGGCGTTCACGGGCGCGCCCGCGGGCGTGTAGCAATTGACGGAGAAGCGCCAATTGCTCCCTTCGAAGGGCCCGTCGATCACGGACTGGTTGCACCATTCGTTGCCCGCGCCATAGGCCGTGACCAGGCCGTTCATGGGACGCGCGTTGGAGGCGTCCAGCCCCTGGAAGTTCAACATGTACTTCCCCGTGTTCGACCATTGCGAGATCACGGGCTTATCGCCCGCATTGAAGGCATGGAAGGGATCCGGGGTCGAGGTCTTGTCGGGGGTATCGGTGCGCACGTAGCCGCTGATGCCCATGGCGGCCGAGCGCGGCCAATTGACCAGCAGGTCGAAGCGATCGTCGTGAGGGGCCCCGGCCGCGTTGTAGCAGTCCACGAAGGCGTCGAAATCCGCGCCGCCCCCGTCCCAATGGTTGATCTTGCAATAAGAGGCCGAATCGCCGTATGCGGTAACCTGCAGGTTGCCGCCGACCATGGCGCCCCCGCCGCCCAAGGAGGAGAAGGTCACCTTGTATTTGCCCAGCGCGCTGCGGGTGAAGGCGATGGCACCCGCCGCGGAATTGTAGGTATGGGTCGGGCCCAGGGCATGGTTGGCGGAGAAGTCGTCGACCCAGGCGTAGCCGATGCGCGTGGCCGCGTCGGCGGTGCGGTAAACCGTAAGGGTATAGGCCTTCTGCGTCGTACCATCCGCCGCCCTCACCGTGATGTAGAGCGGAGTGGAGCCCGGATAGACGAAGATGGATTGGGCCACGCCCGGGGCCATGTCGCCCAGGCAATACACGCTGGCCCCGCCGTCGGCGGAGGTGGCCTTGATCTTCACGATGGACTGGTCATTAGGCATCGTGACGTAATAGCTGGTAGTGGTGGGCGAAAAGGAGGGGACCAAGGTGGCCGACTCCACGGACAAGTCCTTCAGATCGGCATTGGCCGGCGCGAGGCGGGTAACGGTTATTTTATAGGTCTTTTTGGTCCCGTTCTGGGCCGTCACCTCGAGGGTTATCACGTTGGCGCCCATTGCCAGGTTGATGGGGCCGTAGGCCGACCCGCTCGCGGCCGTGGTCCCGTTGACCTTGAGGGTCGCGCCGGCATTCGCCGTCTTGGGAGTAATCGTCATGGAAGTAACGGTATTGGCCACCGAAGCCGAGTAATCGGTCGTTCCGGCCTCGAAGGAAGGGGAAAGGATGCCGGATGCGAGCGCGAGGGAAGCGAGGTTCGCATCGGCCGAAGGCGAGATCGTCACGGCCACCGAATCGGTCCTCGCTTGCTGGTCGTCGTCAGTGGCCCGGAACCAGCACATCATCACGACTCCGCCCTCGGCCGGCGCGGTGAAGGAGGTGTCGGCCTGCGAAACCACGGCATAGTCGCCGGTCCCGATCTTCCATTCCATCTTCGCGATGCGCCCCAGGCCGTCGTTGGCTTTGCCGTGCAGGTTGACGCGCGAGCCGGCCGCGACCGTGGTGTCCTTGCCCGCGTCGACCACGGGGGGATCGGTCGCCACGTTCACGGCCACTTGCCGGGTGGCGATTCCCCCCTGGTCGTCCGCCACCTTCAGGATAACCGTGAAGGTGGCGGCGTTGGGGAAGCGGTGCCCCGTCGTGATGGTGGCGGCCACGCCGGAAAGGATCCCGGTCTCGTCCACGGTGCCGTCCCCGTTGAAATCCCAGGTGAAGGATTTCAGCGGCGCTTGGGAAGCGGCCTTGGCGATGAAGGTCAGCGAGTCCTTGATGGAAATGCCGGTGTCCCCCGGCGCGAAGGACGTGATCACGGGAGGTTGGGACTTGCCGACCGTCACGTCCACCTGGGCGGACACGGCCACGCCCAGGTTGTCCTCGACCCTCAGGCTCACCGTGAAGCTGCCTTCCTTCGCGAAACGGTGCCCGCCCGGGATGGTGGCGGAAACGCCGGCCAGATCGCCGGCGGCCTCCGGGGAACCGTCCCCGTAATTCCAGGCGTATTTCCGGAGGGTGCCGGAATTGATCTCGGCCTTGCCCGTGAAGGCCACCGAGTCGCCCACCTTGATCTCGGCGCTCTTCTCCAGCGAAGTGATCTTCGGGACCTGGCTGGAGACGGTAAGGGGACGGGTGGCCGTAGCCGGATTGCCTTCGCCGTCGCGCACGTAGAAACGCAGAGTGAGGCTGCCGGCCGCCGTGAACTTGCGCGCCGTGGTGGTGAAGATCTGCTTATCGGCGGGGAACCCCGTGGCGGAATCGTCCCAGGCCGTATCTCCGTCCAGGCTCCACTTGAAGGCCGCGATGGTCCCGAACTCCTGGGTGACCTTGATGCTGAAGGCCACGGTGGCGTTGAGGGACACCGCGGTGTCCCGGCCGGCGTCGATCATGGGCATGTCCGCCACCACGGTAATCCTGGCCGAGTCCTTGGCCTGGTTGGCGGCCAGGGCGGCGATCCAGGCCTCGCCGGGGGCGATAGGCGACACCACGCCGCCCGCTACGGTCGCCACCTTCGGGTCGGACGTGGACCATTCCAGGGGCTTGCCCGCCCAGGCCTGGCCGGCCGGCAGCAGGGCGCCGGCCGGCCCGCCGGTAAAGAGCCTCAGGGTGTCGGGACGGATGTCCAAGGAATTGGTGTCCTTGGAATCCGGCGGATTGATCACCACGGTCTTGGGTTCGGTTTCGCTCTGGGCGCGCCCATCGTAATGACGGGTCTCGGTCTTCGCCGGCTTCCCGCCCTGGAACCCGATCAGAACCACGCGCGCCTGGCCGCCGTCATAAGCCTGGGCCGGCAGCTTCTTCAATTGGTCCGGGGACGTCAGCACGCCGTGGAAGAGCGTGTCCAGCGGTGTGCCGTCCGTCTTTTCCAGAATCACCTGGATGCTGTCGAAGGCCGTCCAGGAAGAATCCGCCCTGACGTTCATGAAGACGGTCTCGTCGGCGGTCAAATGGCAGGCCCACAAGCACAGGGCCGCGCCGGCGGCCACCGATAGGGAAAGTCCGGTACGCTTACGGGACCACATATGTCTTCTCGGTGGTTCTGGGGGAATCGCCGAATACGAGGTAGGCGGCCAGACCCACGCCTACCAGGGCCGCGCCTCCGGCGAGAATGTATCCGGCCTTTTGCTTGCCGGCCTTCGCCCCCGCGGCATTGTCCGCCGAACGGGCCTCGCGCTCGTCCTTATAGGACGGCCGCTCCGGGATGCTTAAGCGGGAAGCGTCCACCCCGAAGGCTTTCTGGCGGCTCAGGAATTCCTCCCTGACCTTGTCGAAGATGCGATCGATCTCGTCGCTCACGTACATGTCCACCAGCTTGGCCGAAGGCAAAAGGGCCAGGAGGCGGTACATGTAATACTTCCCCTTTTCCCGGGTCTGGGGATTGGCGGAATAGACCACCGCCAGGTGCTTGGCGATGAAGATGCTGTCCTCCAGGCTGTAGGTCGTATGGCGGGCCATGAAGGTCTCCAGGCTCGCGGTCACCGTCTCGAAGTTCCCCTCGTTGTACTCCGCGTGGATCCCTTTTTGGTCCAGGGCATCGGAGGCGGGCGCGGAGGCGGCGCCGGCAGGGAGGGAGCCGAAGGCGCACAAGGCCAGGAAGAAATACCGGAGGAACTCGCGAACGTTCATGGCAGCCTCGGAAACGGATGGACGATGTACGCCGGCAACGGGCCCCCCACCCCCTGGGAAACCACCCGGCGGCGTACCAGGTGAAACCGGAAAAGTAAAAAAAGCTTCCCCCGACGTGGACCCGGAACATCCGGAACCGCGGAAATCAGGGAACTTGCCAAGGGGCCGAGGCGTTGGTATCCGGAACCGCCGATCCCGGCCGGATCTTCAAAGAGCATGGGG